>RGZR01000014.1 GCA_010031465.1 Flavobacteriia bacterium
CTTTAGTTCCTGAAGGAAAAGTATGGCGTATGGGAGCTAATGAAGCTACAGAACTTACACTTTATACACCGATGAAGATAGGAGACACTTCGTTAAATGCGGGTTCCTATACTATGTATGCCATTCCTTCAGAAGGATTGATGACGGTGATTGTCAATAAAGCGACTCATGTATGGGGTGCCTACAATTACAATGCTGATCTTGACGTAGCCCGTGTAACCGTTCCTGTTATGGAAAGTTCAGAAAGTATTGAAGCGTTTTCAATGGCTTTTGAAGCAACTTCAAACGGATTTAACTTACATATGGGTTGGGGTAACTATTTGGTTGCCGTACCGTTTTCAAAATAAAACATCCTAATCCGGGGGCACTGCTTCCGGATTTATTTTTACAAAAACAACGCGTTTTTGATCTTCTTCATAGAGAATTCCTAAGTGATCTCCATCGATTTGTACTAAATCAGAATAGGCACTTTCTCCAGCATAAACCTCAAAAGACTTGGCCCAGGTTTTTCCATAATCAGTACTGAACTTTAAGGTCATTTTTTCTCTTTTGGTTTCACTATTTGGGCCAGAATATACCAGATAGGAATTGTTTTTGCCTTCAAAAAATAAAAGGCTGGATTGACACACTGGACTCATTAACGCCTCATCAAAATAGGGAGAATCCCAAGTGGCTCCACCATCTTTACTTAAGGCAATCAATCTGCGTTTGGTTTCTCCATTTTGCTCGCGGATATTCAGCATTAACTCGCCATTGGGAAGTTCTGCTCCAATCGCTTCATTTGATGAAGGTACAGGAACATCAACGCTAGTATGCCAACTCTCACCATGGTCATCGGAATAAAAACCATAGCTTCGGTACTCATTGAAATGATCTTGTGGATCGCCTGTGGAATGATTGGCCGGGATGTAAATTCTACCTTTGTAATTGCCTTTCGTTAATTGAAGGGCGTGTCCGGGTGTATTTGCATGCGTACGCCAGTCTAAGGAAGCGCTACCAGTACTGGCATTAAAATGTACCGAAGAGGTAATGTCTGTGGGGGTTGACCATGTGGTTCCCTGGTCTGTACTGGTGATGAAAGCCACCCTGCGTTCCCCATTACCTAAACGAACTTCGTGTTCAGAAGCTGTACCTGTGTTGTAAAATAAAAACAACCTCCCTTGAGGGTAATTGGGATCGGTTTGATCAAGAACAGGCGCCGGATTTCCTACTTGAAGTGTGCTGTTGTCGACCAAAAGGGTTGGGGCAGACCAAGTAAGCCCTCCGTCTTTACTAGAACGCATCAGTAAATCTACATCTCCAAAGTCAGCACAATCTGTTTTTCGCCCTTCGATAAAAGCTAAAAGGGTTCCGTCTTGGGTTTTTATAAGCGCGGGAATTCGATAGCACTGATAGGGACCTGTACCATTTTCAAAAAGTACGGTAGTGGAAATTTTAGGCGAAGTACTACACCCAATTCCAATTATTAATAAAGCCAGAAGGATTCCAAAGTTTTTCACTATTTCGAAAGAACGGTTTTAATGGCCTGTTCAACCATAGGCTCCATTACGCTATAGCCTTCGGGAGTAAGGTGAACTCCGTCCGTTGTGTAGGCAGCAATAAGTCCGTTATTTCCATCGTCTAATGCACTGAAATAATCCAAATAATAAACGCCGTTTTGTTCAGCATAGGTTTTTATCATTTCATTTAACTTAGGAATTTTAATGTTTGGGTCTTTCCCAGGACGCCAAGGATAGTCAAAGGCGGGCAATACCGAACATAAGATTACGCTAACCTTATTCGCTTGGGCAAGTTCCGTCATGGATTTAATATTGTCAAGAATCATTTTAAGTGTGGTGGGTCCCGTGTTTTCTGCCACATCGTTTGTGCCCGCTAAAATCACGACTACATCTGCACCAATATCAATTACATCGGCACGAAAGCGCACAAGCATTTGCGGGGTAGTTTGCCCGCTAATCCCTCTGTTGACATAGGGTTGGTCTTTAAAAAAATCTGGACGGGAATTCAGCCAACCAATGGTTATCGAGTTTCCCATAAAAACAACTCTTTTTTCAGTGTTTGTTTTGGGTGTAAGGCTTTCATTGTCAGCTTTAAACTTTTCAAAATTCGGCCAGTCTTGAGCTGAGCAAAAGGAAGAAAAGGCCAATACGAATATGGCAAGGCGATAGTACGGTATTAATTTCATAGGAGGAAGGTTGTTATAAATTTACTAAATTTAATAAGGATTTTAGAATTTAAACTAAATAGCACAGAAAACCATGAAAAATCAAATGTTACGGGATTGTTTTAAAAAAAGTAAAATAGGAGTAGTTGTTCTACTTCTTTTTGGCAGCTTACCCCTTGCTGCACAAATTGAAAATTATCAGCCCACTGCGGCCAATTTAGAGGCTCGAACATGGTTTCAAGACGCTCGTTTCGGTCTTTTCGTTCATTGGGGAGTCTACAGTATATTGGGCGACGGTGAATGGGTAATGAATAACCAAAACATCTCTATTGAGGAATATGAAAAACTCCCTTCTTTTTTTAATCCTATAGACTTTGATGCCAAAGAATGGGTGCAAATGGTTAAGGATGCAGGGATGAAGTACATTACCATTACCAGCCGACATCATGATGGTTTTTCTATGTTTGATTCCAAAGCCACTGATTACGATATCGTAGATTCAACTCCCTACGGAAAAGACGTGCTAAAACAATTGGCAGAAGAATGCAGAAAAGAGGGGATTAAACTCTTCTTTTATTACTCTCTCCTCGATTGGAATCGAGACGATTATTTTCCTAGAGGAAGAACAGGGAAGGGTATAGCAGGAAGAGGAGAAGGCGAGTGGGAAGACTATATTGCTTTTATGAAGGCCCAATTAAAAGAGCTTTTAACGCAATACGGTGATATTGGGGGTATTTGGTTTGATGGCCATTGGGATCAAAAGGAATGGGATGGCAACACCTTTGGTGAGGTTAAGGTAGACTGGCAATACGATGAAATTTATGCTATGATTCACGAATTGCAACCCCATGCTTTGATAGGGAACAACCACCACATTGGTGTGATTTCAGGAGAAGATTTTCAGATGTTTGAAAAAGACTTGCCCGGGCAAAATACCACAGGTTGGGGTACTCCGGCAGATCAAATTGGAAGCGTGCCTCTAGAAGTATGCGAAACCATAAACGGATCTTGGGGCTTTAATTTACAAGACCGTAAACACAAATCAGAAAAAGAGCTGATTCATTATTTGATTAAAGCCGCAGGCTACGGCAGCAATTTATTACTCAATGTTGGGCCCATGCCGAACGGCAAAATTCAACCCACTCATGTAAAATCATTAAAAGCCATGGGTGATTGGTTAAAAACACATGGGGAAACTATTTACGAAACGCGTAAAGGCCCCATTACACCAAATTCAGACTTTGTTTCTACACAAAAAGGAAAAACGGTCTATTTGCATCTTCTTAATCCAACATTGAATCGGATTTCTATGGACTATGTGCCTGTTAAAATCAAACGGGTAAGCTTGCGTTCAACCGGAGAATCTATTCCTTATCGGAACGATCGCTACGGGTTTATCTTGGATGTTTCTTCTATCCAAAAAAACGATATAGATACTGTGATTGATATTGAATTGAGATGAGTGCAGTAGCAAGTGTGCAAAACAGAATTCATTCCATTGATTTTTTTCGTGGGGCAGTCATGTTTTTATTGATCGCCGAATTTTCTCACCTCTTTGATGTGTTGATGCAAACCGGTAATTCGTCAATTACCGAAACAGCTGATTTTTTATTTCATCATGTAGCCTGGGAGGGCTTACACTTTTGGGATTTGATACAACCCTTTTTTATGTTTATCGTTGGGGTCTCCTTACCTTTTTCATACGCAAATAGATTAAAAAGGGGAGACTCTGAAAAACAAATTCGCAACCATGCCCTTCGACGTTCCTTTCTTTTGTTATTCTTTGGTTGGGCACTTTATTGTATCGGACCTGAAAAAATTATTTTCCAGTTTGACAATGTTTTGGCTCAGTTGTCATTCACCTATCTACTGGCCTTTTTACTGCTCAAACAAAAGCGATGGATTCAATTGATTGTTTCTCTTGGGGTGATTGTTCTTTCCGATCTGTTGTATCGTTATTTTACAGTACCCGGTTTTGATATGGCCTTTGTGGCGGGGCAAAATTTTGGTGCCTGGTTTAACATTTTGATTTCAGGATACGAATACGGGGGGCATTGGGCGGCTTTTAATGCTGTACCCACTGCAGCTCACACCCTTTGGGGAATGATGGCAGGACAACTTTTACTTTCCTCAAACACTTCAAAAGCAATTCTAAAAAAACTGATCTATGCCGCTCTGATTGGCTTGCTTTTGGGAGCTATCACAGGTGTTTTTACTCCTGTAATTAAACGAATTTCCACTACTTCATTTGTATTGTGGTCTGGCGGCTCGACCCTTTTGGCTTTTGCCCTTAGTTATTACTTTATTGATATCAAAAAAAGCATTAAAAACACACTCTTTTTTAGAGTGGTTGGAATGAATCCCTTGTTTATCTATCTCTTTGCTTCGGTAGGTGGGGCCGGCTTATTTCAAAAAATAGGAAAGCCCTTTACGCAGTCTTTATTAGGTGGAATTTCTCCTTTCATGGCGAACTTTGTCTTGAGTTTAGGCGTATTGTTTGGCTTGTGGTACGTTTGTTATTGGCTGTATCAAAAACGAATTTTTATTAAAATTTAAACCCATGCAAAAACCACTATTTGCCCTTTTGGTCTTAGGTATTTTTTCCTGTTCTCCTCCCCAAAAACAAGAAATGAACCCACCGAATATTATTTATATTCTTGCCGACGACTTGGGCTATGGAGAACTTGGATCGTATGGACAAGAAAAAATAAAAACTCCGCATTTGGATCGCCTTGCAGCAGAAGGAATGCGCTTTACACAACACTACACAGGCGCTCCTGTTTGCGCTCCCTCACGCTATATGTTTTTGACCGGAACACACGCAGGGCATGCCTACATTCGCGGAAATTATGAATTAGGGCAATTTGAAGATGATTTAGAAGGTGGGCAAATGCCTATCCCTGAAACAACACCCACCCTAGCCAAAATGCTTAAAAAAGCAGGCTATCAAACAGCTTTAGTGGGAAAATGGGGTTTAGGAATGAATGAAACGACAGGTAGCCCGCTGCTTCAAGGGTTTGATTATTACTACGGCTACTTAGACCAAAAACAGGCACATAATTATTACCCTACCCACTTGTGGGAAAATGATGAAATAGCCCCGCTTGATAATGAATATTTTTTAGTGCATACGCCGCTATCACCCTCAAGCGATAAAAGTTCCTTCGATCAATTTAAAGGAAAAGATTATGCTCCCGATAGAATGATAGAAAAAGCAATTCACTTTTTAGACACTACATCTAAAGCGAAGCCCTTCTTTTTGTATTATCCTTCTCCTATCCCTCATGTTTCTCTTCAAGTACCGGATTCCTTACTCACCTCTTATTTGGGAAAATTTGAAGAAACGCCCTACTATGGAAATCAAGGTTATACGGCACATCAAACCCCTTTGGCAGCTTATGCGGCAATGATTACCCATTTGGATAGTGAGGTTGGGAAAATTTGGGAAGCGGTTAAAAAAAGGGGACAAGAAGAAAATACCCTAATCTTGTTTTCAAGTGATAACGGCCCCACGTTTGCTGGTGGAGTTCAGGCTGACTATTTTAAGAGTGCAGCCCATCTGAGGGGATTAAAAATGGATGTTTATGAAGGAGGAATTCGCGTTCCTTTTATCGCCTATTGGAAAGACAAAATACAACCCGGTACTCTTTCAGATCTCGTTTCTGGACATTGGGACATGTACAATACCTTTGCGGAACTGGCGGGGCAGCCGAAATCTTTACCAGATGGAATTTCTTTACTTCCCACATTATTAAACCAAACCCAGCAAGAAAAACATCCCTATCTCTATTTTGAATATCCCGAAAAAAGAGGTCAAATCGCTATTCGAATGGGAAATTGGAAAGCAGTGAAAACAGAACTGAAAGTAAATCCACAATCCCCGTGGCAACTATTTAATCTTGACGAAGATCCTAGTGAAACTCAAGATATTGCCGCACTGAATCCTGAAATTATTGCTACTATGGATTCCCTTCAAAAACAAGCCCATCGCCATCCTCACATTAGAGAATGGGAATTTATTGATCCAAAATTTAAAAAGTAAATTCATAATGTTAATTTTTTCACTTCGCTTTCACTTCGCTCTTTTTGTATTCCTTATAATGGATTCTTGCTCAGCGCCAACCCCTCCCTTAGAGCCAGTAGGACCGATTCCATCAGCGCGTCAACACGCTTGGCAAGAATTGGAATATTACGCCTTTATACATTTCAACATGAATACATTTACCAATAAAGAATGGGGCTTTGGCGATGAAAAACCCTCACAATTTAATCCTACAGCTTTAGATACCGACCAATGGGCACGGGTGGTCAAAGAGTCGGGTATGAAGGGAATTATTATTACAGCAAAGCATCACGACGGCTTTTGCTTGTGGCCCAGTGAATACACTGAACACTCCGTAAAAAATAGCCCTTGGCGTGAGGGAAAAGGAGATTTATTAGCCGAATTGGCCGCAGCCTGTAAAGCCAATGGATTAAAAATGGGAATTTACCTTTCGCCTTGGGATCGAAATCATCCTGACTATGGAAAACCCGAATACATAACCTATTTTCGAAATCAACTCAAAGAGGTGCTCACCAATTATGGTGACATTTTTGAAGTTTGGTTTGACGGAGCAAATGGAGGTGACGGGTATTATGGCGGTGCAAATGAAGAGCGTCGTGTAGATAAAAAAACCTATTACGATTGGCCAAATACGTATGAATTGGTAAGGGAATTACAACCGGGTGCGGTACTTTTTAGCGATGCAGGTCCGGATATACGTTGGGTTGGAAATGAAAAAGGCTATGCCAACGAAACAACCTGGTCTCCCATTTACCGTGATAGCGTTTATGCCGGCATGCCCGACTTTCAAAAATTTGCTCCTGGTCAAGAAAATGGAACGCATTGGATACCCACAGAAACCGATGTTTCTATCCGCCCAGGATGGTATTATCATCCAGAGGAAGATGATCAAGTCAAATCCTTAGAAAAATTGGTGGATATTTATTTTAACTCAGTAGGATTAAACAGTTCTTTGTTATTAAATCTTCCCGTAGATGACCGAGGTTTGATTCACGAAAACGAAACAAAACAATTGGCATTATTGGCGGACTATATACAAAAAATGAAGGCCAGCGACAAGGTGGGTAGCGCTAAAATTACAACTTCCTCTACACGAAATGGGAGTACTCCCAAAGCCTTGATTGAAGGCGTCTCGACATCCTTTTGGGCCGCTGAGGATGACGATGCACAACCTCAACTGACTTTGATGTGGGAAACCCCTCAACAAGCCAACACTTTTGTGATTCAAGAACATTTGCCTTTGGGACAACGAATCAAGTCTTTTGAATTGGAACTCCTTACCGAACAAGGATGGTCAAAAGTGTATTCAGGTTCAACTGTAGGAAACAAAAGAATGATTCCCTTTGAAAGTGCTCCCATTTTAGGGGCTCGCTTTACAATTACATCAACTAAGGCTACACCTGTAATTTCTAACCTAGCTGTGTATAACGCTCCTTTTATCCCAAAAAAATCATGAGAAGAGCGATTTATTACGGGGTACTCCTCGGTTTATTTTGGTCATGTACGGCCCCATCAAAAAATCCACCAAACATCATTTTATTTTTTGTTGATGACATGGGGTGGCAAGACACTTCGGTTCCTTTCTGGGACCAGCCAACGCCCTTAAATGAAAAATACCGAACTCCCAATATGGAGCGTTTAGCGGCTAAAGGAGTCAAATTCACCCATGCCTATAGTACACCTGTTTGCTCCCCCACTCGGGTTAGTTTACTCACGGGAATGAATGCTGCCCGACATCGTGTTACCAACTGGACTTTATACCCTGATCAACAACAACCCATGGAAAAAGAGCATCCCACTTTGATTTTTCCGGATTGGAATTACAATGGCCTTTCTACAACCCCAACGGTTCCCAATAGTGCTTTAGCTACAACGTTACCCCAACTGTTAAAAGATCACGGGTATTTCACAGTTCATGCTGGAAAAGCCCATTTTGGTGCTATAGGTTACCCTGCAGAGAACCCCTTGAACTTGGGGTTTGAAGTAAATATAGCTGGCCATGCAGCTGGCGCACCGGGCAGTTATTTAGGTACTGATAATTTTGGAAATGGAGATGAAAATAGAAAAGTTTGGGCAGTTCCTGGATTGGAGGAATACCATGGAAAACCTGTTTTTTTAACCCAAGCCTTAACTGAAAAAGCAATCGCTTCTTTGGCAACCCCAATTGAACAAAAGCAGCCGTTTTTTCTCTACTTTGCCTTGTACGGAGTGCATACTCCACTGATGGCTGACGACCGCTTTTTATCTCATTATGAATCAATGGACTTACCCCCTGAAGAAGTAAAATACGCTACCATGGTTGAAAGCATGGATTTTGCCTTGGGCTCGCTTTTAGACTTTGTAGAGCAAAAAGGGATTGCAGAGGAAACGGTGGTGCTCTTTATGTCTGACAATGGAGGATTAAGTGCTGTGGCTAGAGGAGGGGAGAAACACCAGCACAATGCACCATTAAAAAGCGGAAAGGGTGCTATTTATGAGGGCGGTATTCGAGTGCCCATGTTGGCTTATTGGCCGGGGAAAACCCCAAAAAACCAAAGCATTAGTAGTCCTGTAATTATTGAAGATTTTTTCCCAACCCTTTTGGACATAGCACAAATTAAAGAGTATACCACACCTCAAGCGATTGATGGGTATAATTTTTCGTCACTTTTAAAAGGGGAATTTTCCGATTTTGAACCCCGGCCTCTTTATTGGCATTATCCAAACGAATGGGGTCCAAGCGGCCCTGGAATTGGAAGTTATAGTGCTGTACGAATGGGTCCTTGGAAACTCATTTATTTTCATGAAGATCAACATTTTGAATTGTATCACCTTCTTGACGATATTGGAGAAACGAATAACCTAAAAGAATCGCAACCTGAGCAAGTACGAAAATTAGCAAAAATGTTAACCGATCATTTAATAGAAGTAAAAGCACAAATGCCTCGGATAAAAGAAACAAACCAACAGGTGCCTTGGCCTGTAGAAGCTTTAGATTAGAACTCAATGAACTCAAAATTTCCTTTTTACCCCTTCCTGGCGACTATAACTTTAGGGTTAGCTCCCTTTCTTCCTGAACCTCATATAGTAGGTAAAATACGATGGCTCATGGGAGGTGGAGTTGGAATGGGACCTATGGATTACTTTGATGTTTTACTTCACGGTGCCCCATGGCTTTGGTTGTTTTTTTCTCTATTCAAATGGATTAAAGGCGTAAAAAAAGATGTATCTTAGAGGAACAAAAAACAAAACTATGGCAACGTACGAATGTTCAAACTGTGGAATGGCAGTAAATGCGAGTTGTGCAAAATGTAACCAACCTTTAGAGCACGATATCCTATCACTTGACAATGGAAGTGAAGTGCAAATTTCAATTTGCAGAAGCTGTGAAGGAAAGATTAAATCGCCTCAGTGCTGTGGATCAGATATGAGTTGTTCGGCTTAATTATCCCATAAGTGATTGGACTTTCATCGCCAATCCCATATCGCCACTAATTTTGATTTGACCCCCCATTACAGCCATCATGGGGTTGATTTCCCCATCGCGTAATTTTTTTAATACTTCAGCGGTCATACTAATTGTACAGTCGGCTTCTCCATTTGAAGCAGTAACTGTATTGGTGTCGGTGGTGCCATCAATTAGAATTCCTTGCCCATCAATTTCAAATTTAATAGTACCCCCAATTGGAGCTGCGGTTTGTGCCTTTTTTTCAAACTGCCCGATCATATACTCTAAACTCATGGTATTGTTTTTTTCAAAAGTAATTATAAAAATGACACAGTGTCATTTTTTTTAGTAGTTTAGTTTACCAAAATTAAATTTCATGAACTATCGACTTAAAAAAGTAGCCGTTTTAGGCTCAGGTGTTATGGGTTCTGGTATTGCCTGTCATCTAGCCAACGTGGGTTTAGATGTTCTTATGCTAGATATAGTCCCTCCGAATTTAGAAGGTGCTTCTGCAAAAGAACAGCGCCTTCGGAACAGCCTAGTAAACCAAGCCCTACAAAATGCCCTAAAATCTTCACCTGCACCTATATACCACACTTCTTTTGCACAACGGATAACAACCGGAAATTTTGAGGATGATTTCGAAAAAATTGCTGATGCAGATTGGATTATTGAAGTTGTAGTAGAACGGTTAGATATTAAACAACAAATTTTTGAACAGGTAGACCGTTACCGAAAGCCTCAAAGCTTGGTAAGTTCTAACACTTCAAGTATTCCGATACACTTATTGGCCGAGGGAAGAAGTGCAGATTTCAAAGCGCATTTTTGTGGTACACATTTCTTTAACCCCCCGCGATACCTTCGTTTATTAGAAGTCATACCTATAAAAGAAACACAGCCTCAGGTTACCCAATTTTTTATGGAATTTGGAAAAATTACGTTGGGGAAACAGACCGTTTTATGTAAAGACACTCCTGCATTTATTGGAAACCGAATTGGGGTTATGTCGGGAACAGAAATTACGTTTTTAACAGCATCCTTGAAGTTTCGTGTTGAAGAAGTGGATGCCATGACAGGTTCGTTAATCGGTAGACCCAACACGGGTAGTTATCGCTTACAGGACCTAGTGGGCTTAGATACTGGGGATAAAGTAAGTCGTTTTGTAATGGACAATGTTCAAGGGGACACCTACATAGATAGATTGAAAAAAAGAACTCCCCCTGCCTTTATGCAGTTTTTATTAGACCATCATTTTCTGGGTAATAAAACAGGGAAAGGATTCTATGAAAAAACAAAAGAAAAAGATGCAGAAGGAAAAACGATTATCAAAGTACTCAATCTAGAAACACTTGCCTATGAGCCTTCTCAAAAGCCCAATTCAACTGTAGTGAAAACTGCAAAAGGAATGGAGCTAATGGACAAACGCTTACAGTATTTAGTTGATGGCGAAAGTAAGGAGCAACAATTTTTTAAGGCGTATTTTGGTGCCTTGTTTGCCTATGCGAGCAATAGAGTGCCCGAGATTTCAGATCAGTATTTTCCTGTTGATGATGCTATGCGGGCCGGCTATGTTTGGGATTTTGGACCTTTTGAATACTGGGATCTTATTGGCTTAGACAGAGGAATAGCACTAGTTGAGGAGCTGGGAGAAACCGTACCCGAATGGATCACTAGTCTTAAAAAGACTGGGGGTACATCCTTTTATCGATTTGAAGGTGGACAGAAAAAATACTTTAATATTAATAGCGAATCCTATGAGGCTTTACCCGATACCAAATCCTATATATTACTCGATTCCTACCGGACTCAAACGCCTGTATTAAAAAATAGCGAATGTACTGTGCACGACATTGGCGATGGGGTGTTGTGTTTCGAATTTACCAGTAAAAGCAATTCTATTGGCGAAGGAATAGTTCGCGCGATGAGTGAAGCTATACAAATCGCTGAAGAGGGCCAATGGAAAGGGCTTGTTATAGGGAACAATGCAAAACAATTTTCTGTAGGGGCCAACCTAATGGGAATTGGTATGTTGGCCATGCAAAAACAAACGGATCTTTTAGAACAAATGATTGATGCTTTTCAGCAAATGAATATGCGTATCAGAACCTCTAAAATACCCGTGGTGGTAGCCACACAAGGCTATGTTTTTGGAGGGGGATGTGAAATCTCAATGCATTGTGACGCTGGAATATATGCCGCCGAATCCTATATTGGATTGGTTGAGGTAGGTGTGGGTTTACTTCCAGGGGGTGGAGGAACCAAAGAATTTGCCCTTCGTATTTCAGATGAATTAAGCGAAGGAGATGTGCAAATGCCTACGCTTATTGACTATTTTAAATCCATTGCCACCGCAGCGGTTTCGAAATCCGCCTATGAGGCATACGATCTTAAATACCTTCAAAAGGGAAGGGATCAGGTGTGTGTCAATACGCAATTGAACATTGGCAAAGCCAAAGAGAAAGTATTAGAATTGGCTGAGTTTTACATTCCGCCCACGGAGCGCAAAGACATCCTTGTCCTGGGACGTTCTGGATTGAGTGTATTATATTCGGCTATCAATGAATTCAGATTGGGTGAATATATGTCTGATTATGATGTAGACATCGCCCGTAAAATTGCCTATGTAATGTGTGGAGGAGACCTGACTGCACCCCAGCAGGTAAGCGAACAATACCTATTGGATTTAGAACGTGAAGGTTTTATGAGTTTATTAGGCCAACAAAAAACCTTGGATCGTATCCAATACTTATTAATGAATAACAAACCCCTAAGAAACTAAACCATGGAAGCATATATAATTAAAGGATACCGTTCAGCGGTAGGAAAAGCCAAAAAAGGAGGATTCAAAGATTATCGGTCCGACGATTTAGCAGTTGATATAATTCAACATTTAATGGCAAAAGTACCTGAAATAGATCCAAAACAGGTTGATGATGTTATTGTGGGATGTGCTAACCCTGAAGGAGAGCAAGGATTGCAAATTGGTCGGCTCATTTCTGCCCGGGCGCTAGGGAAAGAGGTTGCTGGGATGACAATAAACCGTTATTGTGCTTCAGGTCTAGAAGCAATAGCCTTAGCTGTAGCCAAAGTAAGAGCTGGCTTTGGAGATGTTTTTGTAGCTGGAGGAATCGAAAATATGAGCGTTATTCCAATGACAGGGTATAAATTGGCGCCTAGCTATAAAGCCAATCTTGACAACTTAAATTACCACGTTAGTATGGGTGCTACAGCAGAAGCGGTGGCGCTTAAATACGGAATCAGTCGTGAGCAAGCAGATCTATTTTCTTTCGAATCACACCAAAAAGCAGCCAAAGCAATTGCAGAGGGAAAATTTGTAGATCAAATAGTACCCGTTGAAGTAGAATCGATTTTTGTTGAAAATGGGCAACGAAAATCAGTTAAGCATACTGTCGCAGTAGATGAAGGAGTTCGTAATGACACTACAGTAGAAGCCTTAGCCAAATTACGTCCTGTTTTTAAAAATGGGGGAGTGGTTACTGCTGGTAATGCCTCTCAAACTTCAGATGGGGCGGCGTTTGTACTTGTGGTTAGTGAAGCCATTGTAAAGCAATATAATTTAACTCCAATAGCCCGTCTAGCCTCATGCAGTGCAGGAGGAGTAGATCCGCTTTATATGGGAATTGGCCCTTGTGTAGCCATTCCAAAAGCACTAAAAATAGCCGGTTTACAATTGAAAGATATTGAACAGACAGAGCTCAACGAAGCGTTTGCTGCTCA
Organism: Flavobacteriia bacterium; assembly: GCA_010031465.1. Taxonomy (GTDB): domain Bacteria; phylum Bacteroidota; class Bacteroidia; order Flavobacteriales; family Flavobacteriaceae; genus MS024-2A. The sequence continues at coordinate 13,393 of RGZR01000014.1, forward strand.
AGCTTTAGCCGTGATTCAAGAAGCAGGGCTAAATCCTGAAACAGTCAACGTAAATGGAGGAGCCATAGCCCTTGGGCATCCTTTAGGATGTACAGGTACGAAATTAAGTATTCAGCTTTTGGAAGAAATGAAACTGCGAAAGCAACGGTACGGAATGGTTACTGCATGTGTTGGGGGAGGTCAGGGTATTGCCGGTATTTTTGAACGATTCGATTAGGTGACTATAGAAATTCTTAGTTTAGGAAAGCGAGAGCTTCAAAAACAACAGGTTCGCGAACGTTTGTTGGCTGAGGCCTTGCACTTATTTTCTGAGCAAGGATTAGAAAAAACTACGGTAGCCGATATCGTTGATCGTACGGGAATTGCCCGAGGTACGTTTTACAATTATTTTACAGATATCAATTCCCTATTTGATGCGCTCATTGAGTCTCATAATACAAGAGTAAAGGAATCCATCCAACAGGCACGTATCCAAAGCGATAACGTTTATGATTATTTATTTCATACGTTTAAAAACTATTTTGATTTGATCAGTACTGAAGAAATGATACGCTTTCATGTGGTCAATCAAGCCCATATTCGTCAGAGTTCCTACCAAAGTGAAATTATAAAAGTCATCGTAAAAAATTTAAATCGAGACCTTAAATCCGATTTGAAAATCAATGCTTTTTCTGAAAAATACGAATTTTTATTATTGAGCTATATGCTGGTTGGGGCACCCCCTGAATTGTTTTTAGCCACCCACACTACCGATATAAAACTGAGCAGTGAACAACTTGCCGCCTTCTTGGCAAAGCTATTTCACAAGGTGTTGATGGAATAAAACTTCAAATGCCTAAGGCAATATAAATGGCCACGGTGATTACACACAAACCTATAGAAAAGGGTGTGGTGTATTTCCATGTTTTTAATTCCAATAGAGGCGTTTGAGAAACACTTGGTTTTTGCTCTTGAGGGTAAAAATAAGACACAGCGAACATAACGGCTACATTCAACAAGAATTCAATTCCCCACAGGTGAACAAAGTGAAGATCAACGGGGGTGATGAACGTGGTAAAAAGGTAAAAGACAAGCCCAATAAAAAGTGCTGTTTTTGCGGCCTTAGCTGAAATGTATTGGGTAAAAAAACCAGCCAACATGATGGAAGCAATAGGGATAAAAAAGATACCATTGAGTTGTTGTAACAGTTGATACAATCCGTCTGGAGCATTTGCTACCCAAGGCGCCACAGCAATTGCAAAAACGGCTAATACTAACGAAGTTCCTTTTCCGACACGCACCATCTTTTTTTCGTCACTTTTTGGATTAAGGGTTCCCTTGTAAATGTCAACACTAAAAATGGTAGCGGCACTATTCAATACACTGTTAAATGTACTCAAAACGGCACCCATTACAATTGCGGCAAAAAGACCAATAAAACCAACGGGCAATACTTTTTTTATCAATTCGGGATAGACTAAGTCTTGATTATCGTAAAGGCTATCACCGTAGTAATAAAAACCAATAACACCAGGAAGAATAATGATTAGGGGAACTAAAATTTTTAATACTCCGGTATACAATAATCCTTTTTGTGCTTCAGCTAGATTTTTAGCCCCTAGGGCACGTTGAATAATGGTTTGATTCATGCTCCAGAAATACAATTGATTTATTATCAAACCCGTAAAAAGAACTTCAAAAGGCAGTACAGAATCTGAAGCGCCAATCACGTTAAATTTTTCAGGCGCATGCGCATAGACAGTTTGTAGCCCGTTCCACAGATTCCCTTCTCCAATTTGATATAAAGCTATGGAGGGAATTGCCAATCCGCCAATAAGTAACCCATACCCATTTACTGTATCTGAAACGGCTACGGCTTTTAGTCCTCCAATAATAGCATAACACGCCCCAATACAACCTATGGCAATAACCGTAAGTGTAATTCCTTTTTGTTGGGTAACGCCTAGGACCTCAGAAACATTAAAAATACTTTCAAGATTAAGCGCACCCGTATACAATACAATTGGCAATAAAGTAACTATAAACGAAATCATTAGAAAAAAGGCTACCAACGTTCGTGTTGTTTTGTCAAAACGTTCCTCCAAGTATTGAGGAATGGTGGTAAGTCCCATTTTTAGGTATTTGGGAATAAAGTAAAGTGCAGCTAGTACTAAGGCCAAGGCAGAGGTTATCTCCCAGGCAATAATGATAAATCCATTTTTATAGGAAGAACCGTTCATGCCAATCAAATGTTCAGTAGAAATATTGGTTAGCAACATGGAACCCGCAATAACGATACCGGTCAAACTTCGTCCCCCAAGAAAGTAACCATCGGTAGAGCTTAAATTTTCTTTTCGAAGGGTGTACCAAGAATACAAGGCTACAAAAAGGGTATATCCTATAAAGGTGAGTAAGGTGAACATTGGGTTAGTTATTTATTATTTCTGAAAGGGAAACGACTCTGTTTTCTTCAACTGAACGCTGGGCAGCAATACTTATGGCCATACTTTGAAGCCCTTCTTCAGCACTTACAGGAGAGGGCCCTCCCTCCGAAATATACTTTAAAAAAGTCCCCATTTCTAAACGGTAGGAAGCTTCATAACGTTCCATAAAGAAGGGAAGTAGTGTTGGGCTGTGGGTTCCTTGAGCGTTAGAATGGTAATCAAAGGTTGCCGTTGGATTTGTAGCGCCCCAAACTCCTTTTTCACCAAACACTTCAATCCGTTGATCGTATCCATAGGCTGAATTTCTACTGTTGTCAATAGTCACAAGGGTACCTTTTTTACACCGTAATGTGGTAATGGCAGTATCAACATCATGAAATGCTTTTAATCGGGGTTCCCCTAAAACAGCAGCTTCAGTATATACGGTTTCCACTTCATCGTCAAGCAGATAACGCGCCATATCAAAATCATGAATGGCCATATCTAAAAATAAGCCACCTGAGGTTTTGAGATACTCTACTGGAGGAGGACCGGGATCTCGACTAGTAATACGAAGCAGATAAGGGGTCCCTACTTTTCCGGTTTGAAGAGCGTCTTTTAGCTTACAGTAAGTTGGATCAAACCTCCGATTAAAACCCAGCATAAAAGGAATGTTTGCCTTTTTTACGGTTTGGACTACCTTTTTAACCACAGAAAAAGACAAGTCCAGCGGTTTTTCACAAAAAATGGCTTTTCCCGCCTTGGCCGCTTGTTCAATATGAGTGGCATGAAACCCTGTGGGTGAGGCGATAATAATGGCATCGAGATCAGGGTCTTGCACAAGGGAAGTGAAATCATCATAAAATCGAGAGACACCACAACGTGCAACCCACTCCTTCTTTTCGGGATGTACACGGGCAGCTGCAATGACCCTGCAATTAGGAAAGTGATGCGTGGCATGAGTAAGATGAACTTTGCCAATTCTTCCCAACCCAATGATTCCTAAGTTTATTGTTTTCAATGGTAATTTCGTTATCTCCTTAGTTTTAAAGATACAGATTTAATAGTCAATGCGTTTATTGGTTTTCGATCTTACATCCTCCCAAACCAACACCTCATTTTTTCGGTCGGTAAAAAAGCCAGAGCATTTTCCATCGCCCATTCCCGTTATCCCCCCATCGGGATGGCAAATTAGGGTACAATTTTCATCATACAATTCACTAAAAACATCGCAGCAGTATTGAGGAAAAAAATAAACACTTTTCCCTTGGTACTCATATTGATAGACTTTTGCTGGCGAATTCCGAATCTCTTCCTTTTTTATGGCTTCTATTTTTTGTGTGATGCAGTCGGGAATTGTATTAGAAGATTCTTCTTTGTTACAATGTAAAAGTAGAAGTATGAGAAGTAGGAAAAAGATGGGTGGCTGTTTCATGGAAGTTTTAGTTCATAATTTTTTGACGACATAGGTCACTATTCCCCAAATAATCAATTCATTTTCTTCGGTAACTTTAAGGGGCGGATATTTTTTATTTTCAGGCATAAGGTAAATGCAGTCAGCTTCTACTTTAAGCCGTTTCACAGTAAATTCACCATCGATAAAACACACTGCAATTTTATTGTCTTTAGGTTCAAGACTTCGGTCAATGACCAACAAATCACCATCATCTAAACCTGCTCCTTGCATAGATTCCCCAGAGACGCGAGCATAAAAAGTTGCTGATTCGTTTCGCACCACCTCCTGATCAATACTAATGCGCAATTCTTTAAAATCATCTGCCGGAGACGGAAAGCCTGCGGAGATTCCTTCTTGTACCCAATGCAGTGTTTTTTGGTGCTCTTTATCGGGTTGGAAAAAATGTAAAGTGGGTGTTTTCATTCCATTATTTTACCGTAATGATTTCTTTAATTTCGGTAGTAAAGCGTTTTGATAAGTGTTCTTGTTTCATTTTCCAAGTACGGTTTAGGTCTTGGTTGGCTAATTTCATTCGGTACGGGCCAAAGCGTTTATGGATACGGTCTAATGCTTGCATCAAAGCATGGTGTTTCCCCTGTTTTTCTTCAAACAGCGTCAGTTGACGAGTAGCATACGGTGTTAGTCCCATTACCATGACTCCCGCTTTTTTATACTCAATGCCTTCCTTAAAAATATGACGTAGTCCTTTAACCGCATATTGACTTAATAAAATACTGGAATTGCTGGCATAGGGCAATGTGAGTACGCAACTGTTTCGGTAGGGTACTGCTCCGGCTTTGTGGGGATCGCTACGAACAAACACCAACAGGGCATGACAATTGCTGCCTTGCTTTCGCATTTTTTCAGCACAGCTACTGGCAAAGGTTGAAACGCGTTCTTCCAGGTCAGAAAAGTTACTTATTGTTCCTTCAAAACTGCGGGTGGTTGCAATTCCCTTTTTTGGGGGTTGCATTTCTTCAAGTTGAATGAAAGGCAGACCCTGAAGGTCTTTTTTGAGGCGAAGCCCCAAAACGCTCATGTGCTTTTTAACCCAAGCATCAGGAAGGTTAACAAAGTCTAAGGCTGTTTTTACCCCCAGTGCTTCTAGGCGTTTTCGGTGCTGACGTCCTACCCCCCAAACTTCGCCAATAGCAGTCCACTTTAAGGCTTTTATTCGCTTTTCATCCGTATCAATACAATACACGCCTTGTGTTTTTTCGACATACTTTTTAGCGATTTTATTTGCAATTTTGGCAAGGGCTTTGCTCGGTGCAATCCCAACAGAGACAGGAATACCCGTCCATTGTCGTACTTGTTTGCGCATGCGATGCCCCTGTGCAGAGAGGTCGTAAAAGTCAAATCCCTTAAATTGTAAAAATGCTTCGTCTATGCTGTACACTTCAAGGTGGGGAGTATACTGTTCTAAAATAGACATTACCCGGCTACTCATATCGCCATAGAGAGGATAATTGGAGGAAAATACCTTGACGTGCTTTTCACGGAATAAGGTTTTGTATTGAAATGCAGGCGCTCCCATCGGAATGCCCAATGCTTTGGCTTCGTTACTACGCGCAATAACGCACCCGTCATTATTTGAGAGAATCACGATGGGTTTCCCTTCCCATTGGGGCTGAAAAACCCGCTCGCAAGAGGCGTAAAAGTTGTTACAGTCAACCAGTGCAAACATGGTCAAAAGGTATTAAAATGTTTATGGATATGCGATAGAATTGCCAAAAAAAAAGCGCCTTTTTTGTTTGAAACAAAAAGACGTAAAACCCCAAAAAGTAAAAGCGCTATTTTTTCTAAAATTGAGAATCACTTTGGGCAAAAGTTGTAATTTTGGAGGATGGATTTTAGAAGAAATCACTTCAATGGATAATTATTCGTTTTTGAACGCTGCACATACCGCTTATTTCGCAGAGCTATACGACCAATATTTACAAAACCCTGACAGTGTTGAACCCAGTTGGAAAGCCTTTTTTCAAGGGTTTGATTTTGGAATGGAAAGCAATTCTTCGGTAGCGAATTTAACCGCTACAGAAGTTCCAGAGCAGCTGCAAAAAGAGTTTAAAGTAGTAAAGCTTATAGACGGATATCGGTCTCGTGGGCACCTGTTTACAAAAACCAACCCCGTTAGAGAGCGACGAAAATACACCCCCACACTAGACATTGAAAATTTTGGACTATCAGAACACGATCTAGATACGGTGTTTAATGCAGGAGAAACTATGGGAATTGGCCCAAGTACCTTGCGTGAAATCATTCAACACCTGCAGCGAATATATTGTGATTCCATCGGAATCGAATACATGTATATACGTGATCCGGAAAAAGTCAAATGGATTCAACAGCGACTGAACATAAACGACAACCATCCTAATTTTAATCCGGAACAGAAGAAGCACATACTAAACAAACTCAATCAAGCGGTTAGTTTTGAAAACTTTTTACACACCAAATATGTAGGTCAAAAACGATTTTCACTCGAAGGAGGCGAGTCGTTAATTCCCGCCTTAGATGCTGTTATTGAATCGGCTGCAGATCAAGGAGTTGAAGAGTTTGTGATGGGAATGGCCCACAGAGGCCGACTGAGCACACTGACCAATATTTTTGGTAAATCAACCAAAGACATCTTTAGCGAATTTGACGGTAAAGATTACGAAGAAATGGTTTTTGACGGCGATGTAAAATACCATCTTGGATGGACCTCGCAGCGTGTAACGGACAATGGAAAGAAGATCAATATGAATATTGCTCCCAATCCGTCTCACCTTGAAACGGTGGGTGCCGTGGTGGAAGGAATTGCCCGAGCAAAACTTGAAAATAAATTTAATGGCGATACCCATAAAGTACTCCCCATTATTGTTCATGGTGATGCTGCCATTGCTGGACAAGGGCTTCCCTATGAAATTGTTCAGATGGCATCACTTAAAGGCTACAAAACCGGAGGTACAATTCATATAGTTGTAAACAATCAGATTGGGTTTACCACCAATTATTTGGATGCGCGATCCAGCACCTATTGTACAGATGTAGCAAAGGTTACCCTTTCGCCCGTATTGCATGTTAATGCTGATGATGCTGAGGCAGTAGTTCACGCTACCCTTTTCGCCTTAGATTATCGTATGCGCTTTGGACTCGATGTTTTTATCGACCTTTTAGGGTACCGAAAATACGGACATAATGAGGGGGATGAACCTCGATTTACACAACCTACCTTGTACAAGGCAATTGCTCGGCATTCCAACCCAAGAGACATTTACGCAAATCAACTCATTGCAAATGGAGTAATTGATGACCACTATGTCAAGTTCCTTGAAGAAGAATACAAAGCCGTTTTAGAACACAATCTAGAGGATTCTAAAAAAACGGAAACAACGGTTATTACACCGTTTATGGCAGACGAATGGAAGGATTTTGTTCGTGTGGATGAAAAAGTGATGAGCGAACCCGTCACCACGGCTGTGGATCTAAAGCAGTTAGACATGGTCGCAAAATCCATAACTACTTTACCTGAGGGGCTTAATTTTTTACGAAAAATAGAACGTCTTGTAGAGGACCGAAAAGCCATGTATTTTGAAAACGACAGCTTGGATTGGGCTATGGGTGAACTTTTAGCATATGGAACCCTATTGCTTGAAGGACACAACGTTAGACTTTCTGGACAAGATGTTGAGCGGGGTACTTTCTCCCATCGACATGCGGTAATTAAAACCGAAAATGCAGAAGAAGAGGTGGTATTGCTCAACCAAATACAACCTGAAAAACAAGGTCGTTTTAATGTGTATAATTCCTTGTTATCCGAATACGGTGTTATGGGATTTGATTACGGTTATGCCCTTGCCAGTCCTAAAACATTGACCCTGTGGGAAGCTCAGTTTGGTGACTTTTCAAATGGAGCACAGATTATGATAGACCAATACCTTTCTGCGGCAGAAGACAAGTGGAAATTACAAAATGGATTGGTTTTGCTACTTCCCCATGGATACGAAGGGCAAGGAGCGGAGCATTCTTCTGCTCGTATGGAACGATACCTCCAATTGTGTGCAAAAGACAATATGTTCGTGGCCAATTGTACTTCACCTGCCAATATGTTTCATTTGCTTCGTAGGCAAATGAAGACCAATTACCGAAAGCCCTTAGTCGTATTTACTCCTAAAAGTTTATTGCGTCATCCGCAAGCGGTTTCCCAAAAAAAGGAATTTACCCATGGGCAATTTCAGCCCTTACTTTCAGATAACGTGGTAAATAAAAAAGAGGTAACCTCAATTGTATTTTGCTCTGGAAAATTTTATTACGATTTGTACAAATTTAGAGAAGAACACAATCGATTTGACGTAGCCCTTATCCGATTGGAACAACTATTCCCATTGCCTGTAGCCGATATTGAAAGCGAGCTTAAAAAATACCCCAATGCCAAAGAAAAGGTTTGGGCACAAGAAGAACCCCGAAATATGGGGGCTTGGAGTTACTTGCTCTTGCAATATCCTGAGGCTTCTCAATTTAGACCGGCTACACGACGCTACTATGGAGCCCCAGCAGCGGGAAGCGCAACCCGTTACTTACGTCGTCATCAACAAGTAATTGACTACGTTTTTGATCCTACAAAAGACAACTTTATACAACAAGCAAAGAAATAAGACCATGATTTTAGAAATGAAAGTACCTTCTCCAGGGGAATCAATAACAGAAGTTGAAATTGCACAATGGTTGGTTTCCGATGGTGATTATGTAGAAAAAGACCAAGCTATTGCTGAAGTCGATTCTGACAAGGCTACTCTTGAACTTCCTGCAGAAGTGAGTGGTATCATTACTCTAAAAGCGGAAGAAGGCGATGCAGTAGAAGTCGGTGCCGTTGTGTGTTTAATTGACACAGAAGGCAAAGCACCCGAAGGAAGTACAGTTAAATCATCAGCAGTTGCTTCCCCTAAAGCAACTTCAACTCCCGCCCCAGCAGTTGCATCAACAGCTCCCTCATATGCTGCTCAAACCCCTTCTCCTGCAGCAAAAAAAATCATGGATGAAAAAGGGATCGTTCCTAATTCTATTACAGGAACTGGTAGAGGTGGACGAATTACCAAAGACGACGCTGTAAAAGCTACGCCAGCAATGGGCACTGCTCCGGAATGGGGAGATAGGGGGCAAAAAAGAGAAAAACTATCCATGCTACGCAGAAAAGTAGCCGAACGATTGGTAGAGGCTAAAAATGAAACGGCTATGCTTACTACCTTTAATGAAGCCGACATGTCAGCCATTTTTAGTGTGCGCAACCAACATAAAGATGCTTTTCAAGAAAAACATGGGGTAAAATTAGGATTCATGAGTTTTTTTACCAAAGCTGTTGTTCGGGCATTATCACTTTATCCTGACGTCAATTCAATGATGGATGGAGACTATAAAATTGTTTATGACTATTGCGATATCAGTGTGGCAGTTTCCGGCCCTAAAGGACTAATGGTACCCGTTGTTAGAAATGCCGAAGCCCTATCTTTTGCAGGTGTAGAAAAAGAAATTGGCCGACTGGCCACGCGTGCTCGCGAAGGTAAAATAACAGTTGATGATATGACCGGAGGTACTTTTACCATATCGAATGGAGGAGTATTTGGTTCGATGTTATCCACTCCTATAATTAACCCTCCACAATCGGGAATTTTGGGCATGCACAACATCATTGAACGCCCTGTAGCCATAAGCGGCAAAGTAGAAATTCGTCCAATGATGTATCTCGCCCTTTCTTATGACCACCGTATTATCGATGGTAGAGAATCTGTTGGTTTTTTAGTGGCAGTAAAAGAAGCTCTTGAGGATCCCATTCAACACCTTATGGAAGGTAATTCAAAGAAAGCACTCGAGCTATAACCAAAGTTTTCGGGTAGCGTAATCGAGTATGCTTTTGTTTTTGGTAAAAAAATCAGCACCTAAGATACCGTCTATAGGTTTACACCCTTGCGAAGCAAGGGTTTGGTTGACATGATTCAAGTCTAACAAAACAAAAGAAAAAGTTCCCACAGCATGCATACCTAATTGCAATCGCGACTTTTTTGTTGTCATGGCTTTTAGCTTATCTTGACTCGCACTTGCCGCATCAAACGGATCTCCTTTACTTTCCAATTGGTAATGATCTTTGAGATTCCAATGGATACAACTATTGGAAGCCCCGGTATCGAGTAATAAAATAGCAGAAAGCCCATTGATTTTTGCTTTGCAAAGCAAATGGTTTGTTTTACTTCTTTTTAAGGGTACAAAACATTCTCTCATACCGCAAAGGTAAGCGTTCTCTATTTCAGATGATATCGCCAAACAATATGTATTTTTGCAGCGGAATACAAAACGATACCTTTTGATTGACACCCATACCCATTTATACGCAGAGGCCTTTGACAAGGATCGTGAGGAAGTTATTGCTGCAGCATTAAATGCTGGAGTGTCAAAGTTTTATCTCCCTGCGATAGACAGTACTTATGTGGAGAAAATGTATGCCTTAGAAAAAAAGTATCCCGATTCCATCCGTTTGATGGCAGGATTACATCCAACCCATGTAAAAGAAAATGTGGAAGAAGAACTCCACAAAGTAAAACTACAACTTCAACAACGTAATTTTAGTGCGATTGGTGAAATTGGAATTGACTTGTATTGGGACCGAACCTATATAAAAGAACAACAAAACGCCTTTTCCCTACAAATAGAATGGGCAAAACACCATCAACTTCCAATTGTAATTCATTGTAGGGATGCTTTTGATGAGGTTTTTGAGGTTTTAGAAAGTCACAAAGATGATCAATTGTATGGTATTTTTCATTGTTTTACAGGTACTGAAGAACAAGCATTACGCGCAGTAGCGATGCAATTTAAATTGGGAATAGGTGGGGTAATTACATTTAAAAATGGAAAAATTGATCAATTTTTACACCGCTTGCCCCTTGAGTCAATCGTTTTAGAAACAGATGCTCCTTATTTAGCACCCTCTCCTTACCGAGGGAAACGAAATGAAAGTGCTTATCTTCCCCTAATTTGTAACCGAGTAGCCGCGTGTTTTGGCTTATCTTCGTCTGAAATAGAAGCAGTTACAAGTCAAAATGCTTTGGCTGTTTTTGGAAAGTAAAAAAGCGTATAAAAAATTATTT
>RGZR01000131.1 GCA_010031465.1 Flavobacteriia bacterium
TGGTAGCGCCATCAAATGGTGATTGATTTGAAGAAAATGTTCTTTGATAATCGAAAGATTATTTCGGTCAAGAAGCGCATAATTGGGTAAGATAGAACCCGCGATGGAGTTTTCTATGGCCATTATTGCTAGGTCAATATCCCCTCGGATCAACCCTTTTGTTAGGCTGTCGAAGGACATATACTCCACAATCTGATGGCTAGCCCTATCAAACACCGATTGTGCCACCTGATCATGAAAAGATCCTTTTATACCCTGTATTCCTATTTTTTTCATTTCAAAAAAAAAGTCCTGATAAATCAGGACCATTTTATATTATACGTAGTTGTTCTACAAAGTCCTGACTGCCTCTATTGGATAATAGAAGTAAAAAAAACGATCGTAAAACAATGTTATCTGATTCATAATAAAAACAAATGTAGTTTTAGAATTGTTAAAAAACAAAATTTGTTTCAATATTTATATACCTGTTCGGTTGATTTTGAAATTACTGAGTTTGATATCATCCAAGCCTTCTTCATCAAACGGATGTTCCATATGGTCCTGAATGTTGTACAAAGAAATCAATATAAATTCGCTTATAATCACTACAAAAAATGTGATCCATTCGCTTTCTGATTTTTCAAATCCAATTTTGTTGATCAGTGTTGGGGTGTAGATTAATGGAAAAATATAAATGAAAATCAAACAATAGGCCTTGAGGCTTATTGGGGTTCTGTGGGTATGAATAGCAATCAAGTTTTCCTGCCCTTCATGTACATCTCTCAAAAAGCGATATATTTTTTGACGGGTTCCGCCCGATAAATGTTCTACATTTCGTTGGATGTATTCATAAAAGTCATTTAAATCAGCATCAATTTGGCGGGTGTCTTCGTGTGGACTTTTCAAATAGTCCATAAAATTGTTGCAAATGCTTTCGAGTATCTTGTTGCCCTCCGCTTTTAAATCGTCGCTCATTTTATTGCCGTCATTGAGCAAATAATGAATGACTTTTAGGCCGCTGCGCAATCTGCTCAAATGTTCCATCCCTTTTTCGCGACGTCGAAAAGCCCCCCTGATGGTAAATACCAAAGGAAATATTATAGCAATACTAATGAGGGTGAGATCTACGTTGTAAACAATCTCGAATTCGTAAAACACAAACGGCACAATCACCGAAATAATCAGTGTAATTAACGTCCGTTGGTTGATTATGGAGAAATAGCTTTTCAAGTTTTTTTTTCTTAAATTAGATTTGTAAATCTATTAACTATATTATGAAAAAACAAGTAATCATTCTATTCCTTCTATTGTTTGGTTTTCAGACCCAGGCACAAGGAGACCAAAAAGTTAGTTTATTGTTTCAAGACATGACGCCACTTGAAATCAAGCTAAGCTATTCAAACAAAGAATTGCGAAAAGACACGAATGACAGTACTTTTATAGATACTGAAATGCAGTACAAATTCAACGGCAACTGGGAGGTACTTCCTGTTTCGCTGCGAGCACGAGGTAACTTTCGTCGTGCCGAATGTTATTTTCCACCTGTGAAAATGAAAGTTAAAAAATCCAATGCCAAAAACACCCTTTTCGAAGGGAATAAGAGCTTGAAATTGGTTTTGCCTTGTAAAATAGAATCCAACAATAATGATAATATTCTACAAGAATATATGGCCTACAAGTTATATGAGGTAATCTCGCCCTACCATTTTAAAACCCGTAGGGTCAAAATTACCTTCGAAGAAGAAAAGGGCAAAAAAATAAAGGAACACAGCCTGGAAGGATTTCTTATTGAAGATGATGACTTAGTTGCTGACCGCTTTGAAGGTCAGGTGCTTGAACGCTTTATTCATCCTTTGGCAATGGATGCGGAGAGTTCTGCTCAGAATGCTTTTTTCCAATTTATGATTGGCAATACCGATTTTTCTACGGCCTATCAACACAACGGAAAATTGCTCTATATCGACAAAAAAATTATTCCGCTTCCTTATGATTTTGATATGTCAGGATTGGTCGACGCAAGCTATGCTACAGTCAACACTACCTTGGGGATCACTTCCGTAAAAGATCGAAAATATAGAGGCTTCAAAAGAGATGATGAGGTGCTCAATGGTGTGCGGAGTCAGTTTTTGACTAACAAACAAAAACTGATGGACATCGTAGCCGCTATGGCTGGAGATTTTGAAAGTGAAAAAGAATTTAAAGAAACCCAAAAATACATTGAGAGTTTCTATGACATTCTTGAAAACGACAAAGACTTTCAGGCCAGTATTGTCAGCCAGGTAAGAACCAAGTAAATTTTCAGTAAATTACTGAACCAATACCTTCATCTTTTTAAAGATGGAGGTATTTTCATATATGCCTGAAAAAGAAGAAGCTCCGGGTCCAAAGGCAAAAACAGGCACCATTGCAGCGCTGTGTCCCTCGGTAGAAAATCTTCCACTTACAGTATTTCGAGCTACATCTCCTTTTAGAAGTGATAACCCTCCGGTTTCATGATCGGCGGTAACAATGACGATTGTATTTCCTTGTTTTTTGGCAAAAGCCACTGCGGCGGCAATCGCGTTATTGAATTCTTCAAATTCGGACAACACATAATTGAGTTCGTTGGCGTGTCCTCCCCAATCGATTTGTGACCCTTCGACCATCATAAAGAAAGGTTTTTTTCGGGTTGCTAACTTGTCAAGTGTGGCTACAACTAATTTGTCCAAATCGGGATAGCGCCCTTCTGACAGTCGCTTGGGCTCATCGTCATCAGTAAAATAACCAATCTTTTTGGATTGAGACTTTTCAAATTTACTCAAGGTATTGACCATTTCATAAGCGCTCATTTCTTTGACAAGATTGCGTTTGTCGTCTCGAGTTACAAAATGTTTTCTGCCGCCTCCAATAAAATAATCAACATTGCTTTCACTCAATTGAAGCGCAATGTCTTGGTATTTTCTTCTAGAATCAACATTTGCATAAAAAGCAGCAGGTGTAGCATGTACTATAGAAGAGGTAGCCAATAGTGCAGTGAGATAACCTTGGGTTTGCGAATATTCTAAAATCGACTCCAAATATTGATTTTTTGAGTCGATACCCAACACGCCATTGTAGGTTTTTTCACCGCATGCGATTGCGGTACCACTGGCAGCAGAATCCGTTACAAATTGTTCATGAGCATGTGTTTTGGCAAGTCCGATTGTTTCAAATTCTTCTAAGGCAGTTGTGTTGCCAATAGAATACATCCCGGCTGTAATTTGACTTAACCCCATTCCATCACCGATCATCAAAATTATGTTTGGGCTGTTCTGGTCTTGAGCAGTAAGGGCTGTAAATTGAAATATGAGTAGTCCTGCAAATACTAATTTTTTCATGTTGTTTTTTCTTCAAAATAT
>RGZR01000132.1 GCA_010031465.1 Flavobacteriia bacterium
TTCATGAATATCACCTTGCCATTCACCTTTTTGGCGATGCCACAACCTCAACTTGGTGTCAGGATACCAGCCACAATGCCTTATCCAACTGCCACAATAATTGGTAAGTCGGTTAAATTGGTAGGCGGTTTTTTCATTTAATTCATTCTTAATCGAGTTAATAGCTTTGGCTAAGTCCATGTTCAAGGCTTCATCTGCATCAATACTTAAGATGTAATCGAATTGTGCAAGGTTATTTCCATGGTTTTTGGTTGCGGAATAGCCTTTCCATTCGGTAATTTCTACCCTGGCATTTAAATCTTTAGCCAACTCAACCGTCTTATCGGTAGAGCCATTGTCTAATACCAAAACTTCATCAGCTACGTTTTGTAAACTTCTGATGCAACGAGCAATATTTTTTTCCTCGTTTTTGGCAATGATTACGGCTGAGATTTTTGGCATTACAGGATTCAAATTTACAACTGATTTTAGGTAATCAGCCAATAGATGTGAAGGTTTGGATTAGTTCTATCTTTGAGCGCGATTTATGAAACAATTTATTGAGATAATTGGGTTTGCTAAAAATTACAAGAACAATGTAATTCAAAGTTTAGTATTCAACATACTTGCCTCATTATTCTCATTATTCTCATTTGCAGCCATAGCGCCTTTTTTGGCTATTCTTTTTAAAACAGTTGACCCTTCAATTAGTAAGCCTGAGTCTTTTGAGTTAACCTCGAGAAGTTTGCTAGATAACATGAATTATTTCCTCTCCAATTATATCCAACAAAATGGGGAAGAAAGCGCGCTGTTGTTGTTTTGTGGAGTTATTGTAATCATGTTCTTATTCAAGAATTTAACCACCTATTTTGCTTTGTACCATTTGGCTAAGGTGCGCACTGGTGTGGTTAGAGATTTAAGAACACGCATCTATAAAAAGGTACTGCAATTGCCTGTTTCATTTTTTACCAACGAGCGCAAGGGCAATGTGCTATCAAAAGCTACTAACGATATTCAAGAAGTAGAAAAATCAATTCTGGGTGGTCTTCAAATGATGTTTCGTGACCCACCAAAGTTTATTTTGTACTTGGGTACGTTATTTATCATGAGTTGGGAGCTTACCCTATTTGTGATTATTCTTCTTCCAATAAGTGGAATTTTAATCAGCAGTATTGGAAAAAGCTTACGCCGTAAGGCAAAGAAAGGGCAGTCTAAACTGGGAGAAGTACTTAACATTTTAGAAGAGACCTTATCAGGAATTCGAATCATCAAAGCCTTTAATGCAGAACCTGAAATAGGAGGAAAGTTCAAAAAACAAAACGATTTACATTTTCGCATCAACACTAAAATTCATAGAAGACAAGCTTTGGCCTCGCCATTAAGTGAGTTTATGGGCGCCATATTAGTTTCCATAATTCTGTGGTTTGGTGGCAGAATGGTGTTGGGAGCTGATGCAACCTTATCAGGTGAGTTTTTCATCACTTTTATTGTAATCTTTTCTCAGTTAATTCCTCCTGCAAAAGCGTTTAGCAATGCCTTTTTTAAAATACAAAAGGGAGCAGCTTCCTTAGATAGAATTAAAGAATTGCTCGAGGAAGACCTTAGGGTAAAGGAAGTAGCCAACCCAAAGGAGCTACAAGCGTTTGAAAACCAAATTGAGTTCAAAAATTTAAGTTTTAAATATGAGCAAGATTGGGTGCTAAAAAACATAAACCTATCTGTAAAAAAAGGGGAGATGGTGGCTTTGGTGGGTCCATCAGGCGGAGGAAAATCTACCTTGGCCGATATGCTACCAAGGTTTTATGACCCTTTGCAAGGAGAGGTTTTAATAGATGGAGAAAACATTAAAAACTTCAAGTTAGCAAGCTTACGAGACCACATGGGTATTGTAACACAAGAAAGCATTTTGTTTAACGATACCTTTTACAATAATATAACGCTAGGTGTTGAAGATTGGAAAGAAGAGGATGTAGAAAATGCTGCAAAAATTGCAAATGCTCACGATTTTATTTCACAGAATAAGAAAAAATACAGCGGTTTAATTGGTGAGCGAGGAGGAAAGCTTTCTGGAGGTCAACGCCAAAGGGTAAGTATTGCAAGAGCAGTATTTAAAAACCCCCCTATTTTAATTTTAGATGAGGCCACATCTGCGCTCGATACAGAAAGTGAAAAACAGGTGCAAGATGCCCTAGACCACCTCATGCAAAACCGCACCACATTGGTTATTGCTCATAGGCTATCTACTATTCAGCATGCCGATAAAATTGTGGTTTTAGAAAATGGAGAGATTGTGGAGCAAGGGAAACATGAAGAATTACTCACGAAAAAAGGGGTTTACAAAAGGCTTTTCGACTTGCAGAGTTTTGCTTAACCGCTATTCCATTGAGGTTGAAATATGAAACCGAACAAGCCCACCATTCGGACGGACAGGGATTCTTAACTTTTTTCATGGTTTTGATAGGAGATTCCTGACTCCTTCCTTCTTGGGTCGTCAGTCTCAGGAATGACGTTTGGGTTAGAGTTTCCGTCATTCCATAGGATTGGTATATCTTTCCACCCCAGTCTTTAAAATTACTATACAAGGAAGCGGGAACTGGCGCACCACCTAAAAGAATGGTTCCGACCTCTTTCAGTTTGTTAAAATTAAAATTAAAGCATTGGTTAAATTGAAATGGAGTAAGTGCAAGAAAATCAATATTATAATTGATACCATTGAGTGGATTGCCGGATATCTCATCCACACACAATTCCATTTCCAGAATTACGGCTCTCAACAGGATCATAGAGCCGGCCACATATTTCACAGGAAGTGACAAAAGGCTTCTTGTACCCCGACCATAGTTCAGACGTTTCGAACTATAGCTGATAGCCTGCCGGATAGACTCCTTAGAATGCCTGATTGACTTGGATTGGCCTGTGGAGCCTGAACTGAAGAACTCCAATTCTGTCAATGCCTCATCAAACCAGTCATCAAGGACTTTTGCGATATCGGTATACAAAGCCTCATCGAGGATACCCGCAAGCATTTTATACTCTTGGAAAGGGATAAGATCAGCTATATTGTTAATCCTAAAAGGCATGACACCAAATTACATGAAAAGATCCAGCTTCCATTCGGACTCGCCATAATGCAGAAAGCCATTTTCCACAAATAGAGGTGAATCGATATTATTGCTGAACAGCAGACCTGTCCCCAGGCCCTGAAACATTTTACTGTTCTTGGTACTCACCC
>RGZR01000133.1 GCA_010031465.1 Flavobacteriia bacterium
CTAAAAGAAGAAACGAGTGAAAAGAGTCTTGGGATAAGACTTGTGAAAAAGATGTGCAAGTGCGACAAAATCTACAATTAACCGGAACATGTTAAAGTAATTCTTGTAAGTCGCAATAAAAGGGTTTAACTACCGTAAATTCAAGTAGTTTAACAAAAGAAATGTCAAAAAAGATATATGTTAAAAATACATGCAGAAATCGTCATCAAGGTTAAACTCTTAACATTGCATAATGCAATAAAGTAAGAATTTAACCAAGGTTGTAAGTTTTTAACATCATGATTTCTAGTCTAAGGAAGTTGTTAGCTCAATTCCTTTTTTATGCTTAGATATGGAGGTTCCAAAAAACTTCTTAAAGTTATTGTATAAGGTAATTCTATTATTAAAATAACTCCTTTCTGCGAGGGAATCCACATCAGAGGATTTCAAAAATCCTTGTCTTATTAAAAAGTCCGCTTTCATAACCCTCATCAGCTTGGAATACTCACTAAATGAGAATCGACAAAAAGTTTCAAATATTGCATCGATTAGCTTAGAATCGATACCTAACTCTTGGGAAAAATAAAAAGGATTTTGCAAAAATTTAAAGTCCCTTTTACCTTGAACAAAATCAATTTCGGCTTGGGTAATTTTATAAATATATGCTGCTTTGTTGTTTTCTAATAACTCTATTTCCCTATCTGATAATTTTGAAATTTTTGATAAGTTATTATTCAAATTCCATATTCTAAAAGTATTGTGCCAAGTCATACCGGGTTCTACCTTAGAAGACAATTTCTTCTCTAATTGCATCTTTTGCTCAGCGCGTAAGTCACCTGTAAGAATCCTCTGTCCCTTAATGAGTAGTGCAAGGTCAATAAATATGATGATTGTGTTTGCGGTTAAAATATGGCCAGCCTCGTTAATTGGCGAGTAACTATTAGGGTATAAATAGCCTGAAATGAGCTTCAAAAGCACGTTATTATAGGCATAAAGGCAAGAAAATACCCAAGCAAAAAGTAGCTCGGAAATAATTGATTTTGCTTTGATCAAATAAACTATAACGACTAATGAATAACCAATACTCAAAGCAAGGTGTAGAACACCTAGAAAAGGAAGATTTGCATAGACCAGAAAATTATTAAATCCAGCAAACTGCAATATCGGAGCTAAAAGAAAAGGTAATCCAATGTAAAGTGATCTCTTATAAGAATATCCAAGTAATGCAGATATATAAGAAAATAAGGTCGCCGGAACCATGTATAATAAAAGTGTAACAACTTTACTTTTATTCAGGTTTTGAGCATTTCCAAGATTGTAATAATTCGGAGATTCATTGAAAAAGAAATCATATAAAAAAACCGAACGATTTATAATGAAAATAAAGAATAGAACAAATAGAAATCCCACCTCAGGTTTTATCCTAAAACCTTTATTATTTAAACTAACAATGCGATACAGTACATAAAAATTCGTAAGAATCGCAAACATTACAGTAATTACCGTTAAATACATTTTCTTAGAAATTTTATTATTGCAATTTTAAACAAAAGATTTTTTCTTTAACGGCTTTATTCTTCCTAAAATTAAAAAGCCTGGTAAATTAAATTTCTAAGGGTTGGATGATCGTTAAGGTCTCCCGCAGGGATGAGTTGGGTCAAGTAGACCACCACCAGTTCTTCCGTCGGGTCTACCCAATAGGTTGAATGATAGGCACCACCCCATCCAAATTCACCCACTGACCCCATTTTACCGCGAAGTCCGAGGTCTTCACAGACTTCAAATCCTAAACCGAAGCCCGTACCGTTGATTCCTTGAAATAAAGCATCGGGCACATGAACGGCTGTCATGAGTTCAATGGTTTTGCGCGAAACTAAACGCTGACCATCGATTTCACCCTTATTTAAAAAGAGTTCTAAGAATCGTGCGTAATCAGTTGCAGTACTAAGAAGACCCGCCCCTCCTGAAAAACTGGCCCTTGGACCGTTAACATACGCCCCTTGGCTCTGCATGGTGCCCGCATCAGGAGCCCGTTCTATACCTTCAGGGCGGTAGTGGTATACTGTGGCCAAACGATCACGCTCTTTGGGATTTAAATAAAATTGAGTGTCGTTCATTCTTAAAGGCGTGAGGATGCGTTCACGAACAAAAACATCTAACGACATACCCGAAACCACTTCAATTAAAGCGCCGAGTACATCGGTGCTGTATCCGTAGACATAAGCGCTGCCAGGATGCGCCTCCATGGGAAGTTGTGCCATACGCTTTACTGTTTCTAAAATTGGCTCGTTGCGGTGAGCAAAATACCATCCTTGCATGTCAGCTATCTTCCATGTCTCAGCGGCGCGACCGTAACCATAGCCCAGTCCAGAGGTATGAGTGAGCAAGTCTCTGATAGTGATCTTGCGGCTTGCCGGCACTACTTTATACCCGTTCTCACCGTCGGCTTCTGCCACGGTTGTAGCATTAAAGGCCTCAATATATTTTCCGACAGGTTCATTAATATGAAGGAGTCCGTCTTCTTGAAGCATCATTATGCCCAAACTAATGATAGCCTTGGTCTGCGAAGCAATGCGAAAAATGGCATCCTTTTCCATTGGCCTCTCGGCTTCGATATCCGAGTTACCAATAGCTTCAAAGTATACCGGTTGGCCCTTTCGCGCTACATAAATCACCGCCCCAGAAAGCTTTTTCTGAGCCACATAATCGTTCCATTGACTGGTGATTTTTTGTAAGCGGACAGAAGACATACCGACCTTTTCGGCTGGGATTGTATTCGACTGCGAAAAGCCTAAGGTGAAAGATAAAAGCACTCCTAAAAAAGCATATAAAATCCTGTTTTTCATGGCATTGTAATAAGGTTAAAATAGATTTCAGAATAGTGCGTGACCAATTCTTCGGCTCGTATTTCGCTATCCCAATAGGCGCCAGAAGAAGTACTTCTGGCAATGAACTTTCTGCGCTCGGTGCTGTTTTGGATGCGTACCGTCATCAACACCTCTCCACTAGGCAATTGCGCGGCCATCACCTCGTTAGAACTCGGAGTTTTCAGCGATTCAGAGCGCTTCCATTGCCTTCCGTGATCGTCTGAATACAAAACAAAGGCCCGATAGTCTCTGAATTCTTCTTGAGCAGGACCTCTTGACGCATTTGCCGGAACGATCAGCCTACCTTTATTCGGCCCGTAAGTAAGTTGCAAGGCGTGCCCCGGCGCGTAAGCTAGGGTGCGAT
>RGZR01000134.1 GCA_010031465.1 Flavobacteriia bacterium
AGTTAAGCCCACTAGCGCAGATGGTACTGCCATTTGGTGGGAGAGTATGTCGCCGCCTTCTTTAAAGACCCTTCATTGATTTGAAGGGTCTTTTTTTTTTGATGT
The DNA here is from genome assembly GCA_010031465.1 of Flavobacteriia bacterium. Taxonomy (GTDB): domain Bacteria; phylum Bacteroidota; class Bacteroidia; order Flavobacteriales; family Flavobacteriaceae; genus MS024-2A. The sequence goes on from RGZR01000134.1 coordinate 106, forward strand.
AAATGAAAGGGGAGACTGGTTTTTGGTTTTCAAAAAAAGGGCGTAAAAAAGCTGTTTTTTGAATTATTGTTGAGAAGATTTTTATTTAAATAAAATAGGAAATGGCAAAAGCCAGTAGAATGGTCAACAGCTTTTGGATGTTAAAAGCATGACCTTGGTTGCTTTCAAACAGTATGGTTGTAGAAATATGCAAAAGCATACCGATTACAAGAGCTACAATGGGCATTTCCCATTCTTGAAGTACTAGCGAGTGGACTAAGGTAAAGGTGCCTAAAGGAGTCATTATCGCAAAAAGAAATAGCCCAAGAAGTTTTACTATTTTGGGGGTTTTTGAGGGCCAAAGCAAAAAGAAGAGTACCATTCCGATTGGTATTTTGTGTATAAAAATACCCCACACCAAAGGCAATTGAGTAGCTAAGGGTAAGCCTTCTATAAAGGCATGAAGGCATAAACTAAACAGAAGTAACCTTGGCATTTTGGCATTGGGTTGGGCATGTGCATGACCATGTTCGGCTCCTTGGGAAAGGTATTCCAGTAAAATTTGAGTCACTAGACCGGCTACGATCCAAACCCCTGCTTTTGAATTGCTCATTTGAAACACTTCCGGTAAGAGGTGAAATAGCGTTATACCTAACAAAAAAGCCCCACTAAAGGCTAATATCAATTTAAATCCTGTAGGAGTTTTCGGTTTAACGCTATAGGCAATTCCCATGCCCAGGGTGGCCCCTAAAAACGGAACAAGGTATTGAAGGAGGGGAATTGTGTTCATAATTTTACCAATCGGAATAACTGTAGCTAAAATTAAAGTATTTTTGGTCGAAATTAGGGTATGTACGAAAATTTTACCATGACCGCCAAAACCTTTTACGGGTTTGAAGATTTGTTGGCCAAGGAATTGCTGGCTCTTGGAGCTCAAAAAATTGAAAAACAGAACCGACTGGTTCGGTTTGTGGGCGATAAGGGGTTTATGTACAAAGCAAATCTTTCTTTGCGTACCGCATTAAAAATTCTAAAACCCCTCCATACTTCACAAATAGAAAGCGAACAAGATCTTTACGATTTGTGTCATGACTTTCCTTGGGAAAATTACCTTGACGTTGATTCGAGCTTTGCCATTGATAGTGTAGTAAATGGGGAGGTGTTTCGACATTCCAAATACGCAGCCTTAAAAGCCAAAGACGGAATGGTTGATCGATTTCGTTCCAAATATAACCGGAGACCCGATGTGGATGTAGAAAACCCAACACTGCGGATTAATTTGCACATTCAACATACCACTTGCACTCTTTCTTTAGACAGCTCAGGAGCATCTTTACACCATAGGGGATACCGAACAGCGACCAATATGGCTCCCATAAACGAAGTGTTAGCTGCGGGGCTAGTGCAACTTTCAGATTGGAAAGCCAACACCGATTTCTTAGATCCCATGTGTGGAAGCGGAACCCTTTTAATTGAGGCTGCGATGTTAGCGTGTCGTATTCCTGCCAATATTAATCGGCGTTTTTTTGCTTTTGAAAAGTGGCTGGATTTTGAGGCTGAATTATTTGAAAAAATCAAACAGAGCCAGTTGCAAAAAGTGATCAATCCTACCGTTAAAATTATAGGTTTTGATAAAGCTCCTTCTGCCGTTACCAAAGCGGTGTTAAATATTCGCAATGCAAACTTGACAGAATTTATAACCGTAGAGCAAAAGAATTTTTTTAACACCCATAAAGAAAGCCAAGGCCCATTGCACCTATTGAGCAATCCCCCTTATGGTGAACGATTGGATGGCGATATCAAGGCTTTGTATAAATCAATTGGCAATACCCTAAAGCAAGGTTATGCTCAAACTCACGCCTGGTTAATTAGTGCAAACACTGAGGCGTTAAAAAATATTGGATTACGTCCAAGCCGAAAAATAAAACTCTTTAACGGTAAGCTAGAGTCTTATCTCATGTACTATCCCTTATATGAAGGGACAAAACGGATTCATAAATTGAATTCCTAACTATTTGCTGAAGCGAAAGGGCAAACTGTAAGAGAGGGTATAGTTAACGCTAGCCCCAAATTTATTTTCATCGGTTTTGCGATTGAAACCGGGGATGTAAATGTTGTCAAAGTTTTCGGGTTGAGTATTGTTGACCAAACGATGTAATCGAAGACCTAAGCCCAAGTAAATATTTTTGAACAGTTGTACCTTAAAACCTAAAACGGCTTCTACCCATAAGGCATTTAAATTTTCACGTAAGCCCGTAGAGAAACCATTTTCAACGGGTTCGTCATAGCCCACCCAAAAAGGGGTGCGGTCAAGTATGGTGTAGGAATTTAGGGTTTGACTAAAGCTGCTTCTCGCTATGCGGAAACCTAAGGTAACATGGTTATTCATGCCTTCCCAGTTTTCATATAAATTGAGTTCTAGACCTAATTTTTGGTAGCTACCTGAAGTGGTGCTATTCACTTGTTCCGTTTGCTTGGTTACTTCAACAGAGCCCAACTCCATCGCAATAAAAGTATTTTTCCGAAACAACAAATCACCTGCCCATTCAATTCCTTGAAAAGTGTCATCAAATCGAGATCGGATTGGGCGGTACAAATCTACCCCTACACGAAGGGTTAAGGGTGTTTTTGGAGCGCTTACAATAGTATCCAGAGGAGATTCATAGAGTAGTTCCGATTCTATCTCTTGACTAAAGAGCGTCACTGCCCAAAGCAGACTAATACAAAATGCCCAAATGTGCGTTTTTCTCATTAAAAACTGTATCGTTTAATATAATGACTCCTTTGATCCAATCAGAACCTGGATTTAATAAAGTCACTGGATTTTCGTTGAATATATAATGGGCTGTAAATCCACAAGCACTACTTACAAAACGGTCCCAACGGTCGTAATTAAATTGAAGGGTGTCTATATTCTCATTTTCTAGCCCTTGATTGATGATGAATTCAAATTGAGTACTCGATTCGTTTCGCTTTAGGGGAAGAGCCAATGAATCACTCCTCGAGTTTCGCAGCAGAGTATCGGTGCCTATGGGTCGAATTAAAAAGCCAGGGGGTGTTTTTCGACTCGCGCTTTCGCTCTCTATCATCAAGATT
>RGZR01000135.1 GCA_010031465.1 Flavobacteriia bacterium
TGTATTAATGATTTGAATATAAGTTCAAACAAATCGTTTTACAACATTTTTTGGCATTATATAGGGTTCCCTCAACTGAAGTTTTTTATTTTTAATAATAAATTTAAATTTTATGACTCGTAGTATTTTTTTCCTGACGCTCATTTCAATTTCAATGATTTCCTGTCAAGCCCCAAAAATTCAATCCTTGGCAGACCACCCATTCATTCCTTATCCCAATCAGATTAGCGCTACTGATCAGGCGCTTTCTATCGGAGCAATTGATCAAATATTGGTTGCTGAAGAAACACTAGGGCTTGGTGCAGAAATCGCTGAATCCTGGAAACAACTTACTGATCAATCTCTTGAAGTTGTAACAGATGGAGCTGCGTCGTTTCAATTGATTCTTGAAGAATCGGGTCAACAAAATGAAGAACAATATCAATTGCAGATTGACAACAAGGGTATTACGATTGCCTCTGGGGCTGTTGTGGGACTTTATAGAGGCTGGCAAACACTAAAGCAGTTAATCGAATTGCGCCAGGAAGCTGCAGAAAAAGACTATTTGCCGACCGGTACGATCACCGATTCGCCAGACTATGCCTATCGGGGTACCATGCTCGATGTATCACGTCATTTTTTTACTGTTGATGAAGTAAAACGATACATCGATCTGATTGCACCCTATAAAATCAATTATTTGCATTTGCACTTAAGCGATGATCAGGGGTGGCGAATCGAAATCAAATCTTGGCCCAAGCTTACCGAAATAGGAGGAACCACCGAAGTAGGTGGGGGACCAGGAGGTTTCTATACCCAAGAACAATACAAAGATTTGGTGGCCTACGCCCAAAATAAACACATCACTATAGTTCCAGAAATTGATATGCCTGGACATACCAACGCTGCACTGGCATCATATGCTGAGCTCAATTGCAACGGAACCGCAACTGAGTTATACACTGGTACGGATGTCGGATTTTCTACCCTATGTGTGGATAAAGAAGTTACCTATACTTTTGTGGAGGATGTGATTCGAGAAATAAGTGCAATGACACCGGGGCCTTATTTTCATATCGGTGGCGATGAATCTCATGTGACGCCCAAAAAGGATTTCATCACATTTATAAATCGTGTTTATGAGATACTTCCAAAATATGACAAAATTCCAATCGGTTGGGACGAGGTGCAACTGGCAGATATGCCCAATCCCTCTGTGGCTCAATATTGGGCAAATGCAGAGAACGCTTTAGCAGCTAAGAAAAAAGGTGCCCAATTATTAATCTCTCCTGCCTCGTATGCCTATTTGGATATGAAATACGACAGTCTTACTGTCTCTGGTCTGAAATGGGCAGGATATGTTCCTGTAGAAAAGGGCTATTCTTGGGATCCGGTAGCCTTGGTAGAAGGAATAGAAAAAGAGGATATTCTTGGCGTCGAAGCCCCCTTGTGGTCCGAAACTGTGGGGAACTCTCCAGAAATGGAATTGCTGGCATTTCCTAGACTATTGGGTTATGCAGAGATAGGATGGACCCGGCCAGAATCCCGCAATTGGGAAGCATATAAGGCGCGTTTGGCACAACACGGTAAGTTTCTAGACCAAAAAGCGGTTAACTTCTATAAATCGCCCGCTGTTGATTGGAAGTAATAAATCTTCCTAACTTGCGTAATATATTCCGACATAGATGCGATAGGCAAGATACACCCCAGTAACAGCCCAGATCCAATATCTATTTTTCATATACCATTCCATGGCCGTGAAGTCGTTTTATGAGTGGTTAATTTTAGGGAAAGTGTAAGAATAGTTTCGTAACTGTATCCTTTTGTGTTTTGGAATTAGTTTGGGCTTGTCAGTCAAAATTTTTCCAAAAGACACCTTAGATTCCGTGGTAAGTGGATCAGAAAGCAAAGGGTTTTTGATGCCCAGTTTTTCGATTAAATTTTGGGTGGTTTTCAATTTCATGTGCCCCAATAATTGTTGAATGAGTTCCACATTCATACCCTCTGATATACTGCGTTGCACAAAGGTATATTTTGCGACATTAAAAGTGAGTGTATGCTGTACTTGCGCCTTTTGCGCCCATTTGAGTAACATTATATTGTTTTCACTTTTGGAGCGAATACGCGGAAATAACAATTTGGGATTGGGGGCTGGACTGCCCAAAAGCGCAATTGCATTTTGGTTTAAAGGATACATATAGGGGCGGCCTTTGCGATCGGGAATATCCAAAAGCCAACCGTCCTTTTCTCTAAGGATGTTTTTCCAGCAAAGGTCTTTGATCAACAAATAACTGAGCCCTGTATGCAATGCAAATAAAAATGCATTTTTAACATCATGATTGGCACAATGAGTACTGTTAAGTTTTATGATATCATCTTCATCGAGCACAATATATCTTTGGGAGTCAATTGCCTTTAATTTTGGGAATCTTGGCGCATGCTTCAATTTTTGTTTGGCTACCGCGTGTTGAAGCACACGCTTAAATTTTGAATAGTACAAATTGATTGACTTTTGCTGCAATGATTGTCCAGTGCTTTTGAGCGCTTTTTTTTCTAGAAACGATAAAAAATCTTGATAAAATGTAGCGTTGAGATCTTCAAAAGAAATTTTGGATTTAAAATTTTTAAGGTGTTTTTCGAGTCCTTGCCAAGTCACTTTGCTCGAGGGGTGTCGCTGAATTTGGGCTTTTATGTATTGATCCAAAAAGATATAAAAATCACTTTTGGATTCGTTTTTGTCAAAAAAGGGATAGTTTCCAGATTGTATTAAAAGACGTTCTTTTTCAGCCCTAATTTTTTCGGCCTGATCAAGAATGGATTGGTTCCTTTCCTGTAGCGGTTTGTCCTTTTGCTCGACGAGTTTTAGTGGTAGTGTTTCTCTAATACGTTGGGCTTTACGTTGTCCTTTTTCGTCAATGTAGTACCCCATAAAAGTATCTAATCGAAGCGAAACAGTCCCGTTTTTGTTTTTAAGTTTCCTTAAATGTACCCGCATGTATTAAATAAATTTTCCCGTATTAACGTCTTTTTTACTAAAGACGAAAAACTAAAGTAATAAAAAAATCATTATTATAGTTAATAAGTATTTTAAAATCATGTATTTACATTTTTTGAAAAACATTAAAAACATCTTAATTCGGA
>RGZR01000136.1 GCA_010031465.1 Flavobacteriia bacterium
AAAGTAACGAAAATCTAACAGTAATGAATTAAAAGTAATTTTGAATTACATTATAAAAAGTGTACAGCTGATTTTATGGAATATGTAGAAATATTTGACACTACCCTTCGCGATGGCGAACAAGTTCCGGGTTGTAAACTGGACTCAAAAACTAAGTTAATCATAGCAGAACAACTTGACGAATTGGGTGTTGATGTATTAGAAGCAGGGTTTCCTATTTCTAGTCCAGGAGACTTTAAAGCGGTTGAGAACATTTCAAAACTTATGAAAAATGCTCGGGTGTGTGGTTTAACCCGTGCTGTAATGAAAGATATTGATGTGGCTGCTCAAGCCCTAAAGACAGCCAAAAGAGCGAGAATTCACACAGGAATTGGAACTTCAGACAATCATATTAAATACAAATTTAACGCAACAAGAGAACAAATTCTTGAAAGAGCTGTAGCCGCTGTGAAACATGCCAAAAGTTACGTTGAAGATATCGAATTTTACGCTGAAGATGCGGGACGTACAGACAACGTATTTTTAGCACAAGTATGCGAAGCAGTTATTAAAGCAGGTGCCACAGTACTTAATATACCTGATACTACCGGGTATTGTCTTCCTGAGGAATACGGAGCTAAAATGAAATATTTAAAGGAAAATGTCAAAGGCATCGATAACGCCCGATTGTCTTGCCATTGTCATAACGATTTAGGCCTGGCTACTGCCAATTCAATCGCTGGGGTTCAGTATGGCGCACGTCAAATAGAATGTACTATAAACGGTATCGGAGAACGTGCTGGAAATACCTCTTTAGAAGAGGTGGTAATGATTTTACGCCAACACCCCTACTTGAATTTAGACACCCGAATCAAATCCCAAATGCTCTACGGTATTAGTCAGTTGGTTTCTGAAAGTATGGCAATGCCCATTCAACCCAACAAAGCCATTGTTGGAGCAAATGCTTTTGCCCATTCCTCCGGCATTCACCAAGACGGGGTTATAAAAAAACGGGATACTTATGAAATTATAGACCCAAAAGAAGTGGGAGTAACCCAATCTTCAATTGTATTAACCGCCCGAAGTGGAAGAGCTGCTCTTGCCTATCGCGCTAAAAATATCGGATACGAACTCGATAAACTACAGCTAGATAAAGTCTATCAACAATTTTTAATTGAGGCCGATCAAAAGAAAGAAATTAATGATGATGATATTCCAAATATCATCAAAGCCAGCAAAATTTAAACTCAATTTAGATACATGAAAAAAACCCTATTTGATAAAGTTTGGGATTCCCATGTCGTCCGTCATATCGATGGAGGACCTGATGTTCTTTTCATTGACCGCCACATGATTCATGAGGTAACAAGTCCTGTAGCTTTTTTAGGACTTAAAAACCGAAATCTTTCCGTATTGTATCCCGAACGCACTTTTGCTACAGCAGATCACAATACCCCTACCTTTAATCAACACCTCCCTGTTGCTGATCCCCTATCGCGAAATCAATTAAAAGCCTTAGAAGAAAATGCAACTGCACATGGCATTTCCTATTGGGGGTTAGGGCATAAAAAAAATGGAATTGTCCATGTGGTAGGTCCCGAATACGGAATCACCCAACCCGGGGCAACCATTGTTTGTGGAGATTCACATACCTCCACCCACGGGGCATTTGGCGCTATCGCTTTTGGAATTGGAACTTCTGAAGTAGAAATGGTATTGGCAACCCAATGTATTATGCAACCCAAACCTAAAAAAATGAGAATAACCATAAACGGCAAACTTAACCACGGGGTTACATCTAAGGATGTTGCATTGTTTATTATCTCAAAACTGACCACTTCCGGAGCTACGGGTTATTTCGTAGAATATGCAGGGGAAGTCTTTCAACAATTAAGCATGGAAGGCCGAATGACCGTTTGTAATTTAAGTATAGAAATGGGAGCACGTGGGGGAATGATTGCCCCTGATGAAAAAACATTTGCGTATATTAAAGACCGAGAATTCACACCCAAAGGAGCCGATTGGGATAAAGCGATGAAATATTGGAGTTCACTATACACTGACGAGGGTGCTTCATTTGACAAAGAAATTACTTTTGAGGGTACAGATATTGATCCTATGATTACTTTCGGTACAAACCCGGGAATGGGAATGAGCATAACCAAGGTGATTCCCAAAGCGGAATTAATGGAAGGTGGCGCGGCTACCTACAAAAAATCCCTCGATTACATGGGATATGCTGAAGGGGATTCCATGATTGGAAAACCCATTGATTATGTTTTTATCGGAAGTTGTACCAATGGACGGATAGAAGACTTTAGAGCTTTTGCACAAGTAGTAAAAGGACAAAAAAAGAATAAAAACGTAACCGCTTGGCTAGTTCCTGGGTCACATAAAGTGTTAAATGCCATTAAAGAAGAAGGCTTACTTGATATATTTGAAGCAGCAGACTTTAAATTACGTGAACCCGGATGCTCTGCTTGTTTGGCAATGAATGATGACAAAATTCCTGCAGGAAAATATGCGGTTAGTACTTCTAACCGAAACTTTGAAGGCCGCCAAGGACCTGGCGCCCGAACCATATTGGCAAGTCCGCTTGTGGCTGCAGCTGCTGCAATTACAGGAAAAATAACGGATCCACGAACTTTAATCTAAACCCATGGCTTACGATTCTTTTCATATTTTACATAGTACGGCAGTTCCTCTGCCCATAGAAAACGTTGACACTGATCAGATCATCCCTGCTCGATTTTTAAAAGCAACTGAGCGCAAAGGATTTGGCGATAATTTATTCCGTGATTGGCGGTATAATCAAGACGATTCACCTAAAGTAGATTTCGTTTTAAACAACGCTACCTATTCAGGAAAAATATTAGTTGGTGGACATAATTTTGGTTCAGGATCTTCTCGTGAACATGCCGCTTGGGCAATTTACGATTATGGCTTTCGCTGTGTTGTCTCGAGCTTTTTTGCTGATATTTTCCGAAACAAT
>RGZR01000137.1 GCA_010031465.1 Flavobacteriia bacterium
AAGGGTTGGTCATGTTGGGTGAAGTCTACTTTTTCAGCTTTACTTTTATTGGGTGACAATTCAATAATAAGCCCCTTCCATTCGCCGCCTACACCGTTTGTGAACTGAACGGAATCTCCTTCCTTTTTGCGAAGTACTTTGGCTAAGTGTTTGCTTTCTTCCTTTTCAAATTGAAGAACTGTAGTATTCGCCGTTACTGTTGAATCGTAAAAAAGTGACATATTAAAATTTTAATCGGGCGTTTGACGTGTCTGATAAATTTCCTATTTTGTTTTGTGCCAATTTAAAATAGGCAGAAATTCCAATCATTGCCGCATTATCCGTAGTGTATTTTAAGGGAGGTAAAAAAACTTCCCTTTGAATATCTTTTGCTTTTTGTGTTAATTGTTTACGTAATTCTGAATTTGCGGCAACTCCTCCTCCAATAACAATTTGATTGAGCCCTTCTGCTATTGCCGCTTGTTCTATTTTGATTAATATGATTTGGATTAAAGTGAATTGTAAGCTGGCACAAAGATCGTGTATATGCTCATTAATAAAATTGGAGTTTTGATTTAAATTGTTTTGTAGGAAGTTGGTAAAAGCTGTTTTTACTCCACTATAACTCACCTGATAACCTTCTAAATTTGGAATGGGAAATGAAAACGCGTGGGGATTGCCTTCTTGCGCAAAACGATCGATATGAGGACCGGCAGGGTAGGGTAATCCCATACGTTTCCCGCATTTGTCAAATGCTTCTCCTATGGCATCATCGAGTGTGGTTCCTAAGAGTTCCATATCAAAATAATCATTGACTTTAACCAATTGCGTATGCCCTCCCGAAAGAGTAACTCCTAAAAAGGGAAACTTTGGGAAAGGGATTCCTTCTTGTTTTATAAAGTGAACCAACAAATGTCCTTGCATATGATGAACAGGAACCAGAGGCAAGTTTAGCGCTAGAGCAAGTGACTTGGCAAATGAGCCCCCAACCAAAAGAGAACCTAAAAGGCCTGGACCTTGTGTATAAGCAATCGCAGTTAGCTGTTTTTTGTCGATATTTGCTTCGGCTAAAGCACGTTGCACCACAGGAACTATTTTTGATTGATGCGCTCTTGATGCCAATTCAGGCACTACACCGCCATAGGCTTCATGTATAGCTTGGTTGGCAATGCAATTTGACAAAACCGTTTGGTTGTGTAAAACGGCTGCAGCTGTATCATCACAGGACGATTCAATAGCAAGAATATATTCTGATGTTGGCAACATAGTTCGGGTTAACGCGTTACAAAAATAAACGATTACCATAAAAAAGTGGCTTAAAATAGTAGGGATCCTTTTTAGTGTTGTATTAACACTGTTGATTGTATTGGGAATAGTATTGAGCTCTTCCGCGATGCAAACAAAAATAATTTCATTTTATACTAATGATTTCAAGACATTAACCAATCAAAATTTATCTGTAGATAAAATTGATGTGCACTGGAATGGGGCTGTAGAGCTGGTCAATTTCTTTTTAGAAGACCATCATGGAGATACCCTAATTTATATTTCGTCATTAAAAACATCAATATTGGATTACCAAAAATTGAAGGATTTAGAATTTGATTTTTCTAAACTCGACATTAAAGAAGGTGCGCTTCATCTCACAAAATATAAAAACGACACTCTAAATTCGTTAAAAATACTGCTCAATAAATTAAAGCGAGAGCAAAACCCTTCAGCAACATTTTTTACTACCAAACAGATTGCACTTGCCAATATAGATGTTCACTATAAAAATGAAATAGATTCAACCCAAAACATTCATTTTAAAGAAGTGAATTTAATTGCGGATCAGGCACAATTTCAAAACGAACTCTTTACCATTGCTATAGATACACTATATGGAACATCGCTTTACCCCGTTGCTCAATCGGTGGGCCTTAACGGTCAATTTGAATATTCTCCAAATCGAATTGCTCTAGCACAGGGAAAAATAGAATCAGAAAATCAATATGTGTCGGGTGATTTTGCCTTCACCGGATTTCAAAATAATTTTTCAATAATCCTAAGCCAAGGATTACTAGATGTACAGATTCTGGAAAGTAAAATTAATTTAGCTGAATTTTTTCCAAACTCCGCTCTATTTACAAATGTTGAGGTGTTAGACTTTAAGGGGCATTTTCAAGGGGCCTTGCAGCGTTTAAAAGTTACAGACTTAGAATTGATACATCCAATGGCTTCACTCCGTGGAGAATTGGAAATTGAGGCCTTGTTTCCCTTTTCTGAAAGTCAATGGAAATTGACCATAAATCAAGCCAACATTAACCCCCAAAATCCGCAACTTAAATCGTATCTCTTTCAAGGGGGCAATTCTTTTTTTACGCCCAAATCAATAGAATTTTCAGGGGAAATAACTGCGGATAATTCGTTGATTCAGGCCAATATAGTGGCAAACAACACTTGGGGAAAATTACATGTAAATGGACAAATTCCAAAAACAATAATAACTGCACCCTCCTCTTTAGTTGAAGCCACATTGAATTTAAAAATAGACGACTTTTCACCAGAGTTAACAGCGGTAGAAGGAGACCTGTTTACGGGTGGAAATATTGATGTAAGCACAATACTTCAAAATCAAAAAATAACATCTTTAGAGTGGGCTATTTCTGACGCCTACATTCGTTATAAAAAAACGCTTTTTTCGCAAATGACGAGTAATGGCCGGTTTGAAAACCAACAGATCGGAAGTACAATATCCATTAATTCGCCTCAACTTCGGGTTAAAAGTGATTTTCGGTATAGCTTTTTGACTGACCTACCTCGCTTAACCTTAGCCGCCAATATTGAACTAATGGATTTAAACAGCTTCGGAATTAAAATTGGTTCAACTCGAAAAGATTTCAAAGGGATACTTTTGGCTGATATTGATGGCAAAACATTGGACGATTTTAATGGCGACATTAAAATTTCAGGAGCTA
>RGZR01000138.1 GCA_010031465.1 Flavobacteriia bacterium
AAAAAGTAGTTGCTTTGTGACTATCTAATTATTATAAATATTAACTAATTGATATTCAATATTATAACTATTTCAAAATAGCATTATTATAATAATAAAGTATATTTCTCCATCCCCTGCATTACGATTGTACTTTTAGATGTGCAATGGTATGTAATTAGGACAAAACCAAAAAAAGAATTTTTAGCCCGTCGATTTTTTGACAAAATGGACATTGAAAGTTATATCGTGTCCTCAAAAATTCTGAATAAAAATAAAAAGTCACTGCAAAAAATTCTATTGCCCTCTTACATATTCACGCGGCTTCAAAAACTTGAATATTCAACAATCAATCAAAACCCATATACTGGGAGTGTACTTACCTATTTAGGTCAACCTGCGATGGTCACCAATCAAGAAATTGTAGCCATGCGCCATCATTTAGAATCCATTTATACAAGTGAAGATTTTTCTAATAAGGCCGTAGGGAGTATCGTTAGTATTGATCATGGTAGTTTTTCAGGCCAAAAGGGAGAAATCATCTCCCGAACCAATAATAAAATAAGCATCCGACTTTTTTCAATAGGAATGGTCATTACCATATCTTTGAACTAAAGTTTGCTTAACTATATTTTATGGAAAAGAATAATATAATGCAATTAGGGCAACGTAGCGAAGCTGTGTCTTTTTTTAATAAACTCCTGCTCTGCGGATTATTTTTCATTAGTCTTACGGTTACTGCACAGGTTGATATCAGTATCGATCGGCTTCGATCCATGCCAGAATCAGAGCTTATAAAATACTATAACCAGGCCAAATCCCAAGGGTACTCTGAAAATCAGCTTATCGAATTGGCCCGTTTAAAAGGCGCTTCTCCCTCAGAGATTGCTGAATTAAAAGAAAAATTTAAGCTATTAAATTCCACTAAAAATCCCAATATGACTGATGATAGGGATGCTATGTCTAACCTAAACGAAACACCTTTTGGGATACGACCTGGAGATTCTATTGCGATAGAATACTCTCCAGTTTATGGAGCAGATTTTTTTACCAATCCCAAAGTAGCATTTACCCCCTCACTTAATTTGGCTACCCCCGCCAGTTATCAGTTGGGCCCAGGTGACACCATAGCCATAGAGCTTTGGGGAGCCTCCGCAAATACCTATGTTAAAGAGATTTCTAAATCAGGCAGCATCTCCATAGAAGGCATTGCACCTGTTTATCTCAGCGGCTCCACGCTTTCTAGAGCAAAGCAAAAGCTAACTCAGGCCCTGTCCAATATTTATCAAGGCTTAACTAGCGAAGATCCGACCGCTAAAATATCCATAGCCGTAGACTTACAGTCTGCACGTACCATTATGGTTCAGATTGTTGGTCAGGCCAAAGTTCCGGGTACCTATGCCTTAAGCGGCTTTTCAAATCCGATACACGGGCTCTATGCAGCAGGGGGAATCACCTTTAACGGCTCTTACAGAAATATAGAATTAAAACGAGCAGGTCGTACGATTGAGACCATTGACCTCTATGACTATTTTTCATCCGGAAACGTTTCTTCAAGATTGCTTCGGGATGGTGATGTACTTTTCATTCCCTATTATAGCGATCGCGTTGAGGTGATGGGAGCCGTTAAAAAACAAGGTCTTTTTGAATTAAAAAACGGGGAGGCTCTAAATAAATTTTTGACCCATTTTGGCGGTTTTTTACCCAGCGCAGATCCATCAGCACTACTTATAGATCGCAAAGATGGCCCCAAAAGAAACATCCTTAGTGTAAGTAAAACAGATTTTGAGACCTTTAGTCTTCAAAATGCAGACCGTGTTACTGCAATTGAGTCATTTCCCTCATATGATAGTATCGTAACCATCCAGGGAGCGGTCGTTAGTCCCGGAGATTTTTCTTTTACTACGGGCATGCATTTAGGTGATTTGATTACCCTGGCCGATGGTCTTCAAAAAAATGCGGTGAGTGCCTTTGCAACCCTTTACCGCGAAAAAGACGGGATAGAACGACTTATAGAATCTGTAGGGTTAACCGATCAAGAGCTAAAGGCCACCCAACTTGAAAAAGGCGACCGCATAGTGGTCTATGCTGCCGATGCCCTAGAGGCCAAACAGCAAATTACCATTGAAGGTGAGATTCAAAAACCTGGGGATTATGATTTTTATGACGGGATGGCACTTCAAGATCTGATTGCCACCTCAGGAGGACTAAAGGCTAAGGCCAATGAGAATAACATTGCCATTTATTCCATAGGATCAGATTTAAAATATTATTTAAATAGTAGCGCAGCGTTTTCCCTTACAGCTTCTTCTTCGGATGTTCGTCTAAGCGCTTCAGATATTGTTGTTGTTGGTATAAACCCCTTAGAGGTAAACCCAGAATTTGTAACTGTAGATGGCCAGGTAAATAACCCAGGAAAATACCTTTTGGATGATATAAGCACCTCCCCACAAGCGCTTATTGCTCGTGCTGGATTAAAGACCGACGCCTCCCAAGACGGTATTTATATTTTAAGAAAAAAACAATCAGAAAATAAAAACCTTACCCTACAAACCTCTACCCAGGCCCTACAAAAAACAACAGATGAAACCGAAATCATCGCTCAGGATTTAAACGCCCAGGATGCGGCCAAACTTGAAAAACAGGGGCAAGAGTCAAAGGATGATTTCATTAAAATTCCGGTAGAACTAAACCAAAAAAACATCCTTCCTACCTTAGAGGCTGATGATATTTTGATTGTAGAAAAGCAAAAAAACAATGTGGAGGTAGAAGGCGGGGTTATCCAAGCTACTGCTTTAGGATACAAAGGAGATTTTAACCGCTCTGCTAAATCGTATATCAATTCCGCAGGGGGATTTTCGCAGCGGGCCCTTAAAAAGCGTGTTTTTGTAATTCATCAAAACGGCAGGGTGTCTTCGACGAAAAACCTTT
>RGZR01000139.1 GCA_010031465.1 Flavobacteriia bacterium
GAAAACCCTTTGTGGATACCACCAAAAAAAGAAACTTGATTTGAATAGGTATAATTAAATCCCACTCCAGGAATGAAAGCGGTGATGTCATTTTCTCTTAAATTATTGTTCGGTGCACTTCGATCGGGATTTGAACTGCCATAATCAATCCTCTTTAAATCAATGGACTCCATACGAAGTCCTGGAGTAAATGTGATGTTATTGAATTTATATTTATACAACACATAGGTTGCAATGGCCGTAGCACTTGAAATTCGATTACCCTTTGCTCCTTTTGCTCCTTGTGAGCTAAGTGCCATTGCTGCATTTTGAATTTGATAACCGTCTTCCCATTGAAAACGGTCTTCTTCGTCATAATGATAGCGTACCCCAACCTCAATATCATGAAACCCTCCTGAACTACCGTACCAGTGGATATCCACTTTTGTTTGAAGGCCCATTGCAGTATAAATTCGATTGTTTGCACGTAACACTAAAGCGTCTTTTTCAGAATTGACACTCCCCTTGATCACATTTAAAAAATCTAAATTTTCAGCGGGACGATTCAATATCGCATCTAAACTTCTGGAGACATCTTCTATAACAACGTTGTTTAGCTTGTACCAATTTCTTGAAAAAATATTTTTGTATCCATTGGTAACTATGGTAAATCGAGGAGTGATATTAATGCTGTGCGTAAGCATTAATTGGGTTTGTTTTGCATCCATTTCATCCTGTTGAGAAGCTGCATACCGAAGAAATGGTGTTTTCTCAAAATCTTGTTCTGTGATACCCAAATAGGTTTCGTTAGACAACTCATCAAATAAATGGTATTTAAATTCAATAAATTGAGGGGTATTGGCATCCCTACTTGATTTGATTCGAATTTTTCCCATCAAATCGGTAATATCAAATCCTGTATTGTCTTTTTGGTTGAGACTTTTAAAGCCATCTGAATTCATCGAAAGGTATTCTAACACATACCCAAAGTTTTCCGAAGACTGCCCTAGCGTGGTGTAAATTTGACTGCTGTTATAACTTCCGTAAGAACTTTGAAATTGGGCTTTTATTTTTTCCTCTGGTATTGAGGTTGAAATCATGTTAATGACACCTCCTGTAGTAAAGGGACCGTATTGCACTTGGCTACTTCCCTTGAGTATTTCAATGGCTTCCATTCGAGCAACAGAAGGAAAATAATACGCTGCAGGAGAACTATAAGGTGCAGGAGCAATTAGCACTCCGTCTTCCATTAAAGTGATTTTAGAGCTCCGCTGAGGTGAGGTTCCTCTCAAACTTATATTAGGCCGTAAACCAAAGCCGTCTTCCTCATAAAAATTAACACCCGGTACTGCTTTTAACGCTCGATTAATATCGCTGTATTCGAAATCATTTAATTCCGCTGTAGACAAATAATAAGAGGCTCCCGTTCTGTTTTGAGCTACATATTTATTACCTAAAATTGTGTTTGCTTTTATAATTACTTCATCCAACTTTTGAATGGAATCTACCGTGTAAACTTTATTTTCCTGGGCAATAGATGCCGAAAAAGAAAAAAGAAAAGGGATAATTAACAACAGTAGGCGAAGCATTAATTTTAAATTTATTTAGATTAATTATAAATAATTCGGCAAATATATTATACAAAGAGAAAGTAACCAAGAAGAAAAAGAAGATTTTAATCAAATATAGTAAGTGCTTGATTATAAGCACTTTCAAAGGCTAATAAATCCAAATTTGTGGGATTATTTTGAGCAGCTAAAAAA
Source organism: Flavobacteriia bacterium (assembly GCA_010031465.1). Taxonomy (GTDB): domain Bacteria; phylum Bacteroidota; class Bacteroidia; order Flavobacteriales; family Flavobacteriaceae; genus MS024-2A. The sequence continues at coordinate 1,743 of RGZR01000139.1, forward strand.
GAAATGATTTTTTCGGAGGGCATATTACCAACCAAATGATCTGCGGCCATAGGGCATCCTCCCCTACCCATAATTGTTCCGTCAAATCTTCTACATCCGGCCCGGTAAGCTGCATTCATTTTCTCCCTCCAGTGGTGCGGATGCGTATGAAAATGGGCGCCAAATTCAAATAATGGAAACTTCTGTTTTAAAGTAGTAAAAAGAGAGTAGATGTCTTTGCTTTGAGCACTTCCTACCGTATCAGATAGGGATACCGTTTGAATTCCCATAGCCTCTAAATCGTGTACACGTTCTACAATAATTTCGGGTGACCAAGGATCTCCATAAGGATTACCGAATCCCATTGATAAATAAACAACAACCTGTTTGTTATCTTGTTTTGCTAAACGAATGATTTCTTTTACTATAGGAATCGATTCTTGTATCGTTTTTCCTGTATTGCGCATCTGAAAGTTTTCTGAAATGGACAAAGGGTATCCTATATAACTTATTTTATCAAACTTTACAGCTTCTTCAGCTCCCCTTACGTTGGCAACAATAGTAAGGAGTTGGGTTGGAGAATGGGAACAGTCCAATCTGTTTATAACTTCAGCGGTATCTGCCATTTGAGGAACCGCTTTAGGGGATACAAAACTACCACAGTCTAAAATAGAAAAGCCCACTTTCAAAAGCGATTGGTAATAGGCTATTTTTTTTTCAGTGGGCACCCATTTAGAATAGCCTTGAAGTGCATCTCGAGGACATTCAACAAGTGTTGTTTTTTGTTCCATTTACGAAAGAAGTAAGTAAAATGCTATCCCAAAAAAAACAAGGGCTTGCAGTCCATTCCAGAGGTTTTGCTGTGGAATAATCTTGATTTTTCTACCTAAACGATCAGCAAGAAGAGATACAACAGAAAATACAATCAAGGCTTGGGTAAAAAAAAGAATGCCCAAAAACAAAAATTGAATTTGATAGGACCAATGTTGATGAAATAAAAACCCCGGGAAAAAACTAATAAAAAACAAGCTTACTTTTGGGTTAGTAACGTTCATAATAAATCCTGTCCAAAAAGAAGAACCCTCTTTTTTTTGCATAGATGAAGTTGATTCAGTCTTCACTATTACACTTTTCAATTGCAGAATTCCCAAGTAGATC
>RGZR01000140.1 GCA_010031465.1 Flavobacteriia bacterium
AAGTATTGGCATACAATTCAATTCGATATTGGTCAACCAATTCTTCAATACCCAAAATCTTAGTTTCAGGAAGATTAAACTTAGCTTGTTGTACTATGATTTGTTTCCGTGCCCATTGATCAATAAATGCACGTGTTTTCATTGTACTGTCTTGCGAAGTTGAAAATTGAGGAAGAGCCTTTTCAATATCGGAACGATATAAATAAAGCGTTCCTACACGAGCCACTACATCGTCTTGTTGTGGGCTCCATTGTGAACAGGAGGCACCAAGTGTAAAAATTAAAAAAAGAGTATATTTAATAATGTATTTCACAGCATAAAAATTATAATTTATTGTGCGATGTGTAAACAAATGTTTCGGTTTTTTTAATAAGTATCGTAACGTATTGATTTAATGAATATTAAATTGTTAATAATAGTTTCACAACTTGTTAATTGTTTGTAATTTAGACAAAAATAGGCTTTCATGCGTATTGTAATTATATTCTTACTCTTTTTCTTTTCATCTTCTGCTTATGCTATTTTTAAAGAAACTGCTAAGAATGATGTTTTCGAATTTCAGACTGAAAAGAAAATTGTTTATCAAAAGGGAGCTCTTTACCTTCAGGGGTTTTACGGTCCTGGTAATATTGAGGTTTACTCCATAATTGGGAATAAAATTACTGAAAAGCAGGCGTACGATTTAACTCAATTTTCATTTCCCTTAGATTTAGCATCTGGTAACATGTTTATAATACGTGTACTCTCCAACGGAAAAATGGATACTTTTAAAATTATTGCGTAATTTTTACCCCGGACTGTAATTAGGAGCTTCCTTGGTTACATGGATATTATGGGGGTGACTTTCTCGAATTCCTGCCGCAGTAATCTGAACAAATTTTGCTGTTTTTTTAAGTGTTTCAATATCTGGAGCGCCACAGTATCCCATACCCGCACGAAGGCCTCCAATGAATTGATGAATACTTTCGTTTAAATCTCCTTTATAGGGTACCCTACCTACTATTCCTTCGGGCACTAATTTTTTAATATCATCTTCAACATCTTGAAAATAGCGGTCTTTGCTACCCATTTTCATAGCTTCAACGGAACCCATCCCTCTGTAGGTTTTGTATTTTCTTCCTTCAAATATGACGGTTTCTCCAGGCGATTCTTTCGTCCCTGCAAGTAAGGACCCCAGCATAACCGAATCTGCTCCGGCTGCAATGGCCTTAGGAATATCACCTGTGTAGCGAATCCCTCCATCTGCAATCACGGGAACTCCTGAACCTGCGATGGCCTTACTAACTTCTAAAACTGCTGATAACTGAGGAAAACCAACCCCAGCAATGACGCGTGTAGTACATATAGAACCGGGACCAATGCCTACTTTTACGGCGTCTGCCCCTTGGTCAACTAAATATTTTGCAGCATTTGCTGTTGCTATGTTGCCCACAACAACATCCAAAGAAGAAAATTTTGATTTGATTTTTTTCAACACTTCGGCCACGCCTTTGCTATGGCCATGAGCGGTATCGACCACTATAGCATCTACCCCAGCTGTGTTTAAAGCCGTTACACGATCAAGCACATCGCCTGTTACCCCTACAGCAGCCGCAACGCGCAGACGGCCCAAATTGTCTTTGTTTGCATTGGGTTTTGTAGAATGTTTGGTAATGTCTCGAAAGGTGATTAAACCGACTAGAATATTATCCTCAGATACAACCGGTAGTTTTTCAATTTTGTGCTGTTGTAAAATTTGTTCTGCATCCTGCAATGATGTGCCTTGATTGACGGTGATTAAATTCTTCTTAGTCATTACTTCCCTGATCGGTCGACTATTGTCGTTTTCAAAACGCAAATCGCGATTTGTAACAATTCCAATTAATTTTTTGTCATGATCTACAATAGGGATACCCCCAATTTTATTTTCTTCCATACTGGCTTTAGCATCAGAAACTAGGGCAGTTTCAGGCAAGGTTACAGGATCGATAATCATTCCTGATTCTGATCTTTTGACAGCTCTTACTTTTATTGCCTGTTCTTCAATGGTCATGTTTTTGTGCAAAACACCTATTCCTCCCTCTCGTGCCATAGCAATGGCCATCTGACTTTCAGTTACCGTATCCATAGCGGCAGAAATAATAGGAATATTTAGCGGAATGGAGCGGCTAAATTTTGAACGGATGGAAGCTGCTCTGGGGAGTGTTTCAGAATAATTAGGGACCAAAAGAACATCGTCATACGTTAACCCTAAACCAAAAAATTTATCGGAATCCATAAGCAATTAATTTGTAATTAATTGCGTGCAAATATAAGGAATTAAAATAGGCTGTAACTACAATTTGTTAGAAATCAAACACTATACATAAAGTTTAGTTCCTACTGCATACGCTAATGAATGGTAAATTACCAATTGAATTGAACACCTACAGTTGACCCAAAAGGATGTCCTGGACGAAATCCTGCGGGGACTCTGGAAGCCAAATACACTTCATTAAAAAGGTTTACAATTTGGGCCGTCAATCGCAAATGAGAGTTTAGATGATATTTTGCTGAAAAATCAACAATAAAATTGGAGGGTACCTCTTCAACGGATTCCCCTACTCTCTTTGCGGCTTGGGTTGCAAAAGCACCATTAAACCGTGAACTGAGGTTCATTTCGTAACGCTGATGCTCTAATCTTGCAGTTATGGTCCATTGGTATTTGGGAATATACGGAACACGATCACCATAACTTACAACACCCCATATATCTTCATCACTCCCAAAACTACTCTGAAAAAGAGCATTAGTAAGGGTATATGCAAAACTAAAAGGCAATTGAATAGGAGCATTCTCCGAAGCAAAATTGTAATTTAAAAGAAGTTCCAT
>RGZR01000015.1 GCA_010031465.1 Flavobacteriia bacterium
TTTGTTGTGCCTTCACGTATGAATGAAGGTCAATTTTATGCCTTACCCCAATCGCCGCAAACTTTTAAACAACTCCTAATGGTAGGGGGCTTGGATAAGTATTTTCAAATCGTAAAATGTTTCCGAGACGAAGACCTAAGGGCTGACCGACAACCCGAATTCACCCAAATAGATTGTGAAATGACCTTTGTCGATCAAGAAGCTGTTTTACATCAATTTGAAGGTCTTACGCGGCATCTACTTAAAGAAATTAAAGGGGTTGACATTGATTCCTTTCCACGAATGAGTTATGACGAAGCCATGCGTAAGTATGGAAACGATAAGCCTGATATTCGATTTGGGATGACATTTTGTGAACTCAATGCATTGGCTCAAGGGAAAGGATTTAGTGTGTTTGATAGTCAAGAGTTAGTTGTCGGGATTGCCGTGCCCGGAGCCTCTGAAATGAGCCGAAAAGAAATAGATGCACTCATTGAATGGGTAAAGCGCCCTCAAATTGGAGCCAAAGGATTGGTTTACGTAAAATACAATACTGATGGTTCGTTTAAATCCACTGTAGATAAGTTTTTCTCTCAAGATGACTTCGCGTTATGGGCAGAGGCTTTTGGGGCATCAAAAGGGGATTTATTTTTAATACTATCGGGTGACTCGCAAACCACAAGAACACAATTAAGTGCGTTGCGAATGGAAATGGCTGAACGTTTTGGCCTTCGGAAACCCAATGAATTCGCTCCGCTATGGGTAACTGATTTCCCCCTGTTAGAATGGGATGAAGATAGCCAACGCTATCATGCCATGCACCATCCCTTTACATCGCCTAAACCCGATCAGCTTGACTTACTGAAAACCAACCCCGGAGCGGTATTGGCTAATGCCTATGATTTGGTACTCAATGGAAATGAAATTGGCGGGGGATCCATACGTATCCACAATCAACAACTTCAATCTGAAATGTTTGATCTTTTGGGCTTTTCTAAAGAACAAGCCCAAGCTCAATTTGGGTTTTTGATGAATGCTTTTCAATACGGTGCTCCTCCCCATGGCGGTATTGCTTTTGGTTTAGATCGCCTTGTTGCTATTTTAGGAGGTGAAGAAACCATCAGGGACTTCATTGCCTTCCCTAAAAATAATGCAGGTCGAGATGTAATGATTGATGCTCCTGCTCCGCTAGAAAAAGCCCAATTGGATGAGCTATATCTTCAATCCACTACAAAAAAAGAATGAAAAGCTTTCTCAGAATCTTTTTTGTTTTGCTTTTGGTAGCACTATGCTATGGACTTTATTTTAAAGGAAACATAAACGCTGAAGTCGGTGATAAAATTATTGGCTTCACCGTTTTGACTAGTGCTTTTTTGTTTTTACCCTTCTTTTTATACCACCGCTGGAAAGGAAAAAGACTTGAAGATTACACCTTAACCGAGGAGAATTTAAAGAAAATGAGAGCGGGAATTTCCAAAATCAACAAACAATCTAGTTAAAGCAAAGTATTCATTTCACTTGTAAAATTGAAGTAAAATAAAGGGGGTTTTCTTTATTTTGTTTAACCTAGTGAAATAAAAGAGGTTAATGTAATTGAAAATCAGATTATAAACGTAACTTGCGGCTTATTTTTAATTCATATTATGACAGGTACCGTCAAGTTTTTTAATCAAGCCAAAGGATTTGGTTTCATTACAGATGATGACTCCGGAGAGGATGTCTTCGTTCACATTTCAGCCTTAAATGGTCTGACCCTTACCGAAGGGGCAAAAGTAAATTATGTAGAAGTAGAAGGTAAAAGAGGCAAACAAGCTTCTGATATAACCCTTTTGTAGATATATTTTGTACTCAGTATTAAGCACTTCTTAATTGGAGTGCTTTTTTTCATTTACGCTTTGTTGTAAAAAAAATATCCAATAGTGCCTTGGCTTCATTGGCCAAAAGACCGCTTTGGATTTTGGTTTTTGGATGGATGGAAACTCCCGCCTGAAGAAATCCTCTTTTTGAATCGGAAGCCGCAAAGACCACTCGATCCAGTTGACTCCAGGACAATGCTCCTGCGCACATAACACAAGGTTCAAGTGTAACATACAAAGTACAACCAATCAAGTATTTGCCATTTAAAAAATCGGCAGCAGCTGTTATGGCCTGCATTTCTGCATGTGCGGTAACATCACGCAAGCGCTCCGTTAAATTATGGGCACGTGCAATTATTCGTCCACCCACCACCACTACAGCTCCCACAGGCACTTCATCAGCTTCTAATCCTTTTTTTGCTTCATTCAAAGCCTGTTGCATGTAATGTTGATCGACTAAATCCATATGTAAAAATACAAATCTACTCTAATTTTTCACGTCTCGTTTTGCGTACCTTTACGCCATGTCAAAGGACAAATCGTACATTCCAGAATATCCTGAAGAATTGCGTCAGTATGCTCCTGAAGAGTTAACTGAAATTGCAAAAGCCTTACGTGCAACCATAATAGAAACTTTGTCACAAGGCGAAGGGCATTTAGGATCCAGCCTGGGTACGGTTGAATTGACACTGGCCCTCCATTATGTTTTTTCTACACCCGACGATATATTAATTTGGGATGTGGGTCACCAAGCCTACAGTCATAAATTAATTACCGGACGAAAAAATTCCTTTGGCTCCCTACGGCAATATAAAGGTATTAGCGGTTTTCCCAGCCGTGCTGAAAACAGATTTGACGCTTTTGGAACGGGGCATGCAGGCACCTCCATCTCTGCTGCCTTGGGTATGGCATTAAGCCGACAGGCTCTGAATTCGAATCAGCATCATATTGCTGTTGTTGGTGATGCATCTATTGTGAATGGAATGGCTTTTGAAGCCCTCAATCACCTGGGAACCACCACAGCAAATGTATTGGTGATACTCAATGACAACACCATGGGTATTGACCCCAGTGTTGGAGCCTTAAAATCTTATTTTGAAAGCGTAAAGAAAGATACCCCTTCTACTCCTAATTTTTTTAAATCCATGAATTTAGAATATACAGGACCTGTAGATGGTCATGATATTCCTAAATTACTTTCCGCTTTATCTGAACAAAAAGAAAAGAAGAGTCCTCGTGTATTGCACATTGTTACCAAAAAAGGGAAAGGGTTGCCCACGGCAGAAGACCAACAAATAACCTATCACGCCCCCGGTAAATTCGATCCCCTTACAGGGAAACAGAGTCCTCCTGGACAACAAACAAAAATCAAATACCAGGAAGTGTTTGGAAAAACACTTTTAGAGTTGGTTAAAAGAAATTCCAAAATAATGGTCATAACTCCCGCTATGCCCACCGGAAGTGGCTTAGTAGAGTGTATTGAACAATTCCCAGAACGTTGTTTTGATGTTGGAATTGCTGAACAACATGCCGTAACCCTTGCCGCAGGTATGGCAGCTGCTGATCGGCTACCTTTCTGTGTTATTTATTCAACCTTTTTACAACGCGCTTATGATCAAATTATTCATGATGTTGCTTTGCAAAACCTAGCGGTTGTATTTTGTATTGATCGAGCGGGATTAGTAGGCCATGACGGTCCCACCCACCATGGCGTTTTTGATATTTCCTATTTGCGTGGGATCCCAAACTTGCACCTTATCGCTCCTCGAAATGCCAAAGAATTACAAAATATTTTGTTTACCATTCAAAAAGGAATTATTGGCCCGGTTGCCGTTCGTTTTCCCCGCGGGTATTCTGAATTAGAACATGTTAACACAACTTTTGAATTGCTTCCTTGGGGCAGGGGATTACAATTAAAAGAAGGGTCAACCCTCGCCCTAATCAGTGTGGGAAATTTAGCTAAGAATGTATCCCTCGCACTCGAAAAAAGGCTTGATACTGAGGAAATAGCCCATTATGATCTACGCTTTATCAAACCTTTAGATACCGCCTTGTTGCATTCCATTTTTAATTCCTACAAAGGAGTGATGTGTGTTGAAGAAGGGACCATTAAAGGTGGAGCGGGAAGCGCAATATTAGAGTTTGCCGCTGAAAACGGGTATACTCTTCCCGTTGAGTTGGTAGGTATTCCGGATCAATTTGTCCCACACGGAAATTATGCCACTTTAACCGCTGAACTGGGTCTGGACCCCGAAGGAATATCAAAAAGAATTGATCGTTTTCGAAATAAAATCATAGGATAAGGGGATGTCCCGATACGTTTTTTATCTTTAGTCAATGAGTGCACAAAAACGGCTTTTTTTACTGGATGCCTATGCTTTAATCTTTAGGGGCTACTATGCCTTTATTAAAAACCCACGAATCAATTCAAAAGGAATGGATACCTCAGCCGTTATGGGGTTTACCAATTCTCTGTTGGATGTCATCAAAAGAGAGCAGCCAGATCATTTAGCTGTATGTTTTGATAAAGGGGGATCTGTTAGCCGAACAGAAATGTTTACAGATTATAAGGCCAACCGTGACGAAACCCCTGAAGCTATTCGAATTGCAATTCCTTACATCCAACAGTTACTCAATGCCATGCATATCCCTGTGGTAGAAAAAGAAGGATTTGAGGCAGACGACATCATTGGCACGCTAGCTAAACAAGCCGAAAAAGAAGGGTATCAGGTGTTTATGGTTACGCCCGATAAAGATTTTGCTCAACTGGTCTCAGAGAATATTTTTATGTATCGCCCCGCCCGTATGGGAAACGGTATTGAAATATGGGGAATTCCCGAAGTCCAAGAAAAATTTGAAGTAGAGCGTCCTGAACAAATCATTGATTTTTTGGGGATGATGGGAGATTCTGTAGATAATATTCCGGGATTGCCTGGGGTGGGTGAAAAAACAGCAAAGAAATTTATAAAAAGTTACGGCTCTATGGAAGGGCTGTTTGAACACCTTGATGAAATCAGTGGAAAGCTAAAGGAAAAAATTGAGGAAAATCAATCGCTAGGATTATTGTCCAAAAAATTAGCTACCATTCTATTGGATGTTCCCGTTACTTTTCAGGCTGCCGATTACGAATTAAGTCAACCCGACGCTCTTGCAGTTGCTGCGCTTTTTGAAGAGCTGGAATTCCGAAGAATGGCAGAAAATTTCAATAAAATTTTTACGGTCGATTCTGAAGCCAAACGCCCTGTAGCTTCACCTTCAGCCCCAGAAAAAAAACAAGAAATTCAAGGGCAACAATTTGATCTTTTTGCAGCTCCAGGTAGTGGGACAACAGGAACCACTCCAACTTCAGAGCGAAATGATTTAAAATCAACCCCGCATTTTTACCAAACGGTTTCCACCCCTTTTGCAGCGCAACTTTTAGTAAAGGATTTACTACTTCAAAAAAAGGTCTGTTTTGATACAGAAACTACTTCTTTAGATGCACTTCAGGCCGAATTGGTTGGAATTGCTTTTTCATGGGAAAAAGGAAAAGGATATTACCTTGTCCTGCCTGAAGATTACCAACAAGCCCTTGCTGTGCTTCAACCGTTTATTGCGTTTTTTGAACATCCTGAGATCGAGAAAGTGGGGCATAATTTAAAATATGATCTCAAGGTTTTACGCAATTATTCTATTGAGGTAAAAGGCCCTCTTTTTGACACTATGATTGCCCATTATCTTGTAAATCCCGACATGCGTCATAATATGGATATATTGGCTGAAACCTATTTGAATTACAGCCCACAATCCATAACTGAATTGATTGGAAAAAAAGGCAAAGACCAACGCACTATGCGGGAGGTTGCTGAATCGGATCAAACAGAATATGCAGTAGAAGATGCCGATATTACTTTCCAGCTCAGTTCCTATTTTCAAAAAGAAATGGAAAGTGCATATACTCTTTCTTTATATCACCAAGTTGAATTGCCATTAGTGTCGGTTTTAACCGCTATGGAATGTGAAGGTATACGGCTGGATGTCTCTTTTCTTAAAAGCTTGTCCAAAACCTTAACAGAAGATATAGATCAATTAGAAAAATCCATTTTTACTGCTGCGGAAGAAACTTTTAATTTGGCTTCTCCTAAGCAACTGGGGCTGATACTTTTTGAAAAACTAAAACTCATAGACAAGCCCAAAAAAACAAAAACAGGACAGTATTCAACTGCAGAAGATGTGCTTTCCTATTTAGCAAAAGACCATCCTATCGTTTCCGACATTTTAGATTGGCGCTCTCTTCAAAAACTACAAAGCACCTATGTCGATGCCCTGCCTAAAGAAATCAATCCCAAAACGGGTCGCGTTCACACTATTTACAACCAAGCTGTGGCAGCAACTGGACGCTTGAGCAGTAATAACCCAAATTTACAAAACATCCCCATTCGTACGGTTAGAGGTCAGCAAGTGCGCAAAGCATTTATCCCACGTGATGAAAATCACCTTTTGATGGCAGCCGATTACTCTCAAATTGAACTCCGAATTATAGCTGCGTTAAGCCAAGATGAAGGTATGGTCAACGCCTTTCAAAACAACGAAGACATTCATAAAGCAACTGCCGCCAAAGTATTTAATGTTCCGTTAGAAGAAGTTACCCGCGAACAAAGGAGCAATGCAAAAACGGTAAATTTTGGAATTGTTTATGGGGTTTCTGCATTTGGTTTAAGTCAACAAACGGATTTGAATCGCACAGAGGCAAAGGCTTTAATTGAAACCTATTATGCTACGTATCCAAAATTACGTGCATACATACAAGATCAAATTGATTTTGCCCGAGATCATGGCTATGTTTCAACTGTTTTGGGACGCCGCAGGTATTTAAAAGACATAAATTCACAAAATGCGGTGGTTCGAGGAGCTGCCGAACGAAACGCGGTAAATGCTCCAATTCAAGGAAGTGCAGCGGATATTATCAAACTGGCAATGATTGCCATTCAAAAAAAATTAACGAGTGAGCAGTGGCGTTCTAAAATGCTTCTACAAGTTCACGATGAATTGGTTTTTGATGCCCATAAGGAAGAACTAGATGCCTTAAAAATTATGGTGAAAAGCGAAATGGAAAATGCCTTTTCCCTTGCCGTTCCCTTAGTTGTAGATATCGGTGTGGGAACAAACTGGTTAGAAGCCCATTAACATCACAATAAAGGCAAATTCCACTGATAAAAAATTAGAAGAAAATATTTTTTCAAAGTCATTTATAATTGTACATTTGCAGCCCGTTGATGCAAATTTTTCGACGGCTTAAACTAGTTATTGTGAATACATTGAGTTATAAAACCATTTCGGCTAACGCCAAAACAGTAAATAAAGAATGGGTTGTGGTAGATGTGAAAGACCTTCCGCTAGGAAGAGTTGCTGCCGTTATTGCCAATATGTTGCGCGGCAAATACAAGCCCAATTACACTCCTCATGTTGACTGTGGAGATAATGTTGTTGTTATTAATGCAGCTCACGTTTCCCTAAGCGGAAACAAATGGGATCAAAAACAATACATTCGACATACGGGTTATCCCGGAGGTCAACGTACACTCAATGCAACACAATTACACCAAAAACACGATACAAAATTGGTTGAGAATGCTGTGCGTGGTATGTTGCCTAAAAATAAATTAGGCGCAGATTTATTTAGAAATCTTCGCGTTTTTAGTGGCGCGGAACATACTCATGATGCACAAAATCCAAAAAACCTTCACATTAAAGATTATTTATAATGGATACTCTACACACCATTGGTCGTCGTAAAACTTCTGTAGCTCGTATTTTTATTAGCGAAGGCAAAGGGGCGATTACCGTTAACAAAAGAGATTACAAAGACTATTTTCCTACTGAAACACTTCAGTACAAAATTCAACAACCCTTTTTATTAACTCAAACTGAAGGTACTTACGACCTTAACGTTACCGTTAAAGGAGGGGGAAGCACAGGTCAAGCAGAAGCTGTTAGATTGGCTATTTCGCGGGCATTATCGAAAATTAACGAAGAATTTCGTGCGGATTTAAAGCCAGAAGGTCTTTTAACTCGTGATCCTCGAATGGTAGAGCGTAAAAAGTTTGGTCAGAAAAAGGCCCGTAAAAAATTCCAATTCTCAAAACGATAATTGGTCTCCGGCTTTGTTTCATCAAAGCCATGTTCATTAATTTATTAACCCAGTTGCTTAAACCGCTACGGCGGACGTTAGTTTAGCATCTAAACATACCCAAAGGTGTGTTGCTATTCAAAAGAAGGAACGTAAACTAAAACACTATGGCAAAACCAGCAGTAAATGACCTGCTAGACGCAGGCGTCCACTTTGGACACTTAACGCGAAAATGGAACCCAAATATGGCGCCCTATATTTATATGGAGCGCAACGGGATTCATATTATCAATCTTTACAAAACTGCAGCAAAAATTGAAGAAACTTCGGCTGCGCTTAAAAAAATCGCCTCTTCAGGGCGTAAAATCCTATTTGTAGCTACCAAAAAGCAGGCAAAAGACATTGTTGCCGAAAAAGCCAACAACATAAACATGCCCTACATCACTGAGCGTTGGCCCGGTGGAATGCTCACAAATTTTGTGACTATTCGTAAAGCGGTGAAAAAAATGGGGGCTATTGACCGAATGAAAAAAGACGGTACTTTTGAAACCTTATCTAAAAAAGAACGTTTACAAGTAGACCGTTTGCGTGCTAAATTGGAAAAAAACTTAGGTTCAATAGTAGAGATGACCCGACTTCCTGGAGCCTTATTTATTGTAGATACTACCCGTGAACACATTGCCGTTAAAGAGGCACAGAAATTAAATATTCCCATTTTTGCAATGGTGGATACAAATTCTGATCCACGTGAGGTAGATTTTGTAATCCCCTCAAATGACGATGCTTCTAAATCGATTGACAAGATTTTATCGCTAGTCACTGAAGCGATTGCCGATGGATTGAAAGAACGTAAAAGCGAGAAAGAAGGAACTTCTGAGCAAGATGCTGAAAATATGGAAGCTGCGGCTATAAAAGATGCGGCTAAAGACCAAATTGAAGCTGTAGCTGAAGATTCAACTGGAACAGATGACTCTGCAGAAGAAGCCACTGAAGAAAACAAAGCCTAACCCTATAAACTGAATATTGTGAATATTACTGCATCTGAAGTAAACAAACTCCGCCAGACCACAGGGGCGGGAATGATGGATTGTAAAAAAGCCTTGGTAGAAGCTGAAGGTGATTTTGAAAAAGCTATTGAAATACTCCGCAAAAAAGGGCAAAAAGTAGCTGCTAACCGAGCAGATCGCGATTCTTCTGAAGGCGCGGTTCTGGCTAAGGTAAACGAAACACAAACTGCTGGGGTCGTAGTTTCTTTAAACTGCGAAACGGATTTTGTTGCTAAAAATGACACTTATTTGGCCTTGGCTGAAGCTTTGTCTGATTTAGCCCTTTCTCATGCTACCTTAGAAAGTTTTTTAGGCGCCGATTTTCAAGGAATGACTGTAGCTGAAAAATTAACGGAACAAACAGGAATAATTGGAGAAAAAATCGAAATTGGAGGTTTTGAAACGCTACAAGCTCCTTTTGTGGGAAGTTATATCCATGCTGGAAATAAAATTGCCACTTTAGTAGGGCTTTCTCAAGCGGTTGATAATGCTGCTGAAGTTGCAAAAAACGTAGCAATGCAAGCTGCAGCAATGAATCCTATTGCCCTTAATGAAGAAGGGGTAGATCAATCCATCGTTGAAAAAGAGATTGAGATTGCCAAAGATCAATTACGTCAAGAAGGGAAACCTGAAGCCATGTTAGATAACATTGCCAAAGGAAAATTAAACCGTTTCTTTAAAGACAATACTTTGGTGAATCAAGACTACATCAAAGACAGTAAATTGTCTGTAGCTCAATACGTGAAAAATGAGGCTGGTGTTGAGGTTACCGGTTTTAAACGTGTTGCTCTAGTCTAAGAAATGGATTCCAATACCCATAAAGCGCCCTCTGGGTGCTTTTTTTATACCTTTAAATTATGGAACCCAAACGATGCCATTGGTGTTTAGGTGATTCCCTCTATCAACGTTATCATGATGAAGAATGGGGAGTGCCTCTTTTTAACGATGCTAAGCTGTTTGAATTTTTACTACTTGAAACCTTTCAAGCGGGTTTAAGTTGGATTACCATTTTAAAAAAAAGAGAAGCCTTTAGAACCGCATTTGATCATTTTGATTCTGAAAAAATTGCTTTGTACAACACTTCAAAAATTGAAGAACTCATGAACAACAGCGCAATTATTCGAAATCGTTTAAAGATAGAAGCTGCTGTAAAAAATGCACAGGCTTTTATTGCTCTTAAAGAACAAAACATGTCTTTTTCTGATTACTTGTGGAGCTTTGTTGGGGGCACTCCCCTAGTCCATCATTTTTCACATCACAAAGAAATCCCTGCCTATATTCCTTTGGCGGTTACACTAAGTAAAGAACTCAAACGCAAAGGGTTTTCCTTTATTGGCCCTACGGTTATGTATGCCCATATGCAGGCCACTGGTATGGTCAATGACCATCTGGTCGATTGCTTTCGGTATAAAGAAGTTTAATTAAAAAGGTAAATCGTCTTCAATATCTTGAGCCTCATCGTCGGCAGGTTCAAAGGCTGAAGCAGGGGGCATGGGGGGCATTTCCGAAGTTGCAGCGCCTTCTAGAGGTTCTATTCGCCACCCCTGGATGGAATTGAAATATTTGGTTTCTCCTTGCGGATTAACCCACTCTCGTCCGCGTAAATTAATGCTAATTTTTACGTTTTGACCGGTTTGAAAATTATTCAATAAGTCACACTTGTCTTGCACAAATTCAACTAAAAGATGCTGTGGATATTGTTCTTCCGTAGTAAGAACCACCTCACGTTTACGAAATCCGTTAGACCCATAGGTTTTTGTTTCGTCTATCCACTTGATTTTACCATTAATTTCCATAGTCTGTAATTCGGTTTCACAAAAATAGAAAAACTTTTACGGCTCCCTTGTACTTCCCCCTATTTTCTTAAAATGACTTACATTAGAAGGGGAAAAAGGATTATGAACCGATTTAGACGCTTTTCGGTACAGCTTAAAAACAGTTGGCTTTTATTTGCCTTTGCTATTGTTTTGCTTATACTTTGGAACACCCACATTATATTTGAAAAGCTTAGCCTAGAGGAGCGTTCTAAAATGGAACTCTGGGCAAAAGCACAAAAGGAATATATCCAAGGAAATGAGGTCAATAATATCACTTTTGAGGTACTCCAACGAACAGGAGTAAACCCAATGATTCAGGTAGATGATAGCGATCGTATTCTTGAACTAAGAAACATAAAATGGGATGCCAATGAGAAAGATTCTACTCGCTTGTATCAGCTTCTAGAGGGGTTAAAAAAAGAAAATGAACCCATTTTAATTCAATACCGTAATCCTGATGGTGCACTCCTGATTAACCAGAAGTTGTATTATGGAAATTCTGAAACATTAAAAAAATTACAGTATTATCCGCTGGCCCTTTTGTTAATCTTTTTTCTGTTTGGAGCCGTATTATTTTTTGGGTTTCGAAGTTCAAAAATTGCAGAACAAAATCGTCTTTGGGCGGCCATGGCAAAAGAAACTGCGCACCAAATAGGAACACCACTTACCTCAATTATTGGGTGGAGTACTTTACTTAAGGAAAGTGGCAAATACGCTACCCCTGCCGTAGAAATAGAAAAAGACATAGAGCGTCTGTCTTTAATTACCGAACGGTTTTCGAAAGTTGGTTCCCCACCAGAACTTAAGGCTCAAAATGTAATTGTAACCGTGAATCAAACCCTGGAGTACCTAAAAAACAGGAGTTCCAAACAGATTACGTTTCACTGTGATTTACCTGATACTAAAGTCATTGCTCCCATTAACAGCACCTTACTTAGTTGGACTTTAGAAAATTTAATTAAAAATGCAATTGATGCTATGAAGGGAAAAGGAGAGCTTACACTAACCGTTAAAGAGCAGAATTCTCAAGTTTTTATTTGGATTAAAGACACCGGAAAAGGCATGAAAAAAGAAGTTGCCTCACAACTTTTTAACCCGGGTTTTACCACAAAAAAAAGAGGTTGGGGATTGGGTCTTTCGTTGGCAAAACGAATTATAGTCGATTTTCATAAAGGAAAAATAAGCGTTTTAAAAAGCAGTCCAAACCAGGGAACAACTTTTGAAATTATACTCAACTTGTAGCCCTTGAATTCTCTCTACAAATGTTGTGCTATCAAATCGGCTGTAGCTTGCATCTCTTCAGCGGAAAATGAGGTCTTTTTTTGAAAAGTCATGTCTTCCATGCGCTGAATCGGAATAAGATGTACATGGGCATGGGGCACCTCCAACCCTACTACTGACATTCCAATCCGTTCACAAGGAATTGCTTTGTAAAGGGCTTTAGCCACCTTTCGAGAAAAGTCCATTAAAGAATGATAGTCTTTCTCTGAAAGGTCAAAAAGTTTATCTATAGGGGTTTTGGGTACGCAAAGAACATGTCCTTTTGTATTGGGATGAATATCCAAAAAAGCAAAGCAATGTGCGTTTTCTGCTACTTTGTATGAAGGAATTTCACCTGAGATAATTTTGGTGAATAAAGTTTCCATTTCTTAGGATCTAGAAATTGAAATAACCTCTAATTCAATATGGCCATTGGGAACTTGAATCACCGCAGCATCTCCAACTTTTTTACCTAAAAGCCCTTTCCCAATAGGGGAATCTACAGAAATTTTTCCTTGCTTTAAATCGGCTTCGCTTTGAGCAACAAGGGTATATTTCATAATTGCCCCGTTGGCTTTATTTTTTAACTCTACCGTAGAAAGGACTAAAACTTTAGAATTATCTAACCCCGTTTCATCAATAATTCGGGCGTTTGCCATTAAATTCTCCATTTTGGCTATTTGCATTTCCAGCATGCCTTGGGCTTCTTTTGCAGCATCGTATTCAGCATTTTCACTCAAATCACCTTTGTCACGAGCTTCAGCAATTGCTTGTGAAGCCTTAGGACGCTCTACATCTTTGAGATAATTTAACTCATCGCGTAGTTTTTTTAAGCCTTCTTCAGTGTAGTAAGATACTTTACTCATGATTTCTACGTTTTATATAAACAAAAAATCCTCCTAATAGGTGGATTTAATGCAAAGATACACAATTGCGAGAAGTAAAACTTTTTTTTAAGCCTTTGCCCACACTGTTGGGAGTTCTTTTTTTTACCCTTATTAGCTGTGGTAAAAAGCCTCTAGAACGCAATCCGTTTCTGCCTGAAGTTCGGTTTCAACGGGAAATCGATTTGTCTTTACCCTTGTACAATGGATTGAATTTTGTGGGAGAGAGTATTCTTTTAAACGAAATCGGAATCAATGGCGTGATTCTATTTAATTTAAATGGTTCCACTTTTTTGGCTTGGGAGGCCACTTGTCCTAATCATGCGCCCAAAAATTGTTCAAAATTAACCCTAAAAGGGGTATTGAGTGAATGCAGTTGTGAAGGGTTTAAATATAGTCTTGCTACAGGCATTTTATTAAATCCAAGCGAAACCCTTTCTCCCCCACAGGGTCTGTTGTATTATCAAGTTCAAGAATATAATGGTATCTTAAGGGTTAGTAATTAAATATATTATCCCTTATAATGATACTTGCTAAACGATTTCTTTTAATATTCTTTTTTTTAAGCGCTTTCGAGGGATCTGCCCAACTTTTAGAAATGGAATTTTCCGAAAAAAGACGACAAGAAAGTGCTTTTCGATTACATGTACTTCGGTATGGCATTATAGGAATAAGTAGTTTAAAACATTTAGATCTGTCTGCAGAATTGGTAAAAGTTCGCTTTGAACGGGTAGGAGGAAAACAATTTTCATTTACACTCTACAGCACACGAACCTTGTGGAAAGGGAATAAAAAAGAACCTTTAAACACCTTTGACTTTCTTATAAATCCGATAGGAGGAACCGTTAATGGTACATTATTTATGGGCATTCCTTTAGATCGTCAATACAAAAACTCCAAAATTGCGTTTGCCCTGGGTAAAAAATGGATTCAAGGCCAGCCACTCCCCCAATTTAAAAACTCAAGTTTCATTGCCAATTTTAGCCGCCTAGGATGGGGGTATCAAAAATTACTAGCTGAAGACCCTTTAACCAATTCCAGCTTGTCCTTTTGGAGTTTTCCTCACCTTTTACTTCAACAAGCTTCAGCCAATAGTCGGAATTCTTTTTTTGATTCTCAAATAGACCCTTGGGCATACGGATACGGAGTAGAAATTGGAGTTGAATACAATACCCAACTCAAAGTTATCCTCCATGGGCAACAACTCTTACCCTCATTTGCACAAGGAGATTATAATCGGTTTACAGCACGCCTAACTTTGGCCTATCGTTTTTAAAGTTCAATTTGAATACCCGCTAAAATATGGGTCCCTGCCTGAGGATAATAGCCTGCGCCCTCAATGGTGGTGATTTGCCCCGGAGTTGACCAATCGTCGTCATAGGTGTAAAAGTATCCGTTTGACTCATACAAGTGATTAAAAATATTATTTACAAGTAGTGATCCTTGAACGGTTCGAACCCCCTTTTTGGGAAACCATCGATACACTATATTGAGATCTGAAGTAAAATAGGCTTTGAGTTTTGAAGTTATCGCGTCAATATTCCCCATGTATTGTTCTCCTACATACTTAGACGATAACGCTATTTGAAAGGGGGTAGTGGGACTAAAAACAACTGCATTTCCTGCAATAACTGAAGGAGAAAAGGCTAATGTAGTATTGCCCAAAGCGGTGAGAATGCCGTTACGCTTAAAATAAAAATCAAGATTTTGGTTCCGGCTTAATGCTATATTGGGTTGCCACATCCAATGGTTACCCAACTGCAGTTTACCCTCCAATTCTAATCCAACTCGACGACTTTTACCTACATTTTGACGTATCGGAGATCCTACAGCATCAAGAGCCCCAGTAAGGACTAATTGGTCTTGATATTCCATCCAATAGACGTTTGCTTGCCCTTGAAATTTATTTTTCTTTATTCGCCACCCCAATTCAAAATCATTTAGCTTTTCCGGTTTGGGCGTTCCATTTTCATAATCGGTCCGATTGGGCTCACGTTGGGCTTTTGCGAAGGAAAAATAGACTTTGCTTGAGGCTGAAGGGGCAAAGGTTATACCTGCCTTTGGATTTAAAAAGAAAAAATCATCCTGAACATATATTGAACTCGGCCCAGCCACTTCTCCCGATACGGAATAGTGTATTCCGCGTACTTGAACATCAACAAAACCGGTCCAATGTTGTCCGATGGATTGGAAAACTTTCACGTAAAGACTTTCCTCATTTTTTACTCCTTGATTTTCATAAAATCGTTGGTTTGGTTGTGCTGTACCCAGAAATTGTCCCCAAACAATTTGACCAAAATGATCCCCATCATAATGGCTGAGTAATCCCCCCAAATTAACAGTGGTGTTTGGGGTTTGGTATTGCAATCCGATTGTGGCAACATAATACCCATTGTCTAGCCATTTTTGAGTTATGTTCTCTGTTTCTTGTAGCACTTGCTCTCCCAACGGATACGGAACTAACTTCAAGTAATCGAATTGAGTTTCAGAACCAAAGGTGAGGTTATTTGTGGCCCACAGATCGTTGTATTCTTCATAAAACCCTTGCCCTTTAGTGTAATTAAAGCCCATAGAAAGATCCCAATTCGAATTTAGGTTTTGATTCCAATGAAACTGATAGTGTTGTTGTGTATAGTCGTCTACCTGATTGTCATAATATCCCATCCGGTTTCCTGCTGTGTCGTACATTTCTCCCGCCGGGTTGTAGGTTCTATCTACATCAAGGGTTGCCGCATCAATTCCATACCATGACTGATAGGTAATTTCATGCCCACCAAAAAACAATGCTTTTAATGCAGTTTTGTTTTGTTGGTACTCTCCTTGAAAAAAATAGCCTTTTAAATCTGATCGTGCACGGTCAATGTATCCCTTGGATTGAACGGAAGACCAACGCCCGGAGAACTGGAAACGATCTTGAAGCAGCCCAGAATTGAACTGAATGGTGTTTTTTAAGTTTGCAAAGCTACCCATGCTAGATGATAAAAGTATCTGGGTTTCTGAGGAAGGTGCTTCTGTTTCTAAATTTAAACTTGCTCCAAAAGCAGCAGCACCATTGGTTGAAGTCCCAACGCCTCGTTGTAGCTGAAACTGTGATACGGAAGAAGCAAAATCAGGTAAATTCACCCAAAAAGTACCCTGAGATTCGGCGTCATTATAAGGAATTCCATTGATGGTAATATTTACCCTAGTGGCATCACTTCCCCGAACTCGAATTCCTGTATACCCTATTCCTGCCCCAGCATCACTGGTTGTAACCACTCCGGGAAGGTAATTTAACAAGATGGGGATGTCTTGTCCCAAGTTTCGAGATTCTATTTCTTCTTTAGTCACATTGCTAAAGGTAACTGGGGTATTTTCGTTTGCGCGTATCCCTATTAATTGAATTTCTTTGAGTGCTACAATGCCCACTGAATCTTGAGATTGAGGGGGAAGTTGGGCTTGTATAATAGAGGTAATTCCTAGAAAAAGAAGTGTGAAATAACGTACGGTATTCATTCGAATGTATTTTAATGAATAAAAGGGGTACTTATTCTTTGTTATATGTTGGTGTAAATTCCCTTGGCAGCATTACCTGCCCAGGTTCTACGGGTATGTTCTCAGCCGTAACTACGGCACCCCTTGAGAGGTGGTAAAGGTACGGAAACAAACGATTTAACGAAGCAAATCCAAAACAGTTTTTACAGGGTGAAAAGTGTCGGCTGAAAGTTCAATAAAGACACTATTCCACTCTGCCATACCCCCGTTCCAAAGCCCGGGCCATTCCAATATCGTGATGGGTTGATTTTGATGGGTTTTTGTGCTAACCATATAGCGATGATCGTCTCTAAAATCATAAAGTGAAAACTTTTCCCCCTTGTGATTTGTCAAACCACACGCCATAAGTACAGGATTAAAGTGGGTGCTTTCAGCTAGAGCTTTTTGATGTTCTTCGGTCAAAGGATTTAATTCTACACCCTCCACAATTTGAACACTCTTACCGCGTGCTGAAGCTTTCCAAAAGGGTCCTCCGCCCTTCGCTCCTTTATTGGGAATCATGCCGCAAACCCGCAACGGGCGATTGAGGTAGTCTAGTAAAATTTCATAGGGCCTTTTTTTAGACGTTGTCATCCGGTAATCCGGATCAAAATGAGAGTGGATAAAGGCGATAATAGGGGCAAGCTCTGTTTGCTCTTTATGGGTTTCTAGGGTATTTAAATGACTGAAAAGTGTGGATTGAAGTGTAAGTAAATAACCTCCTAAAATTTGCATCGCCCTTTCCCCCGATTGATTTTCGGTTCCCCATAGAATATTATCTACATTTTTAATCCAAACACAATCCGTATCAAGACGGTTAAAGTTTTCTAACAACGCTCCATGGCCTCCTTTTCGAAAAGCAATATTTCCCTCAGATGTTCGTATTAATTGTCCTTGTGCTCCACTATAAGGGGTGTCTGTGAGACGGTGCTGAAATGAATACTCTAAGGAAATTGGGGGTAGAGAACTAGAGGTTAAAGTCCCCAAAAACTGTTTGGCTCGGGTCTCAAAATGTGCTTTTAGGTTTTTTGAAATCGATAAATGAAGGGTAACAGGAGTCTGTTGAGCCAACCGGAGAGTTTCGAGTATTTGGGCCTCAAACGCGGTTTTTACTTGTCCCTTTTCATCGGCAAAAAAGGGAATTAACGCTTTGGGTAAATCAGGATAGCCTAAGCCCTTTGGATCTAAAACTTCAGAAAGAAAAGCAAAGATAAACTCCTTTTCAGTAGCTATTTTCTTTTCTCTTTTTTGCATCAATTTTGCGTAAACGATACCATAAAAAGGAAATCTTTTTAAGGATTCAAAGATTTGCCTAATCGAACTTTCTTGATCTTGCTTTAGGAAATCATAAAAAGGGGCGAACATTCTAGAAGCGGCTCCAGAGGCAGGGACAAATTTTGTCCAACGCTTGGTGTGACATTCAGCCTCATAAGTTTGTATGGCTTGCTTTTCTTCTGATACCGATAATTGCTTAATCCCATTATTTTGTAGTGTTGCCGCGGTGATTCCTAGAAGGCTGGGAGGGCTTGTCTTTAATTGGTTGATCTGTCGCAATAGAAGTTCGGGTGAACGCCCTGCAGCAGCCAAGTATTGACGGTCTTTTTCGGTAATCCCTTCAGGCATCACTTCAGCGTTTTTAGTATTGTACCCGCAGTTTTAAGTCGTATTTCATGAGACCCTGACAGGTAGGAATAGGGGCAATTATTCGCCTGCAAAACAGCCTCAAAGTAGCTAAGCATTTCTTTTCTTTGGCTGGGGCGATCACGCAAATCATCTGCTTCCCAAGGCATATCAATATCCGTTAAGAAATAATAATCATACTGCCACTCTTCTGACCACTTTTTAATATGTGGGTCGCAAAAGCCCTCAAAATGGGTTTCTGACCAAACACGGGTAACCAGTATATTCGTATCACAAAACAAATAATCCTTTGCTTTTTCAAGCGCATTATTTTCTAATTGCAATTGTTTTTTAGCAATTACCAGTAAATCTTCTTTGGAACACACCTCTTGCTTTTTATCCCATTTATTCTGTAAATAATCTCTTGCAAATTCAGGAACCCAATGCGTGTTGTATTGGGCAGCTAACGCCTTTGCCATTGTCGTTTTTCCGGTCGATTCAGGGCCGTACAATACAATTCTTAGGCAGTCTGTGGGTAGTTGTGTAATCTCTTTTTCCATTCGCGGTAACCAAAGATAGCGATAAGTGTAAAAATGATGTATTGAAGACTGGTTAACCCAAGCCCTTTAACAAGATAAAGAGGAACAGAGATCACATCACCAATAATCCAAAAAATCCAATGTTGAATTTTTCTTCTCGCCATCAGCCACATTCCTACAAAAAATAAAGCGGTAGTAAGTGTATCTACAGGGGCTGTCCAATCGTTTGCCTTATCAAAAAACACATATAGAAGTCCAACCCCTACTATACTTCCGATAAACAGGAATACACTCATTAGGGTTTCTCTTAGGTTTATTGAAGCAATAGCGTGTACTGTTATTCCTTCTTTTTTTTGAGTCCAATAGAACCAGCCGTATAGACTCATGATAAAATAATAGGCATTAATCAAAACATCGCCTACAAGACCTGCTTGAACCAATAAGTACACATAAATAGCGGTTGAAATCATCCCTGTAGGATACACCCACAGATGGTCTTTCTTTGCAAAATAAACACTGGCTAAACCCATCACCACAGCCACGATCTCCAAAAATATGTCTCCTATCTCATACCCCATGTAGGGGTCCACTAAGTATTCAAAAATCTGGAGCATACGAACTCCGGTCTCCTTTGACCAATTTTAAGTGCATCATGACCGCTTTTTCATTTTTAAAAGTAGAATGAATCAGGGGCACCAAAAAGTCCATTACCTCCTTGTATTCACCGTAAATTTGAGTGCTTAATGGATTTTCGATAATCGTAAATCCTGAGTTCCGTAAAGCCTTAATAAACTTTTTAATTTCAAGAACATAGGCTTCTTTTAAAGGGGTTAGGGTCAATTCGATTGATATATCCATCTTACACTTGTTTGGGTGTGGCTAAGGTTAAACAAAACGTGTCAAAATAACGAAAATATAATGAATAAGGATGTTCTTTCTCTTGGTGGGATATCGATCCCAGTCCCTCAGAGGCCTTATTTTCAAACCCATGAATATGCATCTGAGTGGCAAAGTGGATTCCTGGAGTGTTGTATGCCTTATACAGGGCTTCTTTGGCTGTCCACAATTGAGTATAGATAGATATGGGCTCATTTTCTTTTGCATAGGCTAACTCCGATGGATTAAGAAAACGCGGTGCTATTGCCTCAATTTTGTCTTGATAAAATTCCAAGTCTATCCCAAGCGGTACCGTCCCAAGGGCTACTGTAGCTCGGGTTTGGGTATGGCTAATGGAGAGAAACCGACCGTCTGTAAGGTAAGGTGCCCCTTGCTTATCGTATTGATGGGTTAGGGGATCAATATGAAACCCTTTCAGGAGTTGGCGTATGGCTAAATATCCTTTACGGTGCACTTCGCTTCTTCGGCTTGACAATCGGGATTGGGCTTTTTCGGATAGGGGAAGTCCTTTTTTTAATTCGGCCTCTGTTTCTGAAATTGCCCAAATGGCCACTTCGATTCCATTCTTTAGTGTTTCACGATAGCATTCAGGCATTTGATTTTAATAAGGAAAGGTTGTATTTTTGCCAACTAAAACAAAGATACACTATGGAATCGAAAACTTTACAAGTCGTTGCCTATAAAGTAAAAGACATGAGCCTTGCAGAATGGGGAAGAAAAGAGATCATGCTTGCTGAAAAAGAAATGCCGGGATTAATGGCACTTCGAGAAGAATATGCTGCTTCTCAACCCTTAAAGGGAGCCCGTATCGCGGGTTGTTTGCATATGACAATACAAACAGCTGTTTTAATTGAAACGCTTGTAGCCTTGGGTGCAGAAGTTACCTGGAGTTCTTGTAATATATTTTCTACCCAAGACCATGCCGCAGCAGCCATCGCCGCAGCGGGCATTCCCGTATATGCTTGGAAAGGGATGAATGAAGAAGAATTTGACTGGTGTATTGAGCAAACCCTATTTTTTGGGGAAGATCGCCAACCGCTTAACATGATTTTAGATGATGGTGGTGATTTGACCAATATGATTTTAGATCGTTACCCCGAGTTAGCCAATGGCATCAAGGGCTTATCAGAAGAAACTACTACAGGAGTTCACCGCCTTTATGAGCGTGTAAAAAACGGGACTCTTCCTATGCCCGCCATTAACGTAAATGATTCCGTAACCAAATCAAAATTTGACAATAAATACGGATGTAAAGAAAGTGCAGTAGATGCTATTCGAAGAGCTACTGACGTAATGCTAGCTGGAAAACGCGTAGTTGTTTGTGGGTACGGTGACGTAGGTAAAGGAACTGCGGCTTCTTTTCGAGGAGCAGGTGCGATTGTTACCATTACCGAAATCGATCCGATTTGTGCCTTACAGGCGGCAATGGACGGTTTTGAAGTAAAGAAATTAGCTACCGTTATTGCTACAGCTGATATTGTTTGTACAGCAACAGGAAATAAAAATATTGTTAAAAGCGAACACTTTTTAGCGCTTAAAGACAAAGCCATTGTATGTAATATTGGTCACTTCGACAACGAAATTGACATGGCGTGGTTGAATAATAATTACGGTCATACCAAAACGGAAATTAAGCCTCAAGTAGACTTATACACCTTAGAAAATGAAAGTCAAATCATTGTGTTGGCTGAAGGGCGTTTGGTCAATTTAGGATGTGCAACAGGGCACCCAAGCTTTGTTATGAGTAATTCTTTTACCAACCAAACCCTAGCACAAATTGAATTGTGGCTACATGCAGACCGCTATGAAAATCAAGTCTATATGTTGCCTAAGCACCTAGATGAAAAGGTAGCTGCGCTACATTTAGAGCATTTAGGGGTTGAGTTAGAAGACCTGACCAAAGACCAAGCCGACTATATTGGTGTTCCTCAACAAGGGCCCTATAAACCGGAGTACTACCGTTACTAAGGGCAAAATTTAAGGCAAAAAAAAACCTACTCTATGGAGTAGGTTTTTTTATGGATA
Organism: Flavobacteriia bacterium; assembly: GCA_010031465.1. GTDB lineage: Bacteria > Bacteroidota > Bacteroidia > Flavobacteriales > Flavobacteriaceae > MS024-2A. The sequence continues at coordinate 21,546 of RGZR01000015.1, forward strand.
TTGTTGTTACGCCTGAAAAGGCACGACAGACACAAAAGATTTGTTGTCTTTTCTTTTAGAAAATTCTACCACTCCGTCCACTTGAGCGTGAAGGGTGTGGTCTTTACCAAGGTAAACATTTTCACCTGGGTGATGTGCTGTACCGCGTTGACGTACAATAATGTTTCCTGCTTTGGCAGCTTGTCCGCCAAAAATCTTAACGCCTAAGCGTTTCGATTCTGATTCTCTTCCGTTTTTCGAGCTACCTACTCCTTTTTTATGAGCCATGGTTGATAGTGTTTAAAAGTTTATGATAAGGCCGCAATAAGTTCTGCTTTTTTCATAGCAGTATATCCTTCTACCCCTTTTTCCTTAGCAGCTGCTTTCAATTGAGCTACCGTCATTGTGCTTAAATCTACTTTTTCAGCTTTAGCCTTAGGTGCTGCCTTTTTAGCAGTGGCTTTTACTGGAGCGGTCTTTTTCTCATCCACAGCAGGTGTTTCTTTTTCTGCTTTGGCTTTTGGCTTAGCTCCAGAAGCTAAAATGTTTTCAATCACCAATTGCGTTAAAGCTTGGCGATGTCCATTTTTTACTCGGTATCCTTTGCGTCGTTTTTTCTTAAAAACGATCACTTTGTCACCCTGAAGGTGACTCATCACTTTGGCTTCTACTGAAGCTCCTGTGATAGCCGGGGCGCCAATGGTCACTTTCTTTCCGTCGTCAAGCAAGTAAACTTTATCAAAAGAAACTTTAGCTCCTTCTTGTTCTGCTAAACGATGTACAAAAAGCTTTTGGTCTTTTGCAACTTTAAATTGCTGCCCTGCTATTTCTACAATTGCGTACATTTTCGTCTTTTTTATGGACGGCAAATATAGCGATTTTTGAAATAAAATAGGCTTTTTTGCTTATTTCTTGTCTAGTGAAAATTTACCTGGCCCTTGAAGGAACAACAAGATAAATCCGATGCCAAATAATAGGGCTTTTTCTTTCCCCTTGAACGGATCATCAGCATGAACAACAAAAGTAATCACAGCCATGGTAATGATGGAAACCAACGAAGCCCAGCGGGTTTTAAATCCGAAAATAATAAAAATAGGGGCAATAAATTCGCCCAAAACAGCGAAAAATAAGGACGGAATAGCTCCAACCCCTAATGGGTCAGCAAATTCAAAGTCTCCATTGATTAATTTTAAAAATTTTCCGTAGCCATGGGTAAGCAAAGACGCGGATAAGACGACACGAAAAAACAAAAGTGAAAAATTAAAGTACGATTTAGTCAACATGGTTTACGTTTTAGTTCGGGAAAATTAGGAATTATTCCCTGAATTTTGACAAATAGAAGGAAATCGTTTGGGCTAGCCCCTCTTGAAATGGGGTTTTTGGTTTCCATCCTAAGGTGCTTTGAGCTTTTGTTGTTTCTATTGCGTAACGAAAATCATGTCCTAAACGGTCTGTTACAAAAGTAATTAGGGGTTGTGAATACCCTGATGACCGACCCAATGCTTGATCTACTTGTTCAATCAGTTGATGAACAATGTCAATGTTTTTCACCTCATTGTTACCCCCTAAAGCATAGGTTTCTCCGACTTGCCCATTATGTAAGATAAGGTCGATTGCTGCGGCATGATCTTCTACAAAAAGCCAATCGCGAATGTTCTCTCCCTTTCCATAAACGGGCAAAGGCTTTTGTTGAACCACGTTTTTAATCATGAGTGGAATCAGTTTTTCTTCGTGTTGTCCGGGCCCATAATTGTTTGAGCAATTGGACAGCACCACCGGCAGCCCGTAGGTGTGGAAATAGGCGCGTACAAAGTGATCAGATGCGGCTTTAGACGCTGAATAGGGTGAACGGGGATCGTAAGCTGTAGTTTCTGTAAAAAATCCTGTAGGACCCAAACTACCAAATACCTCATCTGTAGATATATGATAAAACCGTTGCTCTTTGGCGTGATTCCCCCATGCTTGTCGAGCCGTTTCTAAAAGGGCTAGCGTACCCTGTATATTCGTTTCTGCAAAGGCGAAAGGATTTTTAATGGAGTTGTCTACGTGCGATTCTGCCGCCAAATGAACCACTGCGTCAAAGCAGTGCTTTTCAAACAGTTGCCCCATAACATCAAAATGGGTAATGTTTTCATGAACAAACTCATAGTTGGGCGCCTGACTACAGTCGTTGATCAAATCTAAATTAGCCGCATAGGTGAGTGCGTCGAGGTTCACAATTTTCGTATTGGGATATCCCTTCACCAAACGACGTATCACATGAGAACCAATAAAACCAGCCCCTCCCGTAACCAAAATAGATGAAAATTTACTCATTGGTTTGTAGTTTTTGTATGCAGGCTTGCAAAGCCATTTCCCACGAAGGTATGGGCAAAGGTATTTTATTTTCCGTTTCTTGGGTGAGAAGTACCGAATGCTTGGGCCGTTCTGCTAGGGTAGGATATTCTTCGCTTTTACAAGGGCGAAGTTCACATGGTAGATTTGCGATGGCTATTATTTTTTGTGCAAATGCATACCAACTACAAGAGGGCCCTTGGGCAAAGTGATAGGTTGAGTGTG
>RGZR01000141.1 GCA_010031465.1 Flavobacteriia bacterium
AAATTCAAACTTTAAATAGTGGGTCATGTAGGCTTGGGTAGTTTCAAAATGTAAAAGTGAATACCTTTTTATAACATTTAAAAAATCACGTACTACGGTATCTTGTTCCCATTGATTGGATAGGAACTCCATTTGTTCATCTTTAGTCAACTCATCAAAACTCAGGGTTTGTTTGGGTGATACTGCCCATTGAAATGCTTCGAAACCACCAACAAAGGCCGTAAGTTGTTTTGCGTTGCTACAATCATTAATCATGGTTAATACAAACTGTTGTCTACTTTCTGGAGCAGGAAAGCTTTCGGTGTCATCGGGCAATAGCACATGACTTATATAACCAATTAATTCTTGTTCCTTTTTGCCTAACAAAGGGAGGTTGGAATAAACAGGCACACCTATATTTTGACAGGCATAGGGCAATAAAATTGAACCTGCTGTAAGGAGTCCCACTCGCTGAATTGCCTTTCTTCTGTTCATTTTTTAATACTATGAATCAACATCTTAGGTTGCGAATTAAACAAAAATCATCCTGTCAAAATTCCCGATAGGCTCCACTCAAGAATTGATTGGCTTCTTTTTCTTTAAATTCGGCTTTCTCGTTATCCCAATGTAAAGTTTTATTGGGAAAACGACCAGCGATAACGCCTAATAAAATGGTTTCCGTTAATCGTGCAGAATAAGAAAAAGGAGCAGAAACTTGATCCTGACCTAAACAAGCATCAACAAATTGATGATAATGCTTAGGAGCATCACGTTCATAATCATTTTTTGTGTTCCCCAATGCGTTATTTGGATCGTATTTTGAAATGTCGATTTCTTGGTAGGCACCATCAACAATATGGCGAGGTAATTCCATAAAATGAGGGAGCAACAATCGCCCTTTTTCTCCAACAAACATTGCTCCTTGTAAAGGAAGTTTGTCTTTATTAGGCAGTTTTAAATCTTTATTCGAGCTTGGAGCTCCTGGACCATCAGACCAAATCCAAGTAAGATTTTCTGTGGTGTAGGGAGTGCCTGGAAAAGTATAGGTTACCGAGTTATTTTCTGGAAAACTATATCCGTTAGGTTTTCTGCATTTGTTTTTTATAGTTAAAGGAACGTCTAAAGCAAGCGCGTTGTAGGGGGTGTCAAAAATATGAACTCCCATATCGCCTAATGTCCCACAACCATAATCCACTAATTTGCGCCAATTCCCTGGGTGGTAATAGGTCGACTTAAAGGGGCGTTCCTTTGATGTACCCAACCACAAATTCCAATCCAAATGTTCTGGTACAGTATCCTGTCCTTTAGGAAGGGGACCGTCGTATCCCCAATTTTTGGGCGACCAAGCATGTACCGTATGTACTTTACCTATAATACCCGACTGAATAAGTACTGTAGCTAACTTATAATCATAAAACGAATGGACTTGTATCCCCATTTGAGTGATTAACCCTTTTTCATCAGCCATTTTTCTCATGGCTCGGGCTTCTGAAACATAATGTGTAAGGGGTTTTTGACAATAAACCGGTTTGTTCATTTCCATTGCCATTAATGAGGCCGGTGCATGAGTATGATCAGGAGTAGACACCACAACAGCATCAATTTCTGCACTCATTTCCTTTAGTAATTGTCTATAATCTGAAAAGACCTTTGCTTTTGGATACAATTCATGGGCAGCAGCTAAATTTTTAGCATCTACATCACAAAGTGCAACAACATCAACAGCATCATGAGAAGCAATTGACTTTAGGTCTGCCGCGCCCATTCCTCCAACTCCGATATGGGCAGTTCTCAAACGTGCGCTTTTTGGTTTTGATGTTAACGCCATTAATGAGGATGGAAGTAAGGCAGAGGAGGCTACAGCCATACTTGTTTTAAGAAAATCTCTTTTTTTCATAGGATTATAAATTATCTTCTTTTGATCTTAATGTTACGAAACCACAAGTCACTTCCGTGATCTTGAAAACCTATGTAACCGGTTTTAAAGGTACCATAATCTGGGGCATTTTCCCATTTACCACTGCTTTTTTTCTTGTACCAATCTTCAGACCAAGGGACAAAACTCAATACTTTTTTTCCATTGAGCCAGTGCTCAACTTGATCGGGTGAAAAAATAATTTTTGAGGAGTTCCAATCTCCCGGAGGATTTAATATTTTTTCACTTTCTATTACAGCATGCATCGCATAATCTGCTCCCGTTTTTTGCAAAGGGTGCAATTGATTTGGGTTTTCAAAACCCATTGAAATGTTATACGATTCTATATCGTGGATCGAGGCATAGTTTTCATCATCAATTAATTGGTATTCTGGAGCTACCTCTGGGGGTCCCGCATATCCTTCTTGAAGATGATAAAAAATTCCACTATTTCCGCCTACTGGTATTTTCCATTCTACGTACAATTCAAAATTATCAAAAGACTCTGCGCCGTAAATAATGTCACGGCTTCCTTTATAATCGTAATCTTGCTCTAAAATCTGTTCTGTTTTGAAGGTCAAGGTGCTGTCGATGATTTTCCAACCTGGGGGCATTTCCTCCCCATTATACGCCCGCCAACCGTCTAAAGAGCTACCATCAAACAAAATTTGCCATTCGGTGTCGCTTTTTTTTGAAGTACATGAGACTGTTACGGCTACACAAGCTAACAAACTCAGTAAATTTTGTAAAGAATTTTTCATGAATCTAATTTAGGGGTATGATATGCAACATCCAAACAATTAAAATCAATTTCGATAAAAGAAAGAAAAAAAACCTAAAGAATCTATAGAGCTTAATATAAATACCTTATCATGGTGTTAAAAAACTAATTTATCTTTTTAATTAATTCCCTTTATTACTGTATATTTGATACATAAATA
>RGZR01000142.1 GCA_010031465.1 Flavobacteriia bacterium
GGGGCCTATAGCTCAGGTGGTTAGAGCGCACGCCTGATAAGCGTGAGGTCGATGGTTCAAGTCCATTTAGGCCCACCACTTATTTTCATCAACCACCTGTCTTAACATGTCGGTTGTTTAATGGGAGATTAGCTCAGTTGGGAGAGCACCTGCCTTACAAGCAGGGGGTCAGCGGTTCGAGCCCGTTATCTCCCACCATTAAGCCGAAATAGCTCAATTGGTAGAGCAACTGATTTGTAATCAGTAGGTTGCGGGTTCAAGTCCTGTTTTCGGCACCACGTTTTATGTCCCGTTAGCTCAGGTGGTAGAGCACTTGACTTTTAATCAAGGTGTCAAAGGTTCGAGTCCTTTACGGGACACCAGTTATTTGCCTCGATGGTGGAAATGGTAGACACGTGGGACTTAAAATCCCATGGATGATGAATCCGTGCCGGTTCAAGTCCGGCTCGAGGTACCACTTAAATAATATTTCTTTGGGGCCTTAGCTCAGCTGGGAGAGCGCCTGCTTTGCACGCAGGAGGTCAGGGGTTCGAGCCCCCTAGGCTCCACCAAATTCACGCATCTTTGTTTTATGACTGAGTTAAAAACAAATAATACCAGATTTGGCGGCGTAGCTCAGCCGGATAGAGTGCACGGTTCATACCCGTGAGGTCGAGGGTTCGATTCCCCCCGCCGCTACCACTTTGGACCCGTAGCTCAGGTGGTTAGAGCTACCGGCTCATAACCGGTCGGCCGTAGGTTCGAGTCCTACCGGGTCCACCACTATATTTATTGTTTGTATCGTATGGAGGAATACCCAAGTCTGGCTGAAGGGATCGGTCTTGAAAACCGACAGGCTGTAAAAGGCGCGGGGGTTCGAATCCCTCTTCCTCCGCCATTGTCTAATAATAAGTTTTATATATCGCGGGATAGAGCAGTCTGGTAGCTCGTCGGGCTCATAACCCGGAGGTCGAAGGTTCAAATCCTTCTCCCGCAACCAAAAAAACGGTCCGGTGGTGTAGGGGTTAACATGCTTGCCTGTCACGCAGGAGATCGCGGGTTCAAATCCCGTCCGGACCGCCATTATTAGGCTCTGTAGCTCAGTCGGTAGAGCAAAGGACTGAAAATCCTTGTGTCGGCAGTTCGATTCTGCCCGGAGCCACCACCAAAGCCATTTTAAGACCCTTTTTAAGGGTTTTTATTTTAAAATAAGAAAAGCCTACAAGGCTTTTTTTGATAATGTTTTTATTTAATCATGTTAAGAAAATATTGATGGATTTCTTTGTTCTCTGAGAGCTCAGGATGAAAAGCTGTTACGAGTTTATTATCTTGTCTCGCAGCAATAATCTTATCATTATGTTTTGCAAGTATTTCAACATTTTTTGACGTTGAAATGATATATGGAGCCCGAATGAATACAAATTCTAAATCAGTATAATGACTAAAATTTCCTTTGCATCTAAAGCTTCCTAGTTGTCTTCCATAGGCATTTTTTTTAGCTTTTATGTCCATTAAGTTCAAAAAAGAGTGAGAATGGTTTTCTATTTCTTTTGCAAGTAGTAATAGTCCAGCGCATGTTCCTAGAACCGGAAGCCCTTTATCGATAAGATTTATTAAGGTTTCAGTCATTTCTAAATCTTCAAGAAGCTTATACATGGTTGTGCTCTCGCCACCTGGCAAAATTATACCATCCATTGTTTGTTCTAAATCCTTTTTTTGTCTAATTTCAAAAGAATCTACATTGAGTTCTTTTAAACGAAGTATATGCTCAATAAAAGCACCTTGAAGTGCTAAAACACCTATTGTCATTGTATTATATGCCACGCTCACGCATTAATAATTCGATTTCATCCTCGTTAATACCCACCATTGCTTCGCCCAAATCTTCAGAGACTTTCGCAAGAAGTTTTGAATCGTTGAAATTAGTAACAGCTTGAACAATTGCCTTGGCGCGTTTTGCAGGATCACCGGATTTAAAAATACCTGAACCAACAAAAACACCTTCTGCTCCTAATTGCATCATTAGAGCTGCATCTGCCGGAGTTGCAATACCACCAGCAGCAAAATTAACAACGGGTAATTTTCCGTTTTCATACACATTCAATAGTAAATCATAAGGTACTTTTAATTCCTTTGCCTTATCGAACAATTCATCTATATGTAAACTTTGTACCTTACGAATTTCTCCAAGGATTTTACGCATGTGAATCACTGCTTGAATCACATCTCCTGTACCAGGTTCACCTTTTGTTCGTATCATTGCAGCCCCTTCATTGATACGACGAAGTGCTTCTCCAAGATCTTTTGCACCGCAAACGAAAGGCACTTTAAAGTTTCTTTTATTAATATGATATTGAGGATCTGCAGGCGAAAGCACTTCAGACTCATCGATGTAGTCTATCTCTAACGCTTCTAAAATTTGTGCTTCAACAAAATGTCCGATACGAGCTTTTGCCATCACCGGTATGCTCACAGCATGTTGAATGTCTTTAATTAATTTTGGATCACTCATACGAGAGACACCGCCTGCAGCTCTTATGTCTGCTGGAATACGTTCAAGTGCCATCACTGCAACTGCGCCAGCTTTCTCAGCAATTCTTGCCTGTTCGGCATTTACAACATCCATAATGACACCGCCTTTTAACATTTGTGCCAATTCTTTATTTAATTGATATCGTTCGTTTTTCATAGTTTTCTCCTTTATTACTAGATTAATTATAACAAAATCTGTATATTTTAAAAGGGACAATTTTATTAATTTTAAAGTGGTCAGATGACTATA
>RGZR01000143.1 GCA_010031465.1 Flavobacteriia bacterium
CCTATGCCAATACTCATTGTTTCAATTGGGATACTAATACTATTCGCATTAATAATTTTACTTCGTTTAAATGCGTTTATTGCTTTTATACTGGTTACCCTTTTTATTGGAATTTCACAGGGCATGGAATTGTTATCTGTAGTACAGTCAATAGAAAAGGGAATAGGGAGTACCTTAGGTTTTCTTGTCATGATTTTGGGCTTAGGAGCAATGTTGGGTAAAATAGTAGCCGAAAGTGGTGCTGCTCAACGAATTACTGAAGGTATGATTGCTCTATTTGGAGTGAAGAATACAAAAACAGCCGTAATGATTACGGGATTTATTGTTGGTATTACCATGTTCTATTCGGTGGGCTTTGTTATTCTAGTTCCCTTGGTGTTTACTGTGGCTGCCACAACTGGGCTTCCCTTAATAGCAGTGGGCTTACCTATGTTAGCCTCACTATCGGTAACCCATGGGTTTTTACCGCCTCATCCAGCGCCTTCTGCTCTGGCAGTATTGTTTGAGGCTGATATGGGAAAAACGTTACTCTACGGTTTTGTAGTGGCTGTACCCGCCATTTTAATTTCGGGACCATTACTTACAAAAGTGATACCTAAAGTTGAAGCCAAACCCCTAAAGGCTTTTATGGCTTCAAAAGTTTTTACAGCTGAAGAAATGCCAAGCTTGTCAAACAGCCTATTCACAGCACTACTTCCCGTATTATTAATAGGTGTTTCTACATTAATCGTAGAATTCATTGGAGTTGATTTTCCTGGTGCACAATGGATTTCATTTATAGGAAATCCTGTCATTGCTTTACTGCTTACCGTTCTACTAAGCACTTATACTTTGGGGTTGGCACGAGGATTAAAAATGGAGGCAGTAATGCAAATTTATAGTGAAGCGGTTGCAGGCATTACAATGGTTTTATTGATTATTTCGGGTGCAGGTGCCTTAAAACAAATTTTAATAGACAGTGGGGTGAGTGATTATATCGGTAGTGTAATGGAAGTAACCGCGCTTTCTCCGTTAGTAATCGGATGGTTAATCGCCACAATAATTCGTTTTTCTGTAGGGTCTGCAACAGTTGCAGGCTTAACCACAGCCGGAATCGTATTGCCATTAGTGCAATCTACGGGAGTTTCTCCTGAACTTATGGTTCTGGCCATTGGTTCGGGTAGCTTAATGCTATCTCATGTAAACGACAGTGGGTTTTGGCTTTTTAAGGAATATTTTAACTTATCTATTAAAGAAACACTGACTACTTGGACACTAATGGAAACCACCATTGGTATTACCGGTCTGTTAGGAGTTTTAGCATTAGATCAAATACTGTGATATGAACATTCATTTATCCTCCCGAATACAAGAGTTGGGATTAACCTTACCTAAGGCACCACAGCCTATAGGGGTCTATCGGCCCTTATTAATAATTGATAATTTGTTATATGTCTCCGGGCAGGGCCCTTTGCTTCCTTCTGGCGAATTGATAAAAGGAAAAGTGGGTAGTGATCTTGACCGTGATAGCGGTAAACAAGCCGCACGTCAAGTAGGTTTAACAATGCTTTCTACTTTAGTGACTCACACGCCAAAAGAAATTACCATTGATCGAGTGGTAAAGGTTTTAGGCATGGTAAATGCAACGCCAGAGTTTGAAGAGCACCCTTTTGTAATCAATGGGTTTAGTGAATTAATGGCAGAAGTATGGGGTGCGGAACAGGGAATAGGAGCTCGCAGTGCCGTGGGTATGTCATTACCCCAAAATATTGCTGTTGAAATTGAAGCTATTTTTTTAATTAGTCGGCATGAGTAATCCCACCTCTTTACCATGGTATGCAATTGAAGAGGAATCCCAACCTCTCACACCTGGACTTTTAGTGTATCCAAAGCGGATTGAACATAATATTGAGGCTATGATTTCTTTAGCCGGGGATGTAAAGCGATTGATTCCCCATATAAAGACGCACAAAATGGCTGAAATTGTCAAAATGCAAATGTCTAAGGGAATTCGTCAATTTAAGTGCGCAACCCTTTCGGAAGTTCAATTATTGATCCGATGTGAAGTGGATGGCATTTTATTGGCTCATCAACCTACAGCTGAAAAGATTTCTCTTTTTTTGGAATGGCAAAAACAATATCCTAACCAACATTTCTCCACCTTAGTAGATAATGAAGCCTCTTTACTTCTTTTTTCTCGAATTGCTCAAGAATATAAAGCACAGGTACATTTATGGATTGACATTAACAACGGAATGAACCGTACGGGATGCAATCCTGAAAAAGCATTTTCACTCTACAAATCCTTAAAACAAACACCTAACTGTACCTTTTCGGGATTGCATGTATACGATGGGCACATTCGTCCCCCAGATTTGAAGGAACGCACCCAAGCTTGTCAAAACGATTTTGTATCGGTAGAAAAACTCATTCACAACATTGAAAAACAAGGGGAAGAATCACCACGCTGTATCGCCGGGGGTTCACCTAGTTTTTATCCACATGCTTTGCAAGATAAGGTCTTGTTGAGTCCGGGAACCACGTTATTATGGGATGCAAACTATAGTGCTATTTGGCCCGAATCTCCCTTTCAAAAGGCTGCTGTAATTATTACCCGATTAATTAGTAAACCCGCAAAAAATATATATTGTTTTGATTTAGGTCACAAGGCCGTAGCTTCAGAAATGCCCCTGCCCAGAGTTGATTTGATAGGTATGCAAGGCAGTATTCAAAAAGGGCAAAGTGAAGAGCA
>RGZR01000144.1 GCA_010031465.1 Flavobacteriia bacterium
ATACGATTTCCTTTAATCAACAGGTCACAGGTTTTGATTTGACCTTCATTGACCAATTTTGCATTTACAATTTTTAACGTACCGAGTTTACTCATTTAAATTTTCTTTTATTCCAACGCAAATACAAAACACCAAATAAGGCTTCCCAAATGATATTGCCGCTCATTTTGGATTTACCCAATTGTCTGTTGACAAAAATTATGGGGTGTTCAACTATTTTAAATCCTTTTATCCAAGCTTTGTATTTCAATTCAATTTGAAACGCATACCCACCAAATCTAATGGAATCAATATCCATTGAAGTTAAAACATTTCGGGTGTACCCTACAAATCCAGCGGTAGCATCTTTTACCGGTAAATGGGTTATCCAACGCACATAAATGGAGGCAAAATACGAAAGTAACACTCTACTTAAAGGCCAATTGACCACATTTACCCCGTTAGAATAGCGCGATCCGACAACTACATCAGCCTGTTGGAGCAATTGAGCTTGCATCGGAATCAATTCCTTAGGATCGTGTGAAAAATCAGCATCCATTTCAAATACATAACTATACTGACGCTGAAGAGCCCAGCGAAAGCCATGAACATAAGCATCACCTAGTCCTGTTTTTTTTGATCGAATTTCTAAAAAAAGTTGATCTGAATACTTTTTTTTCAACTCGGAAACCACATTTGCTGTTCCATCGGGAGAATTATCATCTACCACTAAAACATGAAAAGCAGGAACGATGTTAAAAACAGCATGTACAATGGACTCAATATTCTCTATCTCGTTATAAGTAGGAATAATTATCAGTGTTTTTCCCTCCATGGTGGTGTAAAAGTAGCAAATGTAAAAGCAACAACCGAATGATGATCAGAGATTAATTTTTGAAAAACCTGTACTTTTGCACAATGGAAGATTGGATTCTACGAACGCAAACGCATCAAGATTGGATCAGTCTGTTTTATTTCTTTAATTTTCTTTTTATTACTGCTTTGTTTATTTTGGATTCAGAACGTGTTCAAAGCTTATTGCGACCTTTTTCATTGCCCGTTTATTTGGGTAAATACAACAGTGAAAAAAATGTGAATTACCTGCATAATTTTAATTTACTGAGTTTTCTGGTAACGGTTAATACACTTGTACTTTTATTTTATTGGGCACTCCAATTCAATTCGCTTTCTGTTCAATACGCATATGAATTTTATTATTTTTTGATAGGGGTTTTTCTACTGCTCATTCTCCGTTTTATTCTGGTCCGATTTTTAGTAAAAACATTGAAATTGACCAAAAGAACAAGATCACCCTTTTTTAAAGTTTTCAGCCTGAATTCACAATTTTCTTATTATCTCCTCATTTTGTTATTTTTCTATGAGTTTAGCACTTTTAACAAGGGAGTAATTAACGCACTAATCTTTGGATTATTAGGGGCTTGGGCAATACAGTATACAGGGGTTCTCTTAAACTATTTTCGGAATCATCCTAAAGATATTTTCTATTTATTTCTTTATCTTTGCACGTTCAAAGTAGCACCTTGGTTGTGGTATTTTAGGATTTTTATCGAAACGAAATTGTAATCGAACCCTATGAAAGTGAAAACGATATTGGTCTCTCAGCCTGAACCCTCACTAGAAAAATCCCCATACAGTAGGCTTATTGAAAAAAACAAACTCTCCATTGATTTTCGCCCGTTTATTCACGTAGAAGGGGTAACGGCCAAAGAGGTAAGGCAACAAAAAATAGACTTCAACAATTTCGATAATATAGTATTGACGAGCCGAAATGCAGTGGATCATTTTTTTAGACTGTGCAAAGAAATGCGCTTTACCGTTCCTGATACTACAAAGTATTTTTGCCAATCGGAAGCTGTAGCCTTTTACCTTCAAAAATATGTGGTGTATCGCAAACGCAAAGTGTATGTGGGTGAGCGAAGTATTGAAGACCTTGAAAGTGTTTTTAAAAAATTCAATAAAGAATCTTTTTTAATCCCAACCTCTGACGTATTGAAATCGGATATTCCTGATTTTTTAGAGAAAATAAAACTCAACTGGCAACGGGCAATTTTGTATCGTACAGTGGTAAGCGATTTAACCGATTTACGGGATGTTTATTATGATATTTTGGTCTTCTTTAGTCCCTCTGGAATTGAATCATTATTCAAGAATTTTCCTGATTTCAAACAAAACGATACCCGCATAGCGGTATATGGTAATACGACTGAAAACGCAGCAAAAGAAGCCGGTTTGCGCATTGACGTTAAAGCGCCTACTCCGGAAACACCCTCAATGACAATGGCGCTTGAAAAATACATCGCCAGTATCAATGTTTAGCTAAACATTTTTCTCGATTTTAACACAAACCGGACAGTTAATGTCCAACCTACAAGGAGTAAAATGCCTCCAGGTGGCGTTATAATCCCTATCCCTTTTAACGAAAACGGCAAAAGAACTTGAAAGCTTAACAGTATCAAACTTCCGGAAAAGAGAAGCGTTCCCCAAAAAAAAGAAAGAAAAATTCTTTTCCCTTCTTTTCCTTCGTTGTCAAACCAAGTAGCCAGTGCTAAACTAGCTAAACTGTGGTAAAACAAATAGCGTACCCCTATATCATAGGCAGATAATGCGGTTTCATTTAAGACCCCTTTAGCCCAATGGCTGCCAAAGGCGCCTAAAGCAATAGCCAACCCCATTCCTATACTGCCATACAATCTGAATTTA
>RGZR01000145.1 GCA_010031465.1 Flavobacteriia bacterium
AATTTTTGATAAGGTTTTAAGGGAAATCTCTTTGGGATCTCTTCCGTGAAGCCCCGGAATGGAAACTATTTCAGTATCCTTATTTTCGCCAGGCCAAGCCGATCCAAATTTAATTTTTAGCAGTTCTGCTTGTTTTTCAATTATGGAACACCCTTCTTTAATGTCTTCTGTAATAACATTTCCACCAAAGGGAATAACGGCAGTATGTCGAATTATACCGTCTTTAAAAATCGCTAAATCAGTTGTTCCCCCACCAATATCAATTAAAGCGACACCCGCTTCTTTCTCTTCAAAACTCAATACAGCTTCTGCCGATGCTAAGGGTTCTAATGTAATATTCGCCATGGTAAGGCCCGCACTTTTAATACATCGCCCAATATTTTTAATTGACGAAACCTGACCAACTACGACGTGAAAATTGGCTTCTAACCGCCCTCCATGCATACCAATGGGTTCTTTAATTTCCGCTTGCCCATCCACTTTATATTCTTGGGGTAAAACATGAATAATCTCCTCTCCCGGTAACATAACTAACTTGTAAACTTGCTGAATCAAACGCTGGATATCGTCTTCATTAATTACCTCTTCTGGGTGTTCACGGGTAATGTAATCGCTGTGTTGAATACTTCGTATATGTTGGCCAGCAATTCCTACAACAACATCTTCAATCTCAACACCTGAATTTGCTTTGGCGTCGTCTACAGCTTGTTGTATGGATTGGATGGTTTGCGTAATATTATTCACAACACCCCGATGCACACCCAAGCTCTTGGATTTTCCAACACCAACAATTTCAACTTTATTAAATTCATTTTTCTTGCCTACCAATGCGACAATTTTGGTAGTTCCTATATCGAGTCCGACTGATATTTCTGTTTGTTCCATAGTTTTAAAAGGTTGAAGCCACCACTTGGTTTTTGTAGCTGAGGTTAATTTTTTTATATCCGTTTAATGTGTCTTGAAGTTTTTGAAAAGCACAAAACACTTTTAGTTTTTCAATTTTTTCTTTGATTTCAGTGGGTTTTCCCATTTGTATTGTAAAGGGATACGATTTGAGGTTTAGCCAGTAGCTGTTGTTTTCAAAGGCAACTTCTTTCAATTCACGTGCTAAAAAAGCATCCTGTAACAATGTTTCTATAAGATTTGCTGTTGCAACTAGAGAAAGGGTGTGGGTTGGAGAAATAAATACGGGGTAGTTATCTTCATTTAATATTTTGGTGCCAAAAAGCACCCCCTCTTGATCCACAAAATAGGGCGAATTGTAACCCGCTTTAAACAATGGATTTCGCTCCGTTAATTCTACAAAAAGGGATCCTTCGGGGAGAAAATAGGCTTCAACATTTCTCACTTCAGGTATTGTTTTCAATTGTTTTTCGAGCATATTCAAATCTAAACTATCTTTCCTCAAGGCAGAACCTGCCTCACTTTTTTGTGTTAACAATTTATTAACCAATGTGGATTCTAAAAATCGAGGAGGAGTAGTAAATTTCACGTTTACTTCGGTTACTTCACGCAACCTAGCGAGATATGAAAAGTACCCTACGGTCCCTCCAAAAAGAACCATCATAAGGCCAAAAAATACTGCAGTTTTTTTCATAGCGCAAAAGATGAATGGGATGAGACAACGGTTTCAAATTCAGCTCCAATATCACCCGCTCCTAAAACGGCAATTATTGAAGCTGAAGT
The DNA here is from genome assembly GCA_010031465.1 of Flavobacteriia bacterium. Classification (GTDB taxonomy): domain Bacteria; phylum Bacteroidota; class Bacteroidia; order Flavobacteriales; family Flavobacteriaceae; genus MS024-2A. The sequence goes on from RGZR01000145.1 coordinate 1,687, forward strand.
TTCCCTCAATGCCTCTTTTAATTCTTTTTTATGAATACACTTTTTGCGTTTATTCGGTAAGGCATCCAAAAGAGCTTCTGAGGTGATCCCCTCAATAGGCTGTTCTCTTGCAGGGTAAATAGGAGTTAAAATCACTTCGTCAAACTGAGTAAGTACAGAAACAAATTCATCAAAAAAGTCACGTGTTCTTGAAAATAAATGCGGTTGAAAAACAACACAATTGGAATGGTTGGCGAAACTGTCTTTGATGGTTGCTAGCACACTTTTAATTTCGGTTGGGTGATGAGCATAATCATCTATTACAATTCGATTGTTCCAACGGTAGATGTTCATTCTTCGATAAACCCCAGGGAAAGTGCGCAATCCTTGTAATGTTTGGGCGGCTGAAATTCCTACTTGTTCAGCCATTGCTATAGCACAAAGTGCATTCGAAATGTTGTGAAGTCCCAATTGATTGATCAGAACATTAGAATAGGTTTGCGAGGGTGTATGAAGTGTAAAGGTATGCCCCTCATTATGGGGTTTTATGGCCGTTGCACTATAATCTGCTTGAACATCAATTCCATAGGTAATGCCCGCTATGGGTATATTGTGTGCTACTACCAAAGTCTGAGAAACTTGTTTAGAGAATTGAACAAAGGCATCAGCAAAGGCTTGCTCTGTTTTATATACATCCAAATGATCAGACTCAACATAGGTAATTCCTGCTACTGTAGGTTGGAGATGAAGAAAGGATCGGTCGTATTCATCGGCTTCTACAAGCATAAAATCTTCTCCCGTATACTTTAAGTTTGAGGGTTGCCCATTAAAAAATCCCCCCATAAAAGAGGTAAACGATTGTTGGGTTTGTTCAAATAAATGAGTTAAAAATAACGAGGTGGTGGTTTTTCCATGTGTTCCTGCTACAGCTAATGTCGTTTTCCCGTAACAACATTCTGCTAAAAAAACAGCTCGTTTTTTAACGGCATTGCCTTGCTCAATAAAATAATTTAGTTGCGGATGCTCTTTGGGAA
>RGZR01000146.1 GCA_010031465.1 Flavobacteriia bacterium
TTTTGACAGTTCAAAATCCAAAATCGAGGAAATCAAAAACTATCCTGAAAACACAAATATCAAAACAGATTATGTTTTTAAAAATCCAACCGTCAGAAATTTAGGCTCTGAAGCAGTTACAGACGGTAGAAATGTGTCTATAAAAGTTTTTCATACTTTCTTAAAAATGCCTGAGGAGGATTACCAAGTTCGTTTGGATGACCCTCGAGTAGGATATTTTACGACTCAAGTTAATGATCAAACAACAACCACAACGACCAATTATCGGGACATGATTCACCGCTGGAAATTGATTAAAAAAAATCCAGATCAAGCCCTTTCTGAGCCAGTGGAGCCAATAACTTGGTGGATTGAAAACTCAACTCCTTTGGAATGGAGAGAAACCATAAAAGAGGGAGTATTAGCTTGGAATATTGCATTTGAAAAAGCAGGGTTTAAAAACGCTATAGAAGTAAAAATTCAACCTGACGATGCCGATTGGGACGCAGGGGATATTCGATACAATGTACTGAGATGGACTTCCTCACCTCGCCCTCCCTTTGGAGGATATGGACCGAGTATGACCAATCCTAAAACAGGACAGATTTTAGGAGCAGATATCATGTTGGAATTTGTACATTTTACTAACCGTGTTTTTTACGATAAACTTTTTGTAGATGCTTCCACTATGATGCAACTTGAAACATTAGAAGAACTTCGATTAAAAAATGAAAAATTTGAAACACCCTTATATTGCTCTATAGGGAGTGTCATGCATGAAAATTTACTTTTTGGTTCAACTTTTTTAAAAATGATGAATGCTCCAGACTATGAATTGGACAAAGTAAAAAAAGAAGGGATGAAGTCTCTTATAATGCACGAAGTTGGACATACTTTGGGATTAAACCACAATATGAAAGCAAGTCAATTGTATAGTCCCGAAGAATTGTACGATGCAAATTTTATTAAAGGAAAAGCCTTGACGGGGTCTGTTATGGATTACGCAGGTTTGAATATTAACCCAAATCGAGAAGAACAAGGGCAATTTGCGGATATGTCTCTCGGGCCATATGATATTTGGGCAATTCAATTTGGGTATCAGCCTTTTGATAACGATGAAGACCGAGACAAAATACTTGAACGGTCTACAGAAAAAGAACTCATTTTTGGAAATGATGCAGATGACATGCGATCACCGGGAAAAGGCATTGACCCTAGGGTAATGACAGGAGATCTTTCCTCTGATCAAATTTCGTATTCGATTGACCGTATTAAATTGGTCAACACCTTAAAAAATAAGATTAAATCTCAGTTTATCATAGAAGGTGATTATTACGATGATTTAAGACGCTCATATTATTTATTAAATAGTCAAACCGCTCGAGCGGGAGATATTCTTTCACGGTTTATAGGTGGGATATATGTAGAGCGCGCTACTTTTGGACAAACAAATGCAAAAAAGCCTTATACCCCAGTTGATTTGAGGGATCAGAAAAGAGCATTTAAAGCAATAGAGCAGTTTATATTTTCTCCTAATGCTTTTGAAACACCTAAAGAAGTTTACAATTATTTAGCCCAAAGAAGAAGGGGTTTTAATTTTTCCTCAGGCACAGAAGATCCTAAAATTCACGACATTATATTGGGCTATCAGTCAAGTGTTTTAGCTCATTTACTTCACCCTAATACCTTACAGCGTATTGTAGATTCAGAATTGTATGGCAATCAATATCATTTAGATCAATTTATGACTGATTTGAACAAGGCAATATTTGAAGCAGATAGTAAAGGAGAAGTGAATTCTTTCCGTCAGAATCTCCAAGTGACCTATGTCCAAAGGCTGATTGATATGATTACAGGGAGTACGGCCTCAAGATTCAATAACCCCTCCCAGTCTCTAGCTTTATACAATCTAAAAGAAATCCAAGAAATGGTAAAAAAACCAAAAGGTTCCAAAGGATCTATGGCTCATAAATTCCATTTGAACACATTAATTGAAAACGCTTTAAAAGAGGTAAAAAAGTCAACTTAAAACAATCCTTAAACATTAAAAATTAATGAAATTTTGGTTTAGTTTTTTGAGCGTTTTTTATTTTCTGAGCTGTACTTCGACAAAAAATGATTGTTTGCCAAATATTGTATTTATTCTAACAGACGATCAGGGATATGGAGATCTGGGAATTTATGGGGCTACAGATATAGAAACGCCTCATTTAGATAATTTAGCAAAAAAAGGGGCTTATTTTACTTCTTACTACGCTACACAGCCCGTATGTTCTGCCTCCAGGGCTTCGATTTTAACAGGGTGTTATCCGGATAGAATTGGCATACACAATGCTTATAGCCCAGGGTCAAAAGTGGGATTAAATCCCGAGGAAACTACAGTAGCTGAGATGTTAAAAGCAAGGGGATACACTACCGCAATTTTTGGTAAATGGCACTTGGGTGATGCTCCCGAATTCATGCCGCGTAAACATGGTTTCGACGAATATTATGGAATCTTATATTCCAACGATATGTGGCCCAAACACCCACAGCAAGGCGACTGGTTTAATTTCCCGGATCTTTATCTCTACGAAAATGAATCGCCTATTCAAAAACTCGAAGATCAATCGTTTTTAACACAAGCCTTAACGGACAAGGCGGTGAATTTCATCCATCGAAATAAAGACACCCCTTTCTTTTTATACTTGC
>RGZR01000147.1 GCA_010031465.1 Flavobacteriia bacterium
GTTCCAAACTTCTACCAAAGCATAGACATAAACAACATTTTTTTTTTTAACTGGGGGTTTTGTATTGCTCAAAATGCGCTCCAAAAGTTTTTTGTCGTCTTTTAGAATAAGTTCCTACATCAAAAAAAGCATAAGTTTACCGTGCCCTGGATATCGAATCGTTTTATAGTTTAAATTAACTGCTTTTCCTTCAAATATATCGCATAACGTTCCAAAACCTCCAGAGGTAGTAAATGCTTCAAATTCCTGCCCTTCAATGTTTATGTATTCAAAACCTTCAACTGAAGGAACTCATTTTTAGGATACCTACTATCGTCAAACAAAAGAAAAAAAGGAAAGTTTTCAACACCCTACAACTATAGAAAAAGATACCTTTGCGAAGGTAAATGTTCATATGAACGCAGTAATCTACTTTTTTACATATCCTTTTTTATTTGTAGTCTCTCGATTGCCCTTTCCCCTGTTTTATTTTTTATCCGATTGTGTTCGGTTTTTGGTTTTTAATGTGTTGGGGTACCGCAACGAAGTAATTACCAGCAATATTAAACTGGCCTTCCCCCAACTTACGGAAAAGGAAAGGAAAATTATTGCACTAGGAGTTCAACGTCACTTTTGTGATTTGTTCTTAGAAATCATAAAATCTATGGGGATGTCAAAAAAGGAAATGATGAAGCGGTTTCAAATCAAAAACATTGAAACACTTACTCAATTTGAAAAGCAAAATCGATCCGCCTTTATTATGTGTGGTCATTATGCCAGTTGGGAATGGATGATGTCTTTAGGATATCATATGAATCACAAAGGATACGGTATTTACAAACCCATTGGAAATCCCTATTTTGATCGATTAATAAAGAGAATACGCAGTAAGCACGATGCCTATATGATACCTGTTCAAACGGCTGCGTCTATAATTACTGAAAAAGAGCAAAAGAACGAACGAGGAGTATACGGTTTTGCTAGCGATCAATCGCCTAGACCAAAACCCCTTACCTATTGGCGTTCTTTTATGGGTGTTGAAGTTCCCGTTTATACCGGAGCTGAACGCTTGGCTCGATCACTCAATATACCTGTAGTTTTTGGTAAAATTAACCGAGTAAAGCGCGGGTTTTATGAAGTTGAGTTTAAAGTCATTTCAGACCTATCGGCATCTACACCAGAGCATTTTATAACCGATACTTTTACAGCTTGGTTAGAAGAACAAATTAAAGAAGACCCTTCTCAGTATTTGTGGACCCATAAGCGGTTTAAACACGCTAGGAAACAATAAGTTTTTCAATTTCACTGACAAAGCGCGATGCTAAGTCTTCTGCTTCTTTTTGAGATTGTGCTTCGGTATATATGCGAATTATGGGTTCTGTATTTGATTTTCGCAAATGCACCCACTGGGTTTCAAAATCAATTTTCAGCCCATCCACAGTGGTAATTTGTTCTTTTGAGTACTTTTTTTCGAGGGTTTTTAAAATGCCGTCAACATCCAATCCTTCCGTCAGAGTGATTTTATTTTTACTCATAAAATAACTTGGATATTGTGAACGGAGCGCAGAAACGGTGCATTGTTTTTCAACCAGTAAGGAGAGAAATAAAGCCACACCAACCAAAGCATCACGACCGTAGTGTAAGTCGGGATAAATAACCCCACCATTTCCTTCTCCCCCAATTACAGCTTGATTGGCTTTCATTTGTGTTACTACATTTACTTCGCCCACTGCACTTGCGGTATAATGACCTCCGTGTTGCTGGGTTACATCAGCCAAAGCACGTGTAGAGGATAGGTTTGAAACGGTATTGCCTGGGGTTTTGCTCAAAATATAATCGGCACAAGCAACAAGGGTATATTCCTCACCAAACAACACCCCTTTTTCATCCACAAAAACCAATCGATCCACATCGGGGTCAACCGCAATACCGAAGTCTGCCTGATGCTGAACCACAGCTTGGCACAAATCTGTTAAATGTTCTTTTAAGGGCTCTGGATTGTGCGGAAAATTTCCATCAGGTGTGCAATGGATTTGAATACTTTCAATTCCCAATTGGTCTAAAAGTTTTGGAATGGCAATCCCACCTGTAGAATTGACCGCATCTACAACCACTTTAAATTTATTTTTTAGAATACCTGTTGTTTGTACCCATTTTAAATCTAGGGTTGCCTTAATATGATACTCTATAGCCGAATTCACTTTTTTCAATTTACCCAATTTTGTAACAGAAGCATAAACAAAAGCCTCCTTCTCAGCTAAATATAATACTTGAGCACCTGCCGCTGCATCAATAAATTCACCCAATGCGTTGAGTAGTTTTAAAGCATTCCACTCTTTAGGATTATGGCTTGCTGTAAGAATTATTCCAGCCTGTGCTTTGTAATGGGGTACCATTACGGCAACTGTGGGTGTTGTCGATAGGCCTAAATCAATAACATTAACACCCATACCTACTAATGTTTGATTCACTAATTCATGTACCATTTCTCCAGATATTCTTGCATCCCTTCCCGTAACAATCGTAACCTGTTCAGAACAGTGTTCTTTGATCATTTGAGCAAATGCGGAGGTAAATCGAACAATATCTAAAGGCGTTAAATTTGTAGAAACAGACCCCCCTATAGTCCC
>RGZR01000148.1 GCA_010031465.1 Flavobacteriia bacterium
AAGGTTTGTATGTTGGATATCCGACTCGGTGAAATTACAGCTCCATCAACATCGAATACCGTGGTAATTCCTAATTGATCGAATGCAGCAACACAAGCATAATCGGCTTGTAGTGAGTTTGGGCGAGCTCCTATTAACCTGAAGGACTTTTGGGTAAATAGGGCCATTAAATAAACAAAAGCAGCACTTCCCCAATCGATTTCTATTTCAACATCGGAGTGATTCTTCGGCTTTCCATCTATGGCGATACTTCCATGGTTAATTTCGACTTGGAATCCCCAATCTTCTAAAACAGATTGGGTCAGTTTTATATACGACCAACTGTGTGCTAATCCGTTTACCTTAATTCTTGGTATGGGTTGAATTTTGGTAACCCCTAACATTAAAGCAGAAACAAACTGACTGCTTTCTTGGGTGTTTATTTCCCAAATATCCTTCGAATTTTGAATGCCACTTTTTATTTCTACAGGGAAAAAACCTGGTTTTTCTAGATATTCTATTTGGGCTCCTTGTTCAATCAGCGTATTTACCAAATCTGAGATGGATCTTTTACGCAAACTTGAACTTCCCGATATAATTTTCGGGATGTTATGGACAGCAAAGAATACCAATGCAAAGCGCGAAGGCGTACCTGCATCTTGGAAATCAATTTGATAAGATGCATTTCTTATGCCTTCGTAAAACAGTTGGGTATCACGAGCGGTTGAAAAAGACTTTATCGCCCGCAAATTTGAAAACTGAAATTGTAAAAATAAATGTCTATTGGAAAGACTCTTAGAAAGAGGTAGCCGAACGTCAACGGGTTGATTCCGTACAGGTGAGTTATGGTATTTAATCCTCTGAATCATGCAACGCCGTGGCGTGTTTTGATAAAAAGTCCATCAATTGTGCCTCGGATACTTCAACGTCAAAAGAGGCGTTTCCAATCGCGTTTAATAAGCTCAATTGTATTTTACCGTTGTGGTTCTTCTTATCGTGCATCAAGAGATTACACATGGGTTCAACTTCGAGTTCGGACCAACCGATTTTAGGATAAATGGGATATACTAATTTTTCGACTGTTTCTAAAATGCTCACATCCGTGATTCCCAATTCAAAACCCAATAAGGATTCCCAATACAGGCCATTCGCAATAGAAATGCCGTGGTTGATTTTTGAATCCTCAAAATGGATGGCTTCAATTCCGTGACCTAAAGTATGTCCCAAATTAAGAAGTTTACGCAAACCCTTTTCCTTAAAATCTTCAGAAACTATTTCTTTTTTGAATAAGATATTCTCTCGAATAATTCCCATCCAAGCTTCGGCATCGTTAGTTTCAGGACATCCTTTTTGAACCATTTGCATGAGGGTGCCCCCATTTAACAAAGCGTGTTTGATTACTTCGGCCCATCCTGACAGAATTTCACCTTCGTTTAGCGTTTGTAAGAAATCAACATTGCGCATTATTGCCGCGGGCTCAGTAAACGTGCCAATGATATTTTTCGTACCGTATAGATTGATTCCAGTTTTACCGCCTTCAGAGCCATCTACCATTGAAAGTAGGGTAGTAGGCACATAGATACATGGAATGCCACGCATAAACACGGAGGCACAGAAACCAGCGAAATCTAAAACGGCTCCACCACCAACTGCAATGATTAGGCTTTTACGGGTTACGTTCTCTCTTAATAGACTTTCCCAAAAATCTTCACAATAACTTAGTTTTTTGGCTTCGTCTCCATCTGGAAGATGGTAAATTATGTTGTCAACTTTTTTGTATATCTGTAACTTGGGTAAACAGAGTTTTTCCGATGTTTCAGAAACAACTACCACGATTTTGTCCGGTTGAAAATCGTTGAGGTACGTGTCGATACGTTGGTCTATGGTTTCGGTGCGGACTATCATGATTTTATTTTTTCGTAACGCTGCATATTGGTTGGATCCAAATCTTTTAACAAACGCACGATAATGGTTTTTTCTGCGGTTGTTCCTTCTTTGAATATTTCAACAATTTCAGGCCATTTAGTAGTGAAGAACAATTTTTGAAGTAAACTGTTTCGATTGGTTTGTGCGGTTTCCGAAATTTTCTGTAATGATTCTGTAATTTTTTTCCTGCCCTTTATGGGATCCTCATAAAATTGGTCGAGCCCATCACGGTGATATTGGTAGTTCAATTCTCTGAATTCTTTAAAGCGAGGACTGTTTAAATTCTCTGCTAAGTAAAAGCGATTTCTAAAGCCTTTACCGTCTCCTTGGTTCCACCCGGGCTTATTGGTCATTAAGTTTACCAAATTTTGAGCTTTTGCATAATATTTACTTCCTCCTAGAAGACCATAACTATCGTGTTCTACTCCCAAAGCAATATAAACGTAATAGGCCATGAGCGTAGTTAGGTCGTTCATGTTCATATTCTCTTGGTATTCAAGGTTTTCGAATTCTCTGTAATTGAACCCAACGTCTTCGTCATTGAATTGAAGCACTGTTGTTTTGTAATTAGAACCGTAGACTGGGCGGGTAACCTGAAGTTGAGAATTTCCCTGGAATTTATCGTTGTCCCATGCGTCAATATTGATGAAAAGTGTCATATTGACTTTTTCGGTAC
>RGZR01000149.1 GCA_010031465.1 Flavobacteriia bacterium
ACACAGAACCAGCGACCGCCGAAATACCACAAATCACAAAAATTTGCTCCATTTGGTCGGTGACACCCAACTGATACAATACAGATGAGAATATCGCACCAGTACTGGCTCCAACCAAAATTGCAGGAGAAAATATCCCGCCAAAAAATCCAAAGTTTAACGAAACTGCAGTTGCAATGATTTTAAACAACCAAATGATAATCAACGATGATAATGCGAAGTTGCCACTAAATATATCAAATACAGTGTTTGTTCCTAAGCCCATAACCTCGGGAATAAATGATCCAATAAATGCCAAAACGACTATACCAACAATTATTCTGATATAATTTATCGAGATTTTCTGCGATAATTTCGCAAATTGTAATAAGACTTGCATGTAAAATATCGCAGAAAAAGCATAAATTGGACCCGATACAAAACTCAGAAGGACTACTTCAAAGAGGTCAAATTCCAAGATCGGAAAATCAAATACTTGTGGAGTTTTCCAAACCATTGATGAGAATGCGTATGAGACGCAGGATGCCGTGGCGATTGCCATTATTGACTTATGGGAATAGTGTCTTAAAACAACCTCATGTGCAAAGATTAATCCAGCAATTGGCGCTCCAAAACCTGAAGAAATCGCAGCGGCAACACCAGCTCCGATAAAAACGTCAAGTCCAAGACCAAAATTAAAAAACCTCTTTAAACTGACTCCTATGATAGTCCCAAAATGTACTAATGGACCATATTGACCCACACTGGCGCCGCCACTTGCAGAAACAAAAGCAGCAAGCGTACTCAAAAAACCCAATTTGATTTTTGTTTTATCTGTAGCTGTATGAGCATAGTAAATGCTGTCCGCTATTCCTTGGAAAGGGATACCGGATGCAAGTTTTCTCAAATAAGCTACGATTAAAGCCGTCATCGAAAGAACTGCAATATAAGACACTAAAAAAGGAAAACCCAAGATCATAACAGTTTGCTGTGAATAAATGTAATCAATACCATAGCGAAACATTGAGGCCATCAAAGACCCAATGGCACCCATTAGTATGCCTACAATGACAGATCCAAAGAAAAAAAATACAGATGGGGTTTTGGGGTCCAATTTCAACAAAATACCACCTCTCAACAAAACTGTATCGAGTTTACCATATATTTGCAAAGTGCAATATTTTTAATTATTTGGTAAAAGTATGTACCTGGTATAATTTTTGGGACACCAAACTAGTGGCCCAAATTAGGCAAACCAACGGCGGGTAGGGCCTGTATCAATATGAATAAAATTTCTATACATCCCCAACCCACCAGGTGCTTCTTTGTGGGCGGTATTGCGTAGCGTTTCAATTGAAACATTTGGAACCCTGAAATCTAACGCTCTACCTGTTAAATGAAAAGAATTTTTAGCAACGTTTCGGCTTTTCGATCGTAGTTTCTCGTTTGTCCGCTTGGTCCTGTAACCGGACAACACATCGACTTTTACAAGTCCTTGATTATCCACAAAAGGCTCACAAATATTTACTAGTATATTAATTAAATTTTTGTCCATGGCAATTACTTCATCATCTCGCCAATCGCGACAAAACTCATCAAAAGCTAACCCGTCAAATTTGGAATGTTTACCTTGCGACTCAATAAAATATGACAAATTTTCACCAGTGTTTGCGTTTTTCAAGTCAATAGTAAATTTTTTTTTGTTTTTTTTAATTGGCCACTCGTTTTGCGTGCTATCAATCAAACCAATTGCAATATCGGGCTCCATATCAATAATTTTTTGGTCAAAATCGATCAGATTTTTTCTTGTTAAGGAAGGCCAAAACGGATCGACTTTGTGATCAAGATCAATGATTGGATCCGCCGCCTCTGCCAGGCTGGAATACATCAGGCCCAGTGTGAATAATCGACGCGATAATTTTGTTTTTTGACTCATACGAAGGCGAAGCAATTCATGTGCCAATTTTCTTTCTTAAGTCTCATGAAAGTGGCTGGGAGTATATTAATTTAATAAAAATCGTGCACATTTCATGAAATTGAGTAACATACGTCCAGATCTCAAAGAGGATTGTATAAATGTCAGAGCCTAAATGCGAAGTTTGTAAATTCTGTTTGCGAGAAACCGACAGGCATGGCGAGAGTTCCTTTGAATGTGGTAGATTTCCACCCACAATAGTGAATAGCACAAGTCTGTCAAAATTTCCTAAAATTCTGCCTCACTGGTCATGCGGCGAGTTTAAAATTTCTGAAAATGGCCAATGATTAAACACGAAAAAACTGAAAATATAACTTGTTGCTGCAACGTAGCTATAACCGGCTTTCTGATATGTGCAAGCTTCTTGGAAAATGCAGAAAATCTCTCGGATCAGGGTAACATTTCATAAACTTTGTGGATAGCCTCATAGACAAACAGATTAGGATTTTCAGAACACGATTTTATGACAAGCTCGAATATAGGTATCTCCAAACGATCTATGACTTCTAGATCGCGTTGAGTTTCAACGATACGACCGCTTATGTAACCTAAAAACCATTGTTCATCTTGAGCAGTAGGGCCGTTCTCTTCATAGTCCTTCAATAAATCAATGCATGACTTTGTGCC
>RGZR01000150.1 GCA_010031465.1 Flavobacteriia bacterium
ACTGAAGGAATGTATTCTTTAGGAATATTACCTCCTTTAATTTCATTTACAAATTCAAGACCTGATTTGCCTTCTTCAGCGGGTTCAATTGTGAAGACAATATCCGCAAATTTACCACGACCCCCGGTTTGTTTTTTGTACACTTCACGGTGTTGGGCTTTTGTGGTTAAGGCTTCTTTGTATTCTACCTGAGGTTGCCCTTGATTAACTTCAACTTTAAATTCACGTCGAAGTCGATCGACAATAATATCAAGGTGTAATTCTCCCATTCCTGAGATAATGGTTTGGCCTGATGCTTGATCTGTTTTTACTTGAAAAGTAGGATCTTCTTCGGCTAATTTTGCTAAAGACATCCCCAGTTTATCAACATCAGCCTTAGTTTTAGGTTCTACTGCGATACCAATTACAGGATCGGGGAAAACCATACTTTCAAGAACAATAGGTGATTTTTCTGCTGATAAAGTATCTCCTGTTTTAATGTCTTTAAACCCTACTGCTGCCCCAATGTCACCCGCTTCGATAAAATCGATTGAGTTTTGCTTATTTGAGTGCATCTGGTATATTCTAGAAATTCGCTCTTTGTTTTGCGTTCTGTTGTTTAGTACATAAGAACCTGCATCTAAGCGTCCGGAATAGGCACGGAAAAAGGCTAATCGACCCACAAAAGGGTCTGTAGCAATTTTAAAGGCCAAAGCTGAAAAAGGCTCACTAACATTCGGTTTACGGGCTATTTCTTGAAGGGTATCAGGATGAGTACCTACAATAGCCTCTTTATCTTCCGGAGAAGGTAAATAACGGCAAACGGCATCAAGTAAAAATTGTACTCCTTTATTCTTGAATGAAGATCCACAAATCATTGGAATGATACTCATATCCTGAGTGGCTGCACGAAGTGCATTATGTATTTCATCAGGACTGATAGAATCGGGATCATCAAAGAATTTTTCAAGAAGTGCTTCGTCATATTCTGCTACAGCCTCAATTAATTCTGCACGGTATTTTTCCACATCAGCTTTCATGTCTTCTGGGATATCCACAGTATCAAAAGTGGAACCGTAATTATCTTCATGCCATACAATAGCGCGGTTGGCTACTAAGTCAACAATACCTTTAAAGTCTTCTTCATCACCAATATTTAATACGATAGGCACTGCATTTGACTTTAGCATTTCGCGAACCTGGGTACAAACATTAAGGAAGTTTGACCCTTGGCGGTCCATTTTATTTACGAAACCGATACGAGGTACTTTGTAGTTGTCTGCTAATCTCCAGTTGGTTTCAGATTGAGGTTCAACACCGTCAACAGCTGAAAACAAAAAAACCAATCCGTCGAGTACTCGAAGTGATCGATTTACCTCCACGGTAAAATCTACGTGGCCGGGAGTATCAATTATGTTAAAGTGAAAGGGTTTTGAATCTGGAGTCAGTTGCCCTTGATCTTGGGGAAAATTCCAAGTACAAGTTGTAGCAGCAGAGGTAATGGTAATTCCACGCTCTTGTTCTTGCTCCATCCAATCCATGGTGGCGGCACCATCGTGTACTTCTCCAATTTTATGACTTACTCCTGTATAAAAAAGAATACGTTCAGTAGTGGTCGTTTTTCCAGCATCAATATGTGCTGCAATCCCTATGTTTCGTGTATATTTTAAATCTCTAGCCATTGTTTATTCTGCTATCGTTTATTAAAATCTAAAATGTGAAAAAGCTTTGTTTGCCTCTGCCATTTTGTGAGTGTCTTGACGTTTTTTTACGGCCGCTCCTTCTTCTTTTGCAGCAGCTAAAACTTCATTGGCTAGTCGTTGTGCCATTGATTTTTCATTGCGTTTTCTTGAATAGGAGATTAACCATTTCATGGCTAAAGAAACTTTTCTATCAGGACGAATTTGCATCGGAATCTGGAAAGTAGCTCCCCCTACTCTTCGGCTTCGCACCTCAACATGAGGCATAACATTAGAAAGTGCATCTTTCCAAAGCTCTAGAGCTGTTTTTTCTTCGTCTTGTTTGCGTTGGTCTACAATGTCAATGGCATCGTAAAAGATTTTAAAGGCTATTGATTTTTTTCCGTCCCACATCAAGTTATTGACAAAACGGGTTACCAATTGATCGTTAAATTTAGGATCCGGTAAAAGGGGACGTTTTTTGGCTTGTTTTTTTCTCATGATTCAGCTGTTAAAGAATTCACCATTATTTCTTGGGTCGTTTGGCACCATATTTTGAGCGTCGTTGTAGACGTCCTTCCACTCCGGCAGTGTCTAAAGCACCACGAACAATGTGGTAACGGACCCCCGGCAAATCTTTAACTCTTCCGCCGCGTACCAATACTATCGAGTGCTCTTGGAGGTTGTGTCCTTCTCCGGGAATGTAAGCGTTGACTTCCTTACCGTTAGTCAATCGAACACGCGCTACTTTACGCATCGCAGAGTTCGGCTTTTTAGGAGTAGTGGTATACACACGGGTACACACACCACGCCGTTGAGGACACGAATCCAAAGCAGCCGATTTACTCTTCTTGGTAATGCTGGCTCTTCCTTTTCGTACTAATTGTGCAAT
>RGZR01000016.1 GCA_010031465.1 Flavobacteriia bacterium
TGAAGCTTTGCTAGAAAAAAGCGAAGCCCTTTTTACCGAATGGCAACAATTTGATTCCATAGGAGGAGCACTAGAGCACCAACATACACAGAATTTTATTGCAGCTTTAATTCAAAAAATTAAAAGTCTTTCATTAGATAAAAAAGACTTGAACAGTGTTTTAAATGACTTGGATAAACGCCTCATTCAAGCAGATCCAAAACGCCTTCAGAAAGAAATGCAAAACGTCAAGTCGTCTATAAACGAGCTAAAGTCAGAATTAACGCAATTGCAAAATAACCTTTCTTTTTTTAGTAATTCAAGTGCTGAAAATCCACTTTTTAAAAATGTGGAGAAGCAGATTGAAAAATCTCAAAAGAAATTGGATCAGTCGCAAGCAGAGTACATTCGATTAAAGCAACTTAAAAATAAAATTGAAAGACAGGATGAAAAAGATGAAAGTCCTGAACTAGATGCGGATAGTAGCGAAGAAAATCAGGATTGATTTTTAGCCTCAATCCAATATTTTTCCATTTGTGGTAAACTCATATTGGTAAGTTCGGTATGGGATTCAGTTGCCTTTTTTTCAATGTATTCAAACCGTTTTTTAAATTTGATATTTGTCTTTTCAAGTGCAGTTTCCGGATTAATTTTAAGAAATCGAGCATAATTAATTAACGAAAAAAAGAGGTCGCCAAATTCTTCTTCTACTGCAAGTAAATTGTTTGATTCTTCGGCCTGTTTTAATTCTTCCAATTCCTCTTCAAATTTTGCCCATACTTCAGCCTTATTAGGCCAGTCAAAACCTACACCCGCTGCTTTTTCTTGTATCCGTTGTGCCTTAATCAGTGCGGGTAAACCTTTGGGCACTCCTTGGAGTACACTTTTTTTTCCTTCTTTTAGTTTTAAAGCTTCCCAATTTTTTTTAACCTCCACCTCATCTTTTACTTTTACATCGGCATAAATATGCGGGTGACGAAAAATTAATTTTTCACAAATTTCTTCGGCTATATCAGCTATATCAAATGCTTTTTCTTCACTTCCTAACTTTGCATAGAAAACAATATGCAAGAGTAAATCACCAAGTTCTTTTTTGATTTCAGTACGATTGCCCTCTAAAATGGCGTCGCCCAATTCATAGGTTTCTTCTAAAGTGAGATGGTGTAAACTTTCAAAAGTTTGTTTTTGATCCCAAGGACATTCCGCGCGAAGTTCATCCATGATGTCCAATAATCGGGAAAACGCTTCTAACTTTTGGGCTTTAGAATTCATTGTTCTGAATCGTTTTCTTTAGTTGAAGTTTCTGCTGTAGCCTTTTTGTTCTTTTTTTCAGAAAGTCCAATTACCTTTGAAGAAACGAGAATATTGTACCATTGAATGATTTTTTTAATGTCACTAGGATACACTCTTTCATCGTCATAATTATCTATGACTTCAAAGAAATACGCTTCTAAATCAATTTTATTTGCCTTGGGACTAATTCTTGCTACGGCTCCCTTTTCGTAAGCAATCATCTTATCAAATACTTCGGTAAGGGGCATTTCACTACCAATACAAAAAATTTGAATCTCAGTCATTACACTAATTTGATTGTTAATTGGGGAAGATATTCGCTTACCATCTACTAACGATCGGGCTATAATTCCACTCCGTGATTGAGCTACCATCTCGAATAACCCTGGACGACCAGCAATAGCTACTATTTTATCTAATGTCATATTATCTTTTTTTGGCATTTGGAAACTTCATGGGATACTCTACTGCAATTGTTCCCTTTGAGATTGCATTGAGTCTATTTTTTAAAAGGCGTTTTTTTAATGGTGAGAGATAATCGGTAAATAAAACACCTTCTATATGATCATATTCGTGCTGAACTACTCTAGCGGCTAATCCGGTTAGTGTCAACTTATGTTTAGTAAACGATTCATCTTGATATTCAAGGGTTATGTGTTCTTGTCTGAGAACGTCCTCTCGTACATCGGGGATGCTTAAACAGCCTTCATTAAAAGGCCAGGATTCACCTTCTTGAGAAAATAAAAGTGGATTTATAAATACTTTTTTAAACGAGCGTAATTGTGTAGCTTCTTCTTCCGATAAGGATTCGTCTTCTGCAAACGGACTTGCGTCAACCACAAAGAGGCGAAGAGACTCACCCACTTGAGGAGCTGCTAAACCAACGCCGCTTGCCGCGTACATGGTTTCCCAAAGGTTTTCAATTAGGGTCGATAAATTAGGGTAATCTGGAGGAATTTCTGCCGCTTTCTTTTTTAGTACGGGTGTTCCGTAAGCTACAATAGGTAAAATCATAACATATTCGATTTAAAGTCTAAATAGGACTGAAGCAGCAGTGTTGCACTAATGCGATCTAAAATTGATTTATCCCTGCGTTGCTTCTTTTTTATTCCACTTTCTAAGAGTGTTTGTGCTGCAATTTTGGAGGTATAGCGTTCATCATAACGGGTTATAGCGCACTCGGAAAAAACCTCCTTTAATTGCCCTATAAAATGTTGTATTTCTGTTTCAATTGCAGAGGGTGTTCCGTCTTTTTGTAAAGGTTGGCCTACAACAAAGGCTTCAACATTTACTTCTTTACAATAGGTTTTAAGATAAGAAAGTACTTCTGTTGTTGGCAGGCTTGCTAGGCTGCTGGCAATTATTTGCTGTGGGTCGGTTGTTGCAAGACCAGTGCGTTTACTTCCATAATCAATACCCACTATACAACCCATTTTTTTTGGCAAATATACCCATTTCATAGACATCTACTTCATTTCAATCCTCCTGAATTCAGTACCTTTGTCAAAAATTTGGAAATGCAAAAAGCAATTGAAGCCGCATGGGAAAACCGTGCTTTATTGGAAGAAAAAGAAACACAAGAGGCAATACGAGACGTTATAACGCAACTTGATCAAGGTGAATTAAGAGTTGCTGAACCCCATCAAGAAGGATGGAAAGTAAATGAATGGGTTAAAAAAGCAGTGGTTTTATATTTCCCGATTCAAAAAATGGAAACTATAGAAGCCGGTCCATTAGAATTTCACGATAAAATGCCTTTAAAAAGAGGGTATAAAGAAAAGGGAATCCGCGTGGTTCCGCATGCTGTTGCACGTCATGGCGCCTACTTATCTAGAGGTGTTATTTTAATGCCTAGTTATGTCAATATTGGCGCTTATGTAGATGAAGGAACCATGGTAGATACTTGGGCCACTGTGGGAAGTTGTGCGCAAATAGGCAAACACGTTCATCTTAGTGGAGGCGTAGGCATTGGAGGGGTACTTGAGCCGTTGCAAGCTGCACCCGTTATTATTGAAGACAATGCCTTTTTAGGCTCAAGATGCATAGTGGTTGAAGGTGTTCGCGTAGGAAAAGAAGCGGTATTGGGAGCCAACGTGGTATTGACGGCTTCAACTAAAATTATTGACGTTTCCGGAAATACACCCATTGAATACAAGGGTTTTGTTCCTCCAAGATCAGTGGTGATTCCCGGCACATATACCAAATCATTCCCCGCAGGAGCCTATCAAGTGCCCTGTGCATTAATTATTGGAAAGAGAAAAGAAAGTACAGATAAAAAGACATCGCTTAACGATGCCTTACGCACACATAGTGTTTCAGTATAAACAATGCTTTATTAATGGTTGAAAAGGCCCTAACAGCTTTACAAAACAAAGAATTGGTATTGTATCCTACCGATACCGTATGGGGAATAGGTGGGGATGCAACTGACCCTAGTGTTGTCAAAAAAATTTATGCACTCAAACAACGGGAAGATTCAAAGGCCCTAATTGTACTCGTAAATTCGATAACAATGCTCAAGAAATATGTTGAATATGTTCCAGAAAGCGCCTTATCATTGCTTGAAGAAGACCGACCTACAACTATAATTTACGAAAAGGGTAAAAATTTGGCCCCCAATCTACTTGGGCAAGATGGAAGTGTCGGAATTCGAATCCCTAAACATGATTTTTGCACCGAAGTAATTACCCGCTTTGGAAAACCCTTAATTTCAACATCAGCAAACATTAGCGGTCAACCTACACCTCAAAATTTTGAATCCATTTCCAAAGAAATAATAAAAGGGGTAGATTACTGTGTTCCTTACTTTGAAAGCAAGGCAACACTTCAACCCTCACGTGTTATTAAAATTGAAGCCGACGGTTCACTTACCCTACTTCGCCCATGAAATTAAACACTTCCTTTACTGACTTCAAACAAAATGCTCTTTTTCAACTTTTATCTGATACACTTGAGGAAAAAGGAATGAAAGGGTATGTTGTAGGCGGCTATGTACGCGATCATATTTTAGGAAGGGGATTTAAAAAAGACATTGATGTTGTGACGCTGGGGTCGGGAATTGAATTTGCCCAAGCGGTACAGAAAAAACTTAAAGGCGCCCAACCCGTAAAAATTTTTAAAACCTATGGCACCGCCATGATTCATTGGAAGGGCATTGAACTCGAATTTGTAGGGGCGCGTAAAGAATCTTATGCAAAAGAAAGTCGAAACCCCATGGTAAATCCGGGGAGCCTTGAAGACGATCAAAATAGAAGAGATTTTACAATTAATGCCCTTGCTGTTAGTTTAAACCGTGATGATTTTGGCACCCTTATCGATCCTTTTTTGGGTGTAGAGGATTTAAAAAAACAAATCATTCGAACTCCATTAAATCCCGATATCACCTTCTCTGATGATCCGCTGCGTATGCTTAGAGCAATACGCTTTGCTACACAACTTCACTTTACTATAGCCCCCAAATCTTTTGAGGCCATTCAAAGAAATGCGAAAAGAATAGATATCATTTCTCAAGAACGTATAGTGGATGAATTGCATAAAATTATTGACACGCCTAAGCCCTCAATTGGATTCAGGTTATTGGAAGAATCAAACCTATTGGAGCGAATCCTACCTGAAGTAACTGCGTTAAAAGGAGTTGATGAAATTGAAGGACAAACCCACAAAGAGAATTTCTACCATACTTTAGAGGTGGTAGACAATCTTTGTCAAAAAAGTGAAAACCGATGGTTGCGATGGGCTGCCTTACTTCACGATATTGGCAAAGCATCAACTAAAAAATTTAAGCCTCAAACAGGTTGGACTTTTCACAATCACGAGTTTGTAGGGAGTAAAATGGTGTATTCCCTTTTTAAACGGCTAAAGATGCCCTTAAATGATAAAATGAAATACGTCCAAAAGATAGTAATGATGAGCTCACGTCCGATTGTAATTGCTGAAGATTTTGTTACCGATTCTGCTATTCGTCGACTTCTTTTTGATGCAGGCGATGATATTGATGATCTGTTGACTATGTGTGAGGCGGATATCACAACCAAAAATCCAAGACGATTTGAAAAATACATGAATAATTTTTCACTCGTTCGTGAAAAGATTGTTCAACTCGAAGAAAAAGATCATCTTCGAAACTTTCAACCCCCCATAAGTGGAGAAGTTATTATGACCTATTTCGGATTAACCCCTTGTCCGCAAATTGGTCAAATCAAAGAAGCGATAAAAGAAGCTATATTAGAAGGTGAAATTCCAAACGCCTATGACGCTGCTTTTGAAAAAATGAAAGTAGAGGGAAAAAAATTAGGATTAAAAGCCCATGGTTAATTACTATAGATTTTTTTTAAAACTGAGTTTAATTCTCATCTATCTTGTTATTGTAGCAGGAGCAATTGTTCGTATGACAGGAAGCGGAATGGGGTGTCCTGACTGGCCAAAATGTTTTGGATATCTTATCCCCCCAACTGAACGCAGCCAATTGGAGTGGAAACCCAATCACGAATACCATGAAGGTGAAGTAATTATTGTAGAAGAAAGCCTTCGTGTTGCCACTACTGATTTTACTTCAACACAAGCCTATTTCTCTGAAAATTGGGAACCCTACACTCGGCACGATTATGCTTTGTTTAACCCGGTTCACACGTGGATTGAGTTTATTAATCGATTACTAGGGGCTCTGGCTGGATTAGCTACACTTCTTCTTCTCTTTAGTGCATTAGGCCAATTAAAATCGGATACCCTTGCCCCTATTGGCACCTTTATTGTTGTTTTGGGTATGGGCTTTCAAGCCTGGTTAGGAAAAACAGTAGTGGATTCTAACTTATTGCCTTTTAAGATTACGCTGCATATGGGGATGGCATTACTTCTCGTCTTTATTCTGATTTTTTTATTGTTCAAAGAAAAGAAAAAGGGGCTTTCTTTACCCCAACAATTTTCATTTAAACTCTTTTCCTATATTGCCTTAACCCTTACTTTAATCCAAATTGGAATGGGAACTCAAGTGCGTCAATTTATTGATGTTCAAATGAAAAAATGGAGTCTTGAAGGGGCAAGTCAGTGGTTAAATGAAATCCCTACCCTTTTTTATGTTCATCGAAGTTTTTCACTTCTCGTTCTTGGAATACATCTTTATCTTGCCTACGTACTTTTAAAAAATAAAAAAATGCCTCGCGTTTTTTCTTTGATTCTAATTACTTTAGGTCTTGAAATTAGCACAGGCATTTGGATGTATTATTTTGACTTTCCCTTTTCTTCTCAAACCCTACATCTGGTTTTTGCCTCTATGCTCTTTGGAGCCCAGAGTTATTTTATATTGGAAGTAAATAGAAAGACATGATTTACCGTTTTCGAATAATTTTAGATGTAAAAGAGGATGTCCTCCGTGATATTGAAATTGAATCTAAGGCTACACTTGAAGATTTTCACAATGCCATAACACAAGCCTTTGGCTTTTTAGGAAATGAAATGGCATCCTTCTACCGTACCAATGCGAATTGGGAGCAGGGTGAAGAATATCCATTAGAAGCGATGGATTCGGAACAAAAAAGTAAACGCAATACTCCTTTAACTAAGGTCATCTCAAAAAAAGAGAATCAGTTACTTTACGTTTATGATTTTTTAAATCTTTGGACCTTTTTTATAGTGTGTATGGAAGAAACGGAACCCGTTGTGGGGACTAACTATCCCCAATTAATTCACGCACAAGGAGAAGTGCCTGAACAAGCTCCTGAAAAATTGTTCGAAAGTGAGCCGGGTAATTTTGAATCTACGGACGAAGAAGACGATCATTTTGAGGATGACTTTGGCAAAGATGAAGATCAAGAGTATGACGGAAACGATTACTATTAATCACCTAAAAACGTTAAAATAATTTGTGCATGTCAACATTTTCATAATGTTGACGTACAAAATTCAAAGCGGCTTTCATAATATCCCCCATCGATTTACTTTCCAAAAAGGCCTTATCGTTTGTGAATTTATAAATTTCTTGCTTTAATCGTTCTAAGTTTTCTGGTAATGTGAGTACTTCATTACGCATTATGGATATCAGTGTTTTTAATCGGGTTCCTGAAGTGATAATTCGCCGAGCTACTATAGAACGTTCTTCAATCTTATATTGATTAATGGAGTTGTGGTTTAGTTTTGTTCTAACAAGCTCCATAATGGGGTTATTTTCCTTAAAAAATTGTGGCCGATAAACGGACAGTTTCCCTTCAAAAGATTGTTGGTCAAAATCTATTGCTCTGATTTTATAAACCACTTGATCAAAATCATGTGTAGGCACAATAACATAATTATACGAACGCATATCACCAAGTAATCGAATCATACTGCGCTCGTTAAATTTCACATATTCTTTTGCGATCTGCGCCTTTTCTGCATCGTTACATTTTGGTAGAAATTCTTTAATAAAAGTATCTCCAGGAATTCCAGAAATATGTTCCTCTATTAAGGTATGATCATTTACCAAAAAATTGAGGTTATACGGAGATAACATATGTTCCAATTCCAGTCCATATACTCTTGAAGCGTCTGTTTGCTTTACGTAGTAATAGGTGAAATTGTCGTTCAAAATATTACGTATTTTAATTCTAAAGGGCTTCGAATTTCCAAAAGTGCAATAATCAATAGCATCAATATTGAGGTATTGAATCCCAAACTCGTTTCCGTCAGAGTGCAAAAGGGTATATATTTTCTTTAGGTTAAAATCGATCTCTTTTCTCTCAGTATCTGAATAAAAAACACGAACCCAAAGGGTGTCTTCATCATTTTGATCTAATACAGCTACCGATCCAGAAAAACGCAATAAGTCCTCGTAAAAAATAGGAGTGTCTATCCAACGATCGTAAGTTTTTAAAAACCGACATAATGCTGGAGATAAAGGGTAAAAGGGTTTTTTTTGTGAAATTAATTTTTCTACCATGACCTAATTTATCCAAAAATACTATCTTTTCTTAGAATTAAGGTTGAATGACCACAACACCCCACAACTCCATGCAAAAAACACTTTTAGAACTTTTTGATCTCAGTAAATCGTACGGGTCTATTAAAGCTGTGAATGGCTTGAGTATATCCCTAAAAAAAGGAAATGTATACGGACTCTTAGGGCCAAACGGCAGCGGAAAGTCGACAACTTTAGGTATGGTATTAAATGTTGTCAATCCCACTTCTGGCCGTTTTCAATGGTATTCGGGAACTCTTACAACACATCAAGCTTTAAAAAAAATAGGTGCCATTATTGAGCGGCCTAATTTTTATCCTTACATGACCGCCTATCAAAACATGGTATTGATCTGTAAAATCAAGGAATGTGGTACCAACGGAATTGAAGAAAAATTAAAACTTGTAGGGCTTTGGGAGCGACGGGACAGTAAATTCAGTGCCTTTTCATTAGGAATGAAACAACGTCTAGCAATTGCAGCTGCATTGGTAAATAACCCTGAACTTTTAATATTAGATGAGCCCACTAATGGGCTTGATCCTGAGGGGATTCACCAAATTCGAAAATTAATACTCAGCATTGCCAAAATGGGAACAACTATTTTACTAGCCTCCCATTTATTGGATGAAGTAGAAAAAGTATGCAGTCATGTAATTGTGTTAAAAAATGGAGTGAAATACTATGAAGGTCCCGTTGACCAGATCACGGTTGCTCATGGTTTTTTTGAAATTAAATGTACCCAAATTGAGGCTGCTATTCGCTTTCTAGAATCCCTCTCAGAAATTGGTGAGGTTCAAAATGAACACGATTTGATTCGAATTTTTTCTAAGGATGCACTTGATCCCGAAAGCCTCTCAAAAAAGTTAGCCAAGGCCAAAATCTATCCCACTCATTTTGTTTGGAAAAAACCCACCCTTGAAGATCAATTTTTAACCCTAACCCAATCCTAGCCATGCGTTTACTTTATATTGAACTCTATAAATTAGGCCATAGCACAATATCTAAACTGTTGATATTTGGCTACTTCCTACTTATTTTAAGTATTTCCATTTTAAGTACAATAAAAGTTGAATTTGGTCCAATCAATTTTTATTTGGCGGAACAAGGTATTTTCAATTTTCCTTACATCTGGCATTTTAATACGTTTATAATTGCTTTACTAAAACTATTTTTTGCCGTAGTTATCGTGGCAATGATTGGAAATGAATACAGCAATCGTACCTTGAAACAAAACCTAATTGACGGGTTAAGTAAAGGAGAATTTCTCCGGTCCAAATTATATGCTATCCTGGCCTTTGTAATAACCTCTACCCTACTTGTTTTTTTAATTAGTTTGATTTTAGGGGGGATTTATTCGGATTATAATGAGTGGAGTATTGTATTTTCAGATTTAGAATACCTGTTGGCTTACGCTATAAAACTTTTTTGTTTTTTTACCTTCTGTTTAATGCTATCAATATTGATCAAACGCGCTGCCTTTGCTTTGGGATTTTTGGCGTTTTGGCAATTTTTTGAAGGAATTAATTTTGGCCTTTTAAATTGGAAATTGGAAACTTATTTTCCTACGGTTACAGTAAATCAGGTTTTTCAATTTTATCCGCTAAACGCCATGAGTAATCTTATTAAAGAACCCTTTTCGCGCCTTTCAGCCATTCAAAATATTGCTAATGAAATTGGTGATGGTTTTTCAAAAGATTACAATGTTACCTTGTTAAGCATTGTAATCGCTTTAAGTTGGTCTGCACTCTTTATTTTGATTTCCTATCAACTCTTAAAGCGGCGTGATTTATAATACTAGCGACGGTCAATACCTGAAAACCCACTTTAAATTTCGTACTTTTGCACCCTATTTGGTGCTATGCAATTTGAACTCATTTCCGATTTTAAACCGACAGGGGATCAACCTCAAGCCATCGATCAAATTATTTCACAGTTTCACAACAAGGATCCTTATGTAACCTTGCAAGGGGTTACCGGTTCCGGAAAAACCTTTACCATGGCTAATGTCGTGGAGCATCTTCAACGCCCTACCTTAGTTCTGGCGCATAATAAAACGCTAGCCGCTCAATTGTATTCAGAGTTTAAGCAGTTTTTCCCTAATAATGCGGTAGAGTATTTTGTTTCGTATTACGATTATTACCAACCTGAGGCTTACATTCCTACTACGGGTACCTACATAGAAAAAGATTTATCTATAAATGAAGAAATAGAAAAACTAAGACTCAGCACTACCTCTTCATTGTTATCAGGTCGACGTGATGTGTTGGTAGTGGCTTCTGTTTCCTGTTTGTATGGCATTGGAAACCCAACCGAATTTCAAAAAAATGTCATTACGCTGTCAAGAGATCAAAACATTCCAAGAACGCAACTAATGCATCGATTGGTTCAAAGCCTTTATTCGAGAACAACA
The DNA here is from genome assembly GCA_010031465.1 of Flavobacteriia bacterium. GTDB lineage: Bacteria > Bacteroidota > Bacteroidia > Flavobacteriales > Flavobacteriaceae > MS024-2A. The sequence goes on from RGZR01000016.1 coordinate 10,611, forward strand.
GCTGATTTTAGTCGTGGAAATTTTCGTGTACTTGGGGATATTATCGATATTTTCCCTGGCTATGCTGATCTTGCGTTTAAGATTCACTTTTTTGGTGATGAAATTGAATTGATTGAAGCTTTTGATCCCATCAGTAATGTAAAAATTGACACTTATGAGACCGTAAATCTCTATCCGGCAAACATCTTTGTTACTTCGCCTGATCGACTTCAACAAGCCATTCATCAAATTCAAGACGATTTAGTCAAGCAAGTCGATTATTTCAGGGAAATCGGCAAACCCCTTGAGGCTAAACGTTTGGAAGAACGTACAGAATTTGATCTGGAAATGATACGTGAACTGGGGTACTGCTCAGGAATTGAAAATTACTCACGCTATTTAGACGGAAGAGCACCCGGCACGCGTCCTTTTTGTCTCTTAGATTACTTTCCAAAAGATTTTTTAATGATTATTGACGAAAGTCATGTTACCCTCCCTCAAGTACATGCCATGTATGGTGGGGATCGAAGTAGAAAAGAAAATTTAGTTGACTACGGGTTTAGACTTCCCGCAGCTATGGACAATCGCCCCTTGAAATACGAGGAGTTTGAAGCTTTACAACATCAAGTTTTATATGTTAGTGCAACCCCCGCTGATTACGAATTGGAAAAAAGTGAAGGGATTGTTGTGGAACAAATTATTCGCCCAACAGGGCTGTTAGATCCTGTGATTGAAATTCGGCCGAGTTTAAATCAAATTGATGATTTAATGGAAGAGATACAGCAACGTGTAGAACAAGACGAACGTGTTTTGGTCACTACCTTAACCAAACGTATGGCGGAAGAACTTACGCAGTATTTAACACGAGCACAAGTACGTTGTCGCTATATCCACAGTGATGTTGACACCCTTGAACGGGTGGAAATAATGCAAGATTTACGCAAGGGAATATTCGATGTTCTTGTTGGTGTAAATTTATTGCGTGAAGGTTTGGATTTACCCGAAGTATCGCTAGTGGCAATATTAGATGCGGACAAGGAAGGTTTTCTTCGTTCTAACCGATCGCTAACGCAAACTGTAGGAAGAGCCGCACGGAATATTAATGGTAAAGCCATTATGTATGCTGATACTGTAACCCAAAGTATGCAAAAAACGATAGATCAAACCCTATACAGAAGGGAAAAGCAAATGCAATACAATAGCGACCATAATATTACACCAACAGCCTTAGTAAAGGCCCTTAATATTGTACTGCCTCGATCATCTTCGAGTTACAATCAACCGCTGTCGGGTTCAAAAGCTGCTGAATCAAAAACAGTATACCTTACACCAGCTGACATGGAAAACCGTTTAAAACAACTTCGTAAAGACATGGAAACAGCTGCTAAAGCGCTAAATTTTATTGAAGCTGCTCAATTCAGAGACGAAATCAAATCCCTGCAAGAACAGTTAAAAAAAGTATAATGTCTAACCTCCCAAAAGCAAACGCACCAATAGTCTTTTACATTTAAAGAATGAAATCGAAAATTGCCCCCCTTTTTTTCTTCCTATGTCCTGTTATTATTTTTGCTCAGCACATTGACCGCAAAGTCCAAATTCTCGACAGCTTAACTCATGAACCCATTCCCTTTGCCAGTATTACAACAAATCAAAAAACGGGAAGTATTGCAAACGAAGAAGGAGAGTTTCGGTGGGTACTTCCAGAGGTGGTAACAAATCTAGATTCCCTCAAAATTGCTTCTATGGGTTACCAAACCCTAACACTGGCCTTGTCTACATTTTCTGATACGTTGGTCTATTTACCGCCTAAAACAATTGCATTAAAGACCGTAATCGTTTCTAACAAAACCCTATCACCCGCTGAAATTATTGAAGCAATACAAGAAAACATTCCCGATAAATACGATTTAGAATTGAATCAAAAAAAAATCTTTTTTAGAGAATCTGGTTCTCAACTGTTTAATGCCTTAAGTGTATCGGTTAGAAAATCATCGATACCTGAATTTAATCAATCCTTTTGGGACAGCACCCTATCTAAAGTTCCTAGAAAAAACGAATGGTTTAATGAAATTGTTGGCACATATTATGGTGATTACAAAATTCAAAAAGTTGAAATTACAAAAGCGCTAGAGCTGGAAGACAAGGAAACCACAGCCGTTTTTGAAAATTTAGAAACGGTATTTGAAGACATTCTGAACAACAACATTAAAAAGGATTCTTATTTTAAAATTCGATCAGGAATTATTGGAGGTAAAGTGGATAATGCTGATTTTATAAATGCTGCAGACACGCTGAGCCTTGAAGAAAAAGAAACCAAAGAAAAATCAAATTTTCTGAAAGATAAAAAATCTACCCTACTTAGGTTAACTAAACCTCTTTTTGAAGACAAAGAAATCAATTTCAGTATCTTAAAAAAGGCTTCAAAATATACGTTTAAACAGATTGATTTTACCTACCTCGATGACACTCCTATTTACGTGCTCTCCTTTACGCCCAAAAGAAATGAAAAATATGAAGGCACTTTATACGTAGATGCCGATGCCATGGCATTAGTAAGAATCTCTTACAAAAACATAAAAGACATTAAGAGCTTTAGCCTCCTTGGGGTTTCATTTAAAGAATATTTAAAAGAGGTTACTGTTCAATTTAAAAAGAAAAAAACGGGCAAATATGCCCTTGAATATCTTGAATTTACTAATGGAACGGAAGTCGGGATTGATCGGCCTTTGGTGATTACCGAAAAAAATAAGATTGTCAAAGGAAGAAACAAACAAAATGAGTTAAAAATGGATCTCAAAATTAAAACACAACAAAACCAAAAATACCAATTGGTTGTTTTTGAAACACTCCCCATGGATAAAGCCGTTTTTGAGTCATTTAAAGAAAAACCAACCGTTTTACCAATCAATTTAACAGAATACGATCCTACTTTTTGGCAAGGCTATACGATTATTGAACCGAATCAAGCCCTTAAAGCATTTAAAATTGAAAAATAGTAGGTAAAGGGAAGTTCGAAAGTTTAAAATATCTTTTAAATTAGCGAAAAACCCTTTAAAATGAAATTTAATTTAACTTACGCTATTGCTTTAATCACATTCTTTTTTAGTTGTTCAACTCAACCTACGGCAGTTGATCCACCCGTCAAATTTACGGTAAACGCCTTTGATGTTCCTAATGGGGTAATGGAGGTATCCTTTGCCATCAAAAATCCAAGTCAAGAGACATGGGAGGGAGGGCAATGGACTTTACATTGGAATCAATTTAGTGGTAAAATACAACCCGAAAGTCTTCCGGAGGGAATGTCTTTAGCCCCAACAAAAAATAGTCAATACTGGATAGTATCAATGGGCAAAAACCATTCGCTTAGTCCAGGTGAAACATTGGAATTTACAGTGAGACAATCCGGCATTATGGAACGAATTGTTATGGGACCGATTGGGTTTTTTGTTCATCATTCCAAAACCGATCAATTGTATGATTTAGAGCATACAATTGATTGGGAAAACGCTAAAGGAGTTGAAGCACTTCGTTTACCTACTGCAGCAGCTCGTTATGCAAACTATGCGGGAGTAAATCCGTTGCCTAAAGAAGAACTTCATTGGGTAATCCCTACTCCGGTAACCCTAAACCTTGAAGGGGCGTATACACCTCTTCCCAATTCACTTTCCCTCAATTTAGGCCCCTTTTCAGATCATGCCTCGTTTTTAACTGAACGATTACAAGAAGGGGTTCAGTTACAAGTATCCTCATCAGAAGAGGAAGGAACTGCAGTTTCTCTGTTGAAAAACAATGCCTTAGCAGCAGAAGCCTATACGTTGTCTATAACATCCGATGGAATTACCATTGAAGCCTCAGCCTATGGGGGTGCTTTTTATGGAATAACCTCTTTGCATCAAATTTTATTAACCGCTGAAAAGGAGCAAATGGGATTACCCCTCCTCTACATTGAAGATGCGCCACGTTTTCAACATCGGGGGTTTATGACCGATATCGCTCGAAACTTTTTCCCAAAGGAAAAGTTTATTCAAATTTTAGACTATATGGCACACTATAAACTCAATTTAATCGACATTAAATTGGGTGATGATGAAGGTTGGCGCATTGAAATTCCCGATCTACCCGAACTAATTGAAGTAGGAAGTAAACGTGGTTTTACTCTTGATGAAAAAGACCGTTTATTCCCTATGTACGGCTCAGGCTCAGGAAACAAAGCGTCATCAGGTTCAGGATATTTAACCCGAGTCGATTTTATTGAAATCCTTACGGAAGCAGCAAAGCGAAATATTAAGGTGGTGCCCCAAGTAAGTTTCCCCTCTCATGCCCGAGCAGCCGTTATTTCAATGAAAGCCCGGTATGATCATTACCTAGCTCAAGGAGATGAAAAAGCAGCTAATGAATACCGCCTTCACGATCCTGAAGACCAAAGCGAATACACTTCAGCTCAATTGTTCAAAGACAATACAATTTGCATTTGTGATGATGCTGCATATCGATTTTTTGAGAAAGTAATGCGTGAAATCAAAGCGATGTATGTGGAAGCAAATCTTCCTATGGAAGTTTATAATATTGGAGCTGATGAATTACCATATGGCGTTTGGCAAAAGTCACCCCTTTGCGAAACCTATCTAAACAGCAATCCCGAACTCAATTCCTATCAAGACCTTTATGATGCTAATGTTAAACGATTAAGTGAAATCATCTCGGCTACTGGTGCGAGAATGGCAGGATGGGAGGATGTGCTTTTGGTTCACAGTGCAAAAAGTCAATCTGAAATTACGGTAAATCAAAAGCTTAAAAGTATAGATTTTACTCCCTATGTATGGAATAACAGTTGGGGAGAAGGACGTGAAGACATGATTTACAAATTAAATAATATGGGAATTCCTGCCATAATGAGTAATTCCTCTGCCTTTTATTTTGATATGACAGATGATCGAGACATGGACAATGGCGGATTGAGTTGGTCAGGTTATGTGAATTTTAAAGACAGTTGGGGCACCGAGCCCTATGATGTTTTTGCCAATAAGGTTAAATTGGAAGAGCTGGGTATTACTGAAGAGTATGTTGCAAATAAAGAGAAACTTCGCCCTGATGCAGTTTCAAATTTTTTGGGGATACAATCGCAATTGTGGACAGAAACCGCAACAAATGAACAGGAGTTCAATAGGCTTTTAATGCCTAACCTGCTCGTTTTTGCTGAACGTGCTTGGAGTCCAGCAGAACCTTGGCTTGCTGAACCCTCTGCAACTGCACAAAAACCCCTTTTAGAAAAAGCATGGAATCGTTATGCCAACACCTTGGGACAGCGCCAATTAATACACCTAAACCATCTCTATGGGGGCATTACCTTTGACCTACCCAAACCAGGTGGAATAGTACAAGACGGAAAATTAAGCGTCAATCATCAATTTCCTGGGTTGAACGTTCATTATACACTTACTGGCCAAATTCCTACCCTCCAAGATCCGATATATACAGAAAGCCTATCCGTTCCCGAAGGGAGCAAAATTAGCTTGCGTTTATTTGATGCTTCCGGAAGAGGAGGCTCAAGCATCACTTTAGATTAAATACTATGGAACAAGTAAATCAACGCCTTCGATCTCTCGATATTCTTCGTGGACTTACCATTATTTTAATGATTATTGTCAATGATCCTGGATCATGGAGTCATGTTTATGCGCCCCTGCTCCATGCGGATTGGAACGGAATTACCCCTACAGATTATGTTTTTCCCACTTTTATTTTCATTGTTGGTGTTTCGATTGTATTGTCGTTAAGCAAACAAATTCAACAAGGAAAAAACCGATCTGAACTTGCCAAAAAGGTGGTGTTTAGAGCTTTAAAAATTTACGCAGTGGGTCTTTTTTTATGGCTATGGCCCAGTTTCAATTTTGAAGGGATACGCTGGGTGGGTGTACTGCCCCGTATTGCCTTTGTTTTTTTAGCTTGTGGCTTACTTTTTATTTATACCTCTCGAAAAACTCAATGGTATTTTGGCCTAATTACCTTATTTGGCTATTGGGTTGTAATGGCTTATGTACCTGTTCCTGGCATAGGAATTCCAGATTTAAGTGTACCCGAAAAAAACTGGGCTCATTATTTAGACGGCTTATTACTGCCCGGAAGACTTTGGCAGACCACCTGGGATCCTGAAGGGTTTTTAAGCACCCTTCCTGCAATAGTATCCGGTTTGATTGGGATGTGGGCAGGTTACATTCTACTGCAGAAAGAAGAACTAAAAAATCGATTAAATCAATTGTTTTGGTATGGGTTTATACTCTTGTTTTTAGGTGATGTTATGCAATGGTTCTTCCCCTTTAATAAAAACATATGGAGTAGCTCATTTACGCTTTTTATGGGCGGAATAGGAATGCTCGCATTGGCAAGCTTTACTTATTTCTTTGATGTTAAACAAAGTAAATTTTCATTCCAATTTGCTCATGTTTTTGGAGTCAACTCCATTTTTGCTTACTCACTTTCTAGTCTATTAACAGTCTTGCTGTATAGTTCTAAATGGTTGGGTGTTGCATTAAACCAAGAATTTATGACCTTATGGGAAAACGTAGGGCTTCCCCTTAAATTAGGGTCTTTGGTGTATGCCCTTTTTTATGTTATTGTGATTTGGGTTCCCACCTATTTACTGTTTAAAAAGAAAATTTACATCAAATTGTAAAAAAAACGACTCCAGATTTGGAGCCGTTTAAACAAAAACAAATAATTGACTTGATTAACGGATTTTAATTTGCTTTTTAGGCTGTGGTAATGCTTCTGCTCGTTTTGGCAGCGTGATTTGCAATACCCCTTCCGAATAGTGAGCATCAATTTTTGTGGGGTCAACACTATCCGGAATAGTAAAACTTCGTCGAAAACTGTCGTAGCTAAATTCACGACGCGTATAAGTGCCATTTTCTACTTTTGTTTCTTCTTCCTGTGTTGATGAAATTGAAAGAATTCCTTCATTCATTTCAATTTCAAAATCCTTTTTCTTTTTTCCTGGAATGGCCAATTCTATTTCGTATTGGCTTTCGTGTTCTTTAATGTTTACAGCAGGTAATGTGCTGGCATTTGAAGGAAATCGAACACTCCAATCAGGATGTAACAAATCGTCTAAGAGTGCGGGTAAAAACGGGGTTTGTTTTCTTGCTAAATTCATAACTTTTTATCTTTAAGGTTAAACATATTTTCTATGTTACCCTCAAGGCAAAAAAAGAACCAAACCTGATTTTTGTCAACTTGACAGTATTTTTTAAAAAATTACTGTCATTTTGTCTTTATCCTATAGCCTCTTGTACTTTATCCGCTGCTTCTTGAAAGGCAACAGCAGAAAGCACATTTAATCCTGAAGAATCAATAAGCTCTTTAGCGATATCGGCATTGGTTCCTTGCAAACGAACAATAATGGGAACTTGAATAGCATCACCCATATTTTTATAAGCGTCCACAATACCTTGTGCCACTCGATCACAACGCACAATACCTCCAAAGATGTTGATTAAAATCGCTTTTACATTCGGGTCTTTTAGAATTAATCTGAAGGCCGTTTCCACACGAGCTGCGTCTGCGGTCCCCCCTACATCTAAAAAGTTAGCAGGTTCTCCTCCTGCTTGTTTTATTAAGTCCATAGTAGCCATGGCCAAGCCTGCTCCATTAACCATACAACCCACATTACCGTCTAAATCTACATAGTTTAATCCCACTGCCCGTGCTTCTACTTCCACAGGATTTTCTTCGCTTAAATCTCGTAAGTCTTCAAAATCGGGATGACGGAATAAACTATTGTCGTCTAATGTCACTTTTGCATCTACTGCAATAATTTTATCGTCTGACGTTTTTAACACAGGATTAATCTCAAAAAGAGAAGCGTCTGACCCGACGAATGCATTGTATAGGGCGGTTACAAAACGCGTCATCTCTTTAAATGCCATACCACTTAACCCGAGATTAAAAGCCACCTTTCGAGCTTGAAAAGAAAGAAGGCCCAAAGCCGGATCAACTTCTTCTGTAAAGATTAAATGTGGCGTAGCTTCAGCTACAGCTTCAATATCCATACCCCCTTCTGTAGAATACATTATCATGTTTTTCCCTGTGGCTCGATTCAAAAGAACAGAAATATAAAATTCACTAGGTTCTGAGGCTCCAGGATAATAAACATCTTCTGCTACCAACACTTGATTTACCTTTTTTCCTTCTGGTGGGGTCTGCGGAGTAATCAATTGCATTCCCAATATGGTTCCTGCAACAGAAGCAACTTCATCAATAGATTTGGCCAACTTTACGCCACCTCCTTTTCCACGTCCTCCTGCGTGAATTTGCGCTTTGATAACATGCCAAGACGTACCCGTGGTAGTAGTTAATTCTTTGGCAGCTTCTACTGCTTCATCCGCAGTTTTAGCAACAATACCCCGCTGTATTGCCACACCATAGCTCGCTAATAATTCTTTTCCTTGATATTCGTGTAAATTCATTTTTCTGTTCTAAAATCTGTGTGCAAAAATAGAGAAACATCACGGGAAAACTAAAGGCAAATGAAAAAGATTTTGTTACATTTATAACAATTTGTTTTAATTTTAAAGGTATTCGTTAGTTTCCTTGGGGGTTGGTAATTTCCTTTATACTTTTGTATCGAAGTTTTAATCTATGGAAGCAAATACATTACAAAACATTGTACAACAATTTGGAAGTCCCACCTACGTTTACGATGCGGAGACCATTCAACAACAATACACAAGACTAAAAAACGCTTTTTCTGGGGTACCAAAATTACGCATTAATTATGCCTGCAAAGCGCTTTCCAATATATCCATATTGGGTTTAATGAAAAGCATGGGAGCAGGATTAGATACAGTATCCATTCAAGAGGTAAAGCTTGGATTGCACGCCGGATTTCTCCCAAAGCAAATTATTTTTACCCCTAATGGGGTTTCCCTTGAAGAGATTGAAACTGTAGCGGCACTTGGGGTTCAAATCAATATTGATAACCTCTCTATTTTAGAACAGTTTGGAGCCAAACATCCCCAAATACCCGTTTGTATTCGTATCAATCCCCATGTGATGGCTGGAGGGAATAGTAATATTTCTGTTGGACATATCGATTCTAAATTTGGAATCTCCATACACCAAATCCCACATGTTTTGCGTATTGTGGAGATTACGGGGATGCACATAAACGGCATCCATATGCACACCGGTAGTGATATTTTAGATGTTGAAGTTTTTTTATATGCTTCTGAAATTCTATTTAGCACAGCATCTCAATTTAAAGATTTGACTTTTATAGATTTTGGCAGTGGTTTTAAAGTACCTTACCGTGAAGGTGATATTGAAACAAATATTGAAGAATTTGGAGAAAAACTAACAACGCGTTTTCACGCTTTTTGTAAAAGTTATGGTCGTGAATTGGAATTGGCCTTTGAGCCGGGCAAGTTTTTAGTGAGTCAAGCCGGGTATTTTATTGCTAAAGTAAATGCAGTAAAACAAACTACTTCAACTGTTTTTGCACAGGTCGATTCAGGATTCAACCACCTAATTCGTCCGATGTTTTACGGCTCGCACCACGAAATTGAAAACATCACCAATCCCGAGGGAAAAAAACGTTTTTACACCGTTGTGGGATATATTTGTGAAACGGATACCTTTGGCAACAATCGAAAGATTTCAGAAATAACGGAAGGAGATCTTCTGGCCTTTAAAAATGCAGGGGCTTATTGCATGACCATGTCCAGCAATTACAATTCTCGTTACCGCCCAGCAGAAGTGCTTTGGATAGACAATCAAGCCCATCTGATTCGCGAACGCGAAACCTTTGATGATTTGATTAAAAATCAAATCATGGTAGATATTTCCGAAAAAACGATTGCTTAATCCAGTTTTTTTAATCTTTCAAGGGCTTCATTGTAGGTGGCAATAAATTCATTGACAATTTCAGCTGCAGGAAGTATCCGGTCTATTTGTGCTGCAACTTGACCAATTTCCAACTCCCCCTCAATGAGGTCGCCCTCAAACATTCCTTTTTTTGCTCTTCCCCTTCCCAAAAGTTGTGAAAGCTCGTCAGCAGAAGTTCCTTGTGCATACAACGCTTTTATTTTATCGTAAAATGGGTTTTTGAGAAGGCGTACGGGCGTAAGCTCCTTCAGGGTCAATTCTGTACTGTCTTGTTGAGCTTCTAAAACGGCTTTTTTAAATGCCGAGTGTGATGACGCTTCGGGAGTGGCGACAAACCGAGACCCCACCTGTACCCCATCCGCTCCTAAGGCCATTGCGGCAAGCATCGCCGGGCCGCTACCTATTCCTCCAGCGGCGATTAAAGGGAGCTTAATGGCTTTTTTTACGAGTGGTAGTAAGGTCATCGTAGTAGTTTCTTCACGTCCATTATGACCCCCGGCTTCAAAGCCTTCGGCAACAATGGCATCAACGCCAGCTTCTTGCGCTTTTAAAGCAAATTTTACTGAGCTAACAACATGTACTACAATACATCCATTCGATTTTAAATGCTTTGTCCAAAGATTAGGATTCCCCGCTGCAGTAAATACAATAGGTACTTTTTCCGCTACAATAATATCTATGATTTTATCAATGTCGGGATACAACAAGGGAACGTTTACCCCAAAAGGCATTGAAGTTGCTTGTTTGTATTTTTGGATATGTTCCCGTACTATTTCTGGATACATTGACCCCGCGCCTATAAGGCCTAAACCCCCAGCCTTTGATACCGCAGAAGCCAGGCGCCAACCACTGGCCCATACCATACCCGCTTGAATAATGGGATAACGAATTCCTAATAATGCTGTAATTGAGTTATTCTTCACAAGAATTGATCAACCTTTTTGTAGGCCTCGATGACAGCTAATTCACCCGATTTACCGGATTGACTATTGCCGTGCTCCATTCCTAAAATTCCTTTAAATCCTCTACTATGTATGTATTTAAAAATAGTTAGGTAATTAATTTCTCCCGTGGTTGGCTCTTTTCTGCCAGGATTGTCACCAATCTGAAAATAGCCAATTTCATCCCAACAATTTTCAATATTGGGCAACAAATTCCCTTCTTGAATTTGTTGATGGTAAATATCAAAAAGGATTTTACAGGAAGGCGAGTCAACCGCTTTACAAATAGCATAGGCTTGAGGGCTTTCTGATAAAAATAAACCGGGGTGATTTCTGAAGTTTAACGGTTCTAAAACCATAACCAGTCCATGGGGTTCGAGCAAGGCGCTGGCTTGTTTTAAGCTTTCAACCACGTGAGCCGTTTGGTAGGCCATATTTTGTCGTAAATCCACATGGCCTGGCACTACAGTCATCCATTTTGCATTTACCCGTTTAGCTACAGGTATTGCCTTTTTGATGTAATCCAAAAACTCTTCTCTAAGGGCTTGATCACCGCTAGCTAAATTGGGTTTTTGCCAATAGATTTGATGAGCCACAAACACGCCCATCCGCAATCCTCTTTTTTCCATGGTTTGTGCCATTTTTTCTTGAAGAGTTACGTCTCTATTCCGCATGTCATTATCTTCAAAGGCTGTAAAACCTTGGTCTGCCATAAAGTTGAGTTGATCAATAGGATCCTCACCCGCATGGTGTTTAAACATGCCTAAATGAGGGGCATAGGGTAAATTAAACGCATGAGGTTGAAATTCATTTTTAGCTGAAGCAAAGGCAGAAATTCCAGAAAATAAGCCCAGTCCAGTTGTTCCTGTCAATTGATTAAAAGTTCTTCGGTTCATATTATATAAATTTTGTTTTTCCCGGAGTAGGAATCGGATAATGTCCATTAGCATCCGGAAGGGTTGGAGGTGTCGTATTCCAAGTAACCTCAGCAGGCATGAGTTGATAGTCTGAAGTTAAGGCTTCTTCTAGGGTAATTGACTTCCCAGAATAAGTTGCCATACGTCCTAATATAGCAGAAAGTGTACTCATAGCTCCATTTTCGGCATCGGCAATAACGTCTCCATTTCGAATAGCGGCAAATAACCGATCGTGTTCTACTTGATAAGGATTGGCATCATCGCTACTGCGTCTTGGGTATTTATATTGCAGTGTTCCTTGAACGTCGGTAATTTCTCCTTTACCCAACGTTACACTTCCCAGTGTACCTTGAAATACTTCATCCACACGGCTCATTGTTCCGGGTATGTGGCGGCATTGACTTGCAATAACGGCTCCACTTGGATAGGTAAATTCCACAAAGTGATGATCAAAAATCTCACCATGATCAATTCCGTTTCTTACCTGTCGTCCACCCATTCCCTGTGCGGATAGAGGATATTCCCCTATAAACCAATTGGCAATGTCTATATTGTGAATGTGTTGCTCAAGAATATGATCACCACACAACCAATTGAAATAGTACCAATTGCGCATTTGATATTCTAATTCTGTTTGTTCAGGTTGTCTTTTGTTTACCCATACCCCAGCATCATTCCAATATACTTGACCGCTTCTTATGGTTCCAATTGCACCACTGTCAATTCGTTGTTTTAAATCGATATATTTCGATTGGTAATGCCTTTGCAAACCGACAACTACATTTAGTTTCTTGGCTTTGGCTACTTTTGCCATTTCCAATACTTTTCGAACACCTACAGGATCAGTAGCTACAGGCTTTTCCATAAAGACATGTTTATCGTGCTGGATAGCATATTCAAAATGGTACGGACGAAAACCCGGAGGCGTGGTTAAGATGACCACATCAGCCAAATCAATTGCTTTTTTGTAGGCATCAAATCCGACAAATCGATTTTTTTCTTTGACCTCTATTTTTTTCTCTCCCTCAAAATGCTCTTGAATCCCTTTGAGGCTGCGTTCAATTCGATCGCCGAAGGCATCTGCCATGGCCACTAGCTCAACATTCTCATCGGCTGTAAGCGCTTGTACAGCAGCACCTGAACCTCTTCCACCGCAACCAACTAGGGCTAACTTTAGTTTTTGAGCCCCATGAACATGGGCCATACTTTCCACTGAAGGAACTGTAAATAACGCCCCTGTTGCGAGCGCAGTTTTCTGCAC
>RGZR01000151.1 GCA_010031465.1 Flavobacteriia bacterium
AATTCGATTTCACTGGAACCATAATGGTCTGCCATATCGAAAGTGGTAAATCCAGCATGGACATAAGAATCCATATAAGTCGCAGTTTGGTTCAGATCTAATTGTTGATTTTTTCGCTCGATATCAGCAATTTGCCATAACCCGATGACAAGTCTCGGAACGGTAAGCGTCTCAGAAATAGCGATACATTTTTTCATAATTATTCGATAGGTAATTTTTTAAATTTATTTCTATACCCCACATCCTTAATTTTCATTTTATTCCACTGGTAAATAAAAACGAGGGTAGCCATTCCCATCACAATTAGCCAAACATAGGTGGAATGAAAATACCAAGCCGCTACTGGATTGGTTAAATCTTTATACAAATGAATCACTAAAAAGCTACTGAGGAACACGACCCCTCCCCAGCCAATAAAAAGTTGTATGGGTCTGTTTTTCAGGACTTCGATATTCAAATACAATTCCAAATTGTGTTTTTTAATTGTCAGTAATGTAATAGACATAAGTAAAAAGTTGACTAGCATGGAGGTCACCATAATGTCAATTCCCAAGAAAAAGTCACCTGCAAAATTGGAACCCAATACCCCAATACTGGAAAGTATTCCAGCAGCAACTAAAGCCACAATGGGCGTGTGTTTTTTTGGGTCTATAGCAGTGAGTTGCTTTGGCATAATTCCGTCTTTTGCCCAGGCAAACATTAATCGAGAAACCGAAAGGAGCATCGCTGGAAGGTCGTTAATCAATGCAAGGGTTGCCCCCAAAATAATCAGGGTATCGATTCCATTAGGCAACACATAACTCAATAATCCCGGCGCAGTAATGTCTTTTATTTGAGCTTGTTCTGCTACAAAACTCCAAGGAATGATGCTGTACACTGAAGCAGTAAAAAGAAAGTAAAACATTCCCACCCCTAGAATTGCAATTAAAATTGCCAAGGGTAAATTTCTTCTCGGATTTAAAGCCTCACTGCCCGTTTGGGCAATGGCATCAAATCCGATAAAACTCGAAAATAAAACTGCTGCTGCAGAAAGAAATGCAGACCATTCAAAATCAGGTACGGGTGGAATACTAAAAATCCTCCCTTGCTGCTGTTCTAGTGCCGAAAGAAAATCTGACACATCATAAAAAAAACGGGAAAAGATGACAATACTCCCCAAACAAAAAATCAAAACTACCATGGGGAGTAACAAATTTGCATAGGATTTGATTCCTCGGATATTGAGATAAACAAAACTCCAAATAAAACTCAAAGCTAACCCCACCCGGATCCAAGAAATTTCCAATAAGGAGGCAACTTGATATTGCTCATAACTGTAAGCAATATCTCTTAAAAAGGGAATGGAGATATAAGCAATCACTCCAATAACAATAGACAGTCCAAACCATTGAGAAAAACTAGCCACAAAGCCTAGATAGGGATTCAGTCCCCTACTCGCGTAGAGGTAACTCCCTCCTGCTCTGGGCATTGCGGAAGAGAGAATCGCATAGGCAAGTCCTGCAAATAAGGCGGGAACAGCTGCAAAAGCAAAAGCCCAAAGTACGTTGGGTCCAAGGTTGGGTACGCTCCTATGAATCATAAAAGGAACAACATTGATGGAGGCACCTACCATGGAAGATACTCCCGTGGCAATGACCGTGAACAATCCCATCTGCCGAACAAGTTTAGGTTTTAACCCCATTGGTAATACATTCTAAAATATTTTTAGTAGGAATGTTAAATATAAGAAAGGTTAACTGATTTTATAAAAATACCCTCCATAGGGGAGGGCATTTTAAGGCTTCAGGGAAATAGTTTGTTTGGAGTATTACTTTAATATTTAGAAGTTAAAAGTTTCTGTCCTCAACTCATCCAAACAAATGGGGATGGGGGTTTTAGAAAACAGATAGTTGATCATTGTATTAATAACCTTCCCAAGGGGATGGTTTTTCTTTTACATCAATGGACATAATTCATATCCCTTCTAATCCATTAATATCATTGCCTTAACATAAGTTTCCTATGAAGTGATTTTAGGGGGGTGTAGTTTGTGGGAAGTTTTTAAAATGTTTTGAAATAAATCCCTTTCTATATATCTTGATTAAGCAGTGTATATTGTTTTAGGATTCAATTTCAGTTTATAAAAACCACTCTTTAAAATCCTATAAACGTAAACTTAAAGCAATGCTGTGATGAATAGTCTCTGAAAAATAGTTTTCTAAATAGCTTCGAAATCCAATAGCATATGACAATCCAATGTATCTATTAGCCCATAAACTAAAACCTAAATCAATTCCGAAGCTTATACTATTTTTTTGAGATAAACTGGTCTGTCCTAAGTTTAATTGTGTAAACGGGGTGATTTTAGATCCTTCCAATGGGCTAAAGCGTAAAAAGCCCTCAAGATTAGTAAAGTCCATTTCTGGAAGCCCCACAGCATTGTAGCAAAGGTCAATAATATCAAGATAATTGGCCGAAAAATGTATTCCCGCTGCCCATTTTTCATTAAAG
>RGZR01000152.1 GCA_010031465.1 Flavobacteriia bacterium
CAGCGCACCAACATTGGTGTTTATAACAGTCATCGTTAGATCCTCATCTAGTTTGATGCAGAAGACTTTTTCTTCCTTCTGACAACTAGAACGACGAACTGCTAAATTGTTTAGTTTTTTTATCCCGTTAAAATATAGCCTACAGCGTTTTTCCAATGAGGCTTAGCGACGCTGTCAGACTGGTGAGTGCTAGGGTAAACATCTTTTGCCACTTCAAACATGGCTTTGATGGCATCAGGAAGTTTTATGAATGCTATGGCCTATAAACTTTAATATTTTTTATAAAGTAAAACAAAAAATGCTAGATTATGTCTTGTTTTGCAATGTAAATCACGTGCTTAAGTATTAAGCCAAATACTACACTGGGTGCTAAACTCTTTATATACGGGGCCTCTTATTTTTTATCTTGTAAGCTAAAGATTTGAGTGCCGCTTTCCAATTTCCTGCTTGATCTTGACGATGAAGTGTCAAGGAATTGTACCAATATGATTTGTTGGAACTAATGCCCCAGCGCCAATCTGCTGTTGTGGGCAATAAAACATGTGTTTCTACGCCCAAAGCACCTGAAAAGTGAGCGGTTGCATTATCAATTGTAATCACTTGGTCACACGCTAGAATTAAAGCAAACAATGAATCTATATCATTCTTGTTATCGATTTTATTGTATTGGATAATTTCTTGACCTGTATTTTTTTCAACAAAATCAATTATACTTGCCATATCACCATATTGAAGTGAAACCAAAGTCGTACCTGTCCCAGAGAACAATTTTACCAAATCAATTAGGTTTACATTTCGTTTTTTAGACTCATAAATTTTTGAGTCAGTATGCCAACTCAGCCCAACAAGTTTTACAGATTGGCCTTTCAGGATCTCTGCTCTTATTGCCTTCACTTTTTGTGCATCGCAATGGAGGTATGGGTGCTTCGTGTTAGTGAAGCTTTTTTTTGTGTTTCGAAAAAGCTTAGGCAAAGACATCATTGGAAGATGAAAGTCATATGAGCTTTCATCTACCGGGTGATTTTTGTCTTTGAAAATAATAGAGCTGGGAAATTTGTCGCACTTAACTACAAGCATTTCACAAACTTCAATCGCATCAAAAAGTATGGAAGAAATCATAATTTCTTCCCCAATTCCCTGTTCTGCCCAAATCAATACCCGTTTGTTTTTTTCTCCAGACCATTTAGGTTTAGCGGTGTGTAGTGGTCTACCAATATTTGACAAGTTTTTCCAACGCCATTCGTATAGTTCCCAGCCGTCTCTGAAGTTTTCTAAAGCCAAAGAATGCAAACTTTTATTCCAATTGCTTGTTGGGTCCATCGAATTAATGGCTAAGGCCTTATTGATGTCATTCAACGCTTTTTGATAAAGCTTCTGGCTTAGATACAAACCCGCTCTATTATTATAGGCTTCAACAAAGTCTGACTTGAGTTGTATTGCCTTTGTAAAATCTAGATGGGCTTGTTTGTATGCGCCCAACTCGCGATGCACAATTCCCCGATTGTTGAATGCTTCCACATATAACGGATTGAGCAAAATTGCCTGATCTAGGTCGGACAGCGCTCTCTCAAAAAGATTTGACTTTTTTAGTACTAACCCACGATTATTGAATGCTTCAGCACATTTTGGATTTATCTCGATTGCTTTTGATAGCAGTGCTATCGAGAGGTCAAGTTGCTCTAGCTGACCGGCTATTACGCCAGTCAACTGAAGTGCTAATGCATTATCAGGATCTTTTTTGAGGGCTAAATGGTAAAGTTCAGCAGCGCTCTCAAGCGCACCAAGCTTATGAAGTTTTAGGCCTTCCTCTATGATTGTAGTGATAGAATAGGCTTTGCTTGGCTGGTTGTTTTGTAATAACTCCAACATGATCAAATTTGCTATCTTTATGCTATCTTATCAGTCATTAACGCTGAGATTGGATGGCTCCAATCATTCAAAAATTTTTGTCTATAAAGAGTTACAGAATTGTACCAAAGGCTATCTCTCCGGCCTTTGCCCCAACGCCAGTCATTATTGAAGGGTAAAAGTATTTTGGTATTTACTCCAAGAGCACCGGCAAGATGCACTGTAGCATTATCAACTGATATGATTTGGTCACAAGCTATCATTAATGAAGCTAGGCCATCGATATCCTCACGATTGTCAATATCTTTGACTTCAATAATGTCAATGCCATGATGTTCACGCATTTTTGAAATTTCTTTAGACACGTCGCCATATTGTAGACTTACAAACCGCACAGTTTCTTTGTCAAAGTTTTTTAACAACTCAATCAAATTTAAGTTCCTGTTTGACGCACCAGGTAGTGTTGATTTTGTTAGCCAACTTACTCCAATTAGCTTTTTTTCCTGCCTTTTTAAGAGGCGCTCTCTCAGTGCTTCAGAGTTGTATTTTGAATGTTTTAAATACCGCTGCGGCGTATTCTCAA
>RGZR01000153.1 GCA_010031465.1 Flavobacteriia bacterium
GGTGACCAACTTCATCTGTTTGGCTTGTTCTTTAAGGGCCCGTTCTGACCGTTCTTGGATTTTCCGTGATTTGATCAATTCCTTACGGTTAACTTCAATTTCATCGCGTTGGCTCAAAAGTTCTGTCCGGCTTTTATAGGTCGTAAAAATCAAACCCGCCAAGGCCAAGCCTGAAAACAAGGAATTGCAGACCCCAAACAAATCACCCAGAGTCCCGCGATCACTCCAGTTGTCTACCAGATAATAAATCACCAACCCCGAACCGGCCCAGAGTACCAAAATCAACAAAACAACAAACACTAATACCTTATCTGCTTTCATAAAACTTCAATTTTACCGTCTCTAATGTAAAGATTATGAGTGAAGATGTTGCTTCCTAATTTTTTCCTGGGTTGTTATTGGATTTCCTTTTCAATAAGTGTTTTCAAAATACTATCTGAGACGACCCTGCTTTGGATGCGGTCGATGTAAAATCCATGAAAGTTCTTTTTTTCCTTAAGTAATTCGATGATTTTAGAAGGGATCTTAAAAGAGGCACCGGTATAGGTGCGATCATAAAAATAGCCTTGCGGAGTGGTTTTATTGCTATTATATCGCAGATTTTCTAGACCATAATCACTGAGGCGTGTGCTGTACTCAATGATTATTTTTTCAATCTCCTTATAAAAGCTGTGGGCGGAGTATTTATTTTGTAGGCGCACCACAACTTCCTCATTTTCGATAAGTTCAATCAATCCCGAGTTTTGTAAGCCCCGATATTCTTCTTGATTGTCAACAAAAAGAGTAGCAATAGTCATAGCCAAGCCTAAATGATACCCTATACTATCTCTGGAATAGGCCAAAAGACGATCTTTACGGTCCAAGACCCAATCGCTGGCTTCAATGGCCTCACGATGTGCCTCAAGGTTGAAATTGGCATCTTTTGTATCTACCTCGATATTTTTTAAAATCCTAGACAAGGATTGATTTTTGAGTTCATCTTTATAAGCTATCGCATTTTGTTTTTCTACATAAAACGACAAACTGATACCGACAACGATCACCAGAAATTCAAGGAAATACTTTATTAGGTAGTTTTTCAAGAGAAGTTTTTACTAAATATATTAAAAAATTAATTGGAAAATGTTCCACAATAAATACCTACTAATCCCTCTCCTTTTTGAAAATCAAGCCGTACGAAATTACTGGATCAAAAAATGGTGAATCGTTTAAAATTATGTAGCTTTGCTCCATCCAAAAGGGGATGTAGCTCAGTTGGCTAGAGCGCTTGACTGGCAGTCAAATTATCATACTCAATTCAACTTCTCTTAAGACTAGTTATAATAAGGCTTCTGGAAATTTTACGATTTAAACAAATTGTAAAATGCCAAATACGTGCCAAAAATGGAACTATCTTATCCAAAAGTAAAGAGAAGACCAGATGGATTCTTCTTTATCGAATTTGTTATGGGGTCTAAAAGATTAAGACTCGTAAACGGACAAAAAATTAAGCTAAACCTTAAGCCCAATAGTTATCCTCCAAAACAACGAAAAGAAAAAGCTGAACTTTTGGCTAGGGAGATATATAATTATCTTGTCAATAACAACTATTCTTTTGACGATAGCCTCCCAAAAAACGAAATTGAACTTTATGATCAACTTGTAAAGCAAAAGTTAAATGAGCCCTTATCTCCAATGTATAAGAAGGCTATTGAATCAATTTCTAGGGAATTTAGAGGGCAAATTATAACCCATAAAACAATCCCTATTGAATTCACAAACTGTTTGATTAAAAGGTATCAAAACCCAACTAGTTTTAACACTACTAGACGCCATATAAACGCGTTTCTAAACTATTTGAAGGAGAATGGCCTCCCAGTTGAAATAAGTACTTTAAAGCCTCGAAAACAAGCCGAACAGCTCCATAAGCCTATTGAGGATGTTGCTTTACTGTTGAAGGAGATTAAGGGGTTTAATTTCAATCTTTTTCTTTGTTGTAGTCTTACTTATGGATGCTTGCTTAGACCTCATCGAGAAATAAGATTGTTAAAATGGGGAGACTTTTCAGAAGACTTAAAATATTTGTCTGATGAGGGTGCTAGGGTCAAATCTAAGAGGAATAGGATAGTGCCTATTCCAGAATTTATAAGAGGACAATTAAAGCCAACAAGTAAGGACTATAACATCTTTACAGGGTCCCCTATTGAATTTAATGAGGACTATTTTAAGACACTTTGGAGTCGTTTTAAGAGGGCTTCTAAACTCATTGAAAAAGACCAAAATCTTTACTCTTTTCGCCACTCAGGGGCTATAGAAATCTTCAAAAGAACAGGTAGTATAACCAAGCTTCAGAAAGCTATGGGCCATTCATCAATAAATGTTAGTTTGACTTATTTAAGGGGATTAGAAATACCTGAGCTTA
>RGZR01000154.1 GCA_010031465.1 Flavobacteriia bacterium
TTCTAAATTAGAAGAACTATTTGGTAAGCAATTGTTGAAAAGAGGAAGAGGTGTAGGAACGGAATTTACTCCCGAAGGATACTATTGGGCTAATATTGCACAGCGGATTTTGTTAACTTTAGATGAGGCTGAAAAAAAATTTTCTGATGAATTTTTAAATAACGACTTAGCAATTACGTTCGGTGTGACACCAAGTTTTCGGGGCCGTTTTTCTGAAGTTGTTTCGATGGCGGCTTCTCAGTTAAATAATTTGAGTTATTTTGAAATTACGGTTGAAAAAGACTCCGAAACTTTGGTGGCTTCACTAAACAATCACTTAATTCACATGGCTGTAGTTTCGGAGTCGTCTGTGATTGGTCATGAACATTTATATTATCTTGAGCCCCTATTTAACGACAAAGTTTTGTGGGCGCTTCCTCAAAGTGTTTCCGACCACGAAATCCTAGAGGTTTTAAATTGCCCATCAAAAAAACAAATAAAATTCCCTATCGAAAAATATGTTGAGGTTAATGGCATCCGAACTTGGGACGTGCTTACCCGCAATTGGTATTCACAAAATATACATAACGCGAAACCATTTTTTCGAACAGGTAATTACCCGACCGCTTTAGAGATCGTCAGTGGGGGTTTTGCGACATGTCATGCGCCAAGCATTACTGTTCCATACATCTCGGATATTTTTAAGTCCAAGTTGAAATTCGTAGACATAAATTTACATTCGAGGAAAGCTGTTTTGGCTATGCCAAAACACTTAAGAAGTATACCTATATTCCAGAAATTTTTTGATTTCTTGGTGCAAATTATTAAATCTGACGTTGCGCTGGTTGATCGTTCGTTTGGGATAAAAAAGATCCATGAAACATAGCAGACGAATTTCATTAGTGCGAAAAATTAGATTTTAAAATTCAGGTTTTGGTGTAAAGTTTCTGTAACGAGATTGATGAGTTTTTGGGGATTGAAGCGTGTTTATATATGATTACTGCGTATAGAATTGTTGGATACTTTTTAATCGTAACCACTCTGTTCACTGGGGTGTTCGTTGCCTTAATATTTTCGAATACTGAAATTGAACCTATCCAAACCACTCCTAAATTTGCTCCCGAGTCGATAGAACGTGGAGAAATGCTTGCAAAAATCGGAAGTTGCTCTGCTTGTCATACTGTAGAGAACGGATTAGATTTCGCGGGTGGCGTTGGTTTGCCAACTCCATTCGGTGTAATTTTTTCGACAAATATTACACCAGACCCTGAAACTGGAATTGGAACTTGGAGTTTCCAGGCCTTTGACCGTGCTATGCGTCGTGGTCTAGATCGCGAAGGCCGCCATCTCTATCCTGCATTTCCTTACGATTTTTTCTCAAAAACCACGGAATTAGATATGCAAGACTTGTATGCATATTTCATGACGCGAAAACCGGTGAAAAAAACAGCAGAAAAAAATGATCTAGTCTTTCCGTTTTCCTATCGACCCTTTTTGCTTGGTTGGAAAACATTATTTCTTAAAGATCAACTTTTTTATCCAGATCCGAATCTTAGTGAGACGGAGAACCACGGAGCTTATCTTGCCAGTTCTTTGGGCCACTGCGGAGCATGTCACTCACCAAGAAACATATTCGGTGCAGTCATATCAAAAAAATCTTTACAGGGTGGCACTGCAGAAGGTTGGGATGCACCTGCACTGGGAACATTTTCAAATGCAAAGATAAAATGGCGTGAAGACGACTATGCAAATTACCTTTTTGATGGCTGGAGCGAGCAGCACGGGATTGCGGCTGGTTCAATGACGCCAGTTACCGATCACCTTTATGATGCTGATGAAGATGATGTTTACGCAATTTCTGCATGGCTTGCGGCGTTAACTCCCAAACAAAGCGATTTAGATCGAGAGTTTCTTATTGCTTCAGCCAACGCTTTAGACTGGCCGAATAGTAGTGGTATCGTTTTTGATGAAGAGCTTCCAAATAAAAAAATTGAGGCGGGACGCGACTTGTTCTTACAAAAGTGCAGTAAGTGCCACAAGCAAAGAGTTTCGAATACTCAACCCGTGTCTCTGGCCCTGACCTTCACTGTGAATGCCGAAACTCCACAAAACTTGTACAATGTTATAAAAAAGGGAATTCAACCACCTGTCGGCTCTATGAATCGAAAAATGGAGCCTATTGATCTTAAAGAGGAAGAATTTTCATTGGTTGCCGCTTATGTGCGCTGGCATTTCTCGGATGAAAAAGAATGGAAAGAATTAAGTAACTTTTCCGGTCAACATAAGTGAAAAATAGATTTTGATTAACACTGGTTTGGCGCTGCCAGAATTAACCACCTTTCTGACGTGCGCATCGGTAATTAGCTACCTGCAATGCTAAATCAACTTTCATTCCGCTACTTCAAAACAAGTCCTGAGATC
>RGZR01000155.1 GCA_010031465.1 Flavobacteriia bacterium
AGCTTCGGTTTGGGAAAATTGTCTTTCATTTATCAAAGACAACATACAACCTCAGGCCTTTAAAACTTGGTTTCTTCCTATCGTTCCAGTTAAGCTAAATGACAACGTACTAAGCATACAAGTCCCAAGTAAATTTTTTTACGAATGGCTTGAAGAGCATTATGTGAAGCTTTTAAAAACGGCATTACAAAAAGAATTAGGAAAAGAGGCGCGTTTGGTATATTCCATAAGAATGGAAAATACCTTTGGTAATAAAACTCCTTTTACAGAGAATATTCCCAGTAACAATCGCTCTCAACTTACACCACAAGATGTTGATGCTCCCTTAAATGTAAATTCTGGAGAACTTAAAAATCCATTTGTTATTCCAGGAATTAAGAATTTGCAGATTGAGTCTCAGCTAAATCCAAACTATAGTTTTGATAATTTTTTGGAAGGTGATTCCAACCGTTTGGCGCGTTCAGCTGGGTTAGCCGTAGCTTCTAAACCTGGAGGCACCTCATTTAACCCACTCCTTATTTTTGGTGGCGTTGGGCTTGGAAAAACCCATTTGGCCCATGCCATAGGCGTTGAGATTAAAGAAAAATATCAAGACAAAACGGTATTGTATATTTCTGCAGAAAAGTTTACGCAACAATACATTGAAGCCGTAAAGAAAAATACCCGCAACGATTTTATTCATTTTTACCAACTGCTCGATGTTCTTATCATCGACGATGTTCAGTTCCTTTCCGGAAAAACAGGTACGCAGGATGTCTTTTTCCATATTTTCAATCATTTACACCAAAATGGAAAGCAAGTGATTTTGACCTCCGACAAAGCGCCTGTGGATATGCAAGACATTGAACAGCGGCTGTTATCCAGATTCAAATGGGGACTTTCTGCAGAATTGCAGCTACCCAATTATGAAACGCGAATTTCCATACTCAAAAATAAATTATATCGGGATGGAGTTGATATTAACGATTCTATTATTGAATACGTTGCTAAAAATATCAAAACCAATGTGCGTGAATTAGAGGGTGCCATTATTTCCTTAATTGCACAGTCTTCATTCAATCGTGCTGAAATTACTATCGAATTAGCTCAAGAGGTAGTGATGAAGTTTGTTAAAAACACCAAACGAGAAGTATCTATCGATTACATTCAAAAAGTGGTCTCAGAATATTTTCAAATGGACGTTGAAACACTTCAATCAAAAACCCGCAGACGTCATATCGTTCAAGCCCGTCAATTGGCCATGTATTTCGCTAAAAAGTTTACTAAAGCTTCTCTTGCAAGTATTGGAAATCAAATCGGAAAAAGAGATCATGCTACCGTTCTTCACGCATGTAAGACTGTAGATAACCTGAGTTTTACCGACAAGCAATTCCGAAAATACGTGGAAGACCTCAATCAAAAGCTAACCCTTTAAATATCTCCTTTTATCATGGAAACAACAAAGGTACTCATGGTTTGCTTGGGTAATATTTGTCGTTCACCACTAGCTCAAGGTATTTTTGAAGCGAAAACTAAAGGACTCCCCTTTCAGGTGGATTCCGCGGGTACATCTGGATACCATATTGGAAGTGCTCCAGACCCCAGAAGTTGTGCTGTAGCCCTTCGCTTTGGAATTGATCTGAGTACACAAAAAGCGCGTAAATTTGAAGTTTCAGACTTTGGTGTTTTTGACTACATCTTTGTCATGGATAAAAGTAATTATAACGCTGTATTAGCACTCGCTTCCTCCAAAGAAGAACAAGAAAAAGTGCACCTATTTTTACCTAATGGAAAAGAAGTACCTGATCCTTATTATGGAGGAGATGAAGGCTTTGAACACTGTTATGCTTTATTGAATAAAGCTGCAGATCACTGGATAAATACCCTAAATCATGAATGAAAATGCCCCCCCAAAAGGTGTTCTTCACCTTATCCCAACACCCTTAGGCGAAAATCTTCCGCTTGAAGTATTGCCCCTTTCAGTTAAAAAAACGGTGGAAGATCTTGATCATTTTATTGTAGAAAATGAAAAAATAGCGCGTCGGTTTATCAAAAAAATTACCCCTCAAAAAAATCAAGTGGACCTCAGCCTTTTTCCGCTTAATAAATACACCACTCAAAATGAGATTGACACCTATTTAAATCCATGTGTGCAAGGGATTTCTATGGGTCTTCTTTCTGATGCAGGCTGCCCAGGGATTGCTGATCCAGGTGCGGTTATAGTGGCTAAAGCGCATGCAAATCGAATTAAAGTAATTCCTCATATTGGGCCCTCTTCAATAATTCTTTCTTTGATGAGCTCCGGGCTAAACGGTCAAAATTTTGCTTTTAATGGTTATTTACCCATAGATAAAAAACAGCGCGCTCAAAGTATTCAGCGACTTGAAAAAAAGGCTTTACTTGACCAGCAAGCTCAACTG
>RGZR01000156.1 GCA_010031465.1 Flavobacteriia bacterium
TTTTTTTAAAAAAGAAAAATTTATTTTGAGCTAAAAAAGAGTACAAATCGAATTATTGGGCAGGAAGGACGGTACCTCTAAGTTTAAGCGCTACTATAGAATTCCCCTCTATATTGGTGGTCACAGTTATGGTTTTGCGAAAGGGACCTGTACGTTTTGTATCATAATGAACAACAATTTCTCCATTTTCTCCAGGGGCAATTGGTCCTTCCGGTTTTTTTGGCACGGTACACCCACAACTAGATTGCACATGTTCAATTAGTAAATCTGAGGTTCCTGTATTGGTAAAAATAAAACTTCGGGTACCTTCACTTCCATTTTCTACAATACCGTAATCAATGGTGGTTGTATCAAATGAGATTTGAGGTCCGTTTTGTTGCGCTGTGGTAATGCCAATAAACAAAAAGAAGAGCAGTCCTAAGTAGTGTTTTGCATTCATAAGTTTTAGATTTGTTGCCTAAAAATAATAATTTCTTTCAAATCACGGGCTCAATTTTTATTATCCCCCTAGGGTTGCTACTTTTGTAACCTAATTTTAGTTGTTACAACGCTATGGAAATTCCCTCCAAGTTTGACGCCCAAAAGGTGGAAGAAAAATGGTATCAGTATTGGTTAGAACACGATTACTTTAAGTCTGTTCCTGACCATCGAGAACCCTATACAATTGTAATTCCACCTCCAAATGTAACAGGAGTATTGCATATGGGGCATATGCTTAACAACACCTTACAAGACATTATCATCCGACGGGCAAGAATGCGTGGGTTTAATGCCTGTTGGGTTCCGGGTACAGATCATGCTTCAATAGCCACAGAGGCTAAGGTGGTGGCCAAATTAAAAGCCCAAGGAATTGAAAAAAGCTCACTAACCCGCGACGATTTTCTGAACCATGCCTGGGAATGGACAGAGGAATACGGAGGGGTGATTTTAGAACAGCTAAAAAAATTGGGATGCAGTTGTGATTGGGATCGTACCCAATTTACTTTAGATCCTGAGTTGTCTGAATCCGTTCTTCGTGTTTTCGTGTCATTGTACGAACAAGGACTTATTTACAGGGGGTATCGAATGGTAAATTGGGATCCAGAGGCGCAAACGACACTTTCTGATGAAGAAGTGATTTACGAAGAAAAAGCAGGTCAACTTTACCATATTGCCTATGCCGTTGTAGGAACAGATGAACAAGTAGTTATCGCTACCACGCGACCTGAAACCTTATTGGGGGATACTGCAGTTTGTATCCACCCAGAAGACGAACGCTACACGCATTTAAAAGGAAAGCAAGTTATTGTTCCAATTGCTGAACGAACAATCCCTATCATTGAAGACGACTATGTGGCAATGGACTTTGGGACGGGTTGTTTAAAAGTGACCCCCGCTCATGATATTAATGATAAAGCACTGGGCGAAAAACATCACTTAGACATTATTGATATTTTTAATTCGGATGGGACTTTAAATGCGTTCGGTTTGGACTATGAAGGCCTAGATCGTTTTGTAGCTAGAAAAAAAATAGTGAAGGCCATAGAAGCGCAAGGATTGCTTTTGAAAACAGAGACCCATGTTCACAAAGTTGGTACCTCAGAACGCACACGAGCAGTTATTGAACCTCGGTTATCAGATCAATGGTTTTTAAAAATGGAATCCATAGCCACTCCAGCCTTGGATGCCGTATTGCATTCTGATGCGATTGAATTGGTTCCCGAAAAATTTAAAAATACCTACCGCCATTGGATGGAGAATATTCGCGATTGGAACATTTCTCGTCAATTGTGGTGGGGACACCGAATTCCTGCCTACTATTACGGCCTTGGTACGGACGACTATGTGGTTGCCCTTTCTTTAGAAGAAGCCCTTGTAAAAGCCAAACAAAAAAGTGGCAATAAGGATCTTACTTCAAAAGATTTGCGTCAAGATGAAGATGTATTAGATACTTGGTTTTCTTCTTGGCTGTGGCCCATTTCTGTTTTTGACGGGATTCGAAACCCGAACAATAAAGAAATTGAGTATTATTATCCGACTCAAGACTTGGTTACCGGTCCTGATATTTTATTCTTTTGGGTTGCAAGAATGATCATGGCTGGATATGCCTTTAGGCAAGAACGGCCCTTTAAAAAGGTATACTTAACAGGCTTAGTTCGAGATAAAAAGGGGCGTAAAATGTCAAAACAATTAGGCAATTCACCCGATGCTTTAGCTTTGATTGAAGAATTTGGAGCCGATGCCGTACGCGTGGGATTAATGTTGAGCTCTGCTGCAGGTAATGACCTTTTGTTTGATGAAAGTTTATGCCAACAAGGCAAAAATTTTGCAAATAAAATTTGGAATGCTTACCGCCTGATTCAAGGCTGGGAAGTTGATTCTCAACTCCCT
>RGZR01000157.1 GCA_010031465.1 Flavobacteriia bacterium
AGATTCACTGTAGGAAGACCAATTGCCGGTATACCGAGTTGGGAAACAAAAGGTGAAATAGGTACAGATCCACCGCTTGTCCGAATAATTACAGGTTCCTTACCATAGTATTGTTTCAATATATCGGCCATCCATAATCCTTCTTTGGATTCTGTATTGGTTCGAAAGGCGGGGTAAGCAATTTTCGATTCAAGCGTTACGATTCGTGAATAGATCATTCGTTCTGATGAAGAGGGAACATGATCCAGTACGGTGTATCCCATTTTTTCTATATGGTTTTTCACGGCTTGTATTAACTCTTCAGGCTTACTTTCAAGCACCAATCGAATGTCCATCTCAGCAGTCGCTGTTGAAGGAATAATCGTTCTAGCCTTGTCTCCTACCCAGCCACTTTGCATACCCCGAATATTTAATGAGGGATATTGCAATGATTCTTGGTAAGTTGCCCCCACTTGATCATTACGTAGGGTTTGCGTTCTAGCCTTAATTGCTTTTTCTTCTTCAGGCACCCCATTCAACACCTTTTTTGCTGCTGCATCAATCGCAATCCCTTTGTAAAAATCTGGAAGAACAACCCTTCCCTCATCATCCTTCATCGAAGCCAGTATTTTAGCCAAATCGAGTGCTGGGTTAGGTAAATAATTTCCATAATGCCCACTGTGTTGTGGAGTTATGGGGCCATAGGTTGTTAGGGTTAGCGAAGCAATTCCGCGGTTTCCAAAAACCAAAGTAGGCAATCCTGATGAATGCATAGGACCGTCCAAAATTAAAAGTAATTCAGCTTTTAGGTCGTCCTTATAGTTTGCCACGGCATAGGGCAATCCTGCGGAACTTTGTTCTTCTTCAAAGTCCAAAATTAATTTCATGTTAAAAGCCGGTTTCTCTTTTTGTTCTTTCAAGTACGCCAAAGCCGTTAAAAGCATTATAAAAGGTCCTTTATCATCAGATGCCGACCGGGCAAAGATGCGTAAATCGTCATAGGAATGTGCTTCAAGGGCTTCCCATCCTACTGTTACAAATTCATTTCCTTGCTTTTTTTTGAGTACAGCATCATAAGGGTCGTCTTGAAACCATTTGGATCGATCTACTGCCTGACCATCCAGATGCATGTAAAACGCTATTGTAGGTGCATTTTTTCTGTATTGATGATTCGCTACCAGTAATGGACGTGTTGGTGTTTTCAACGACTTTACTTCAAAATCAAGACGTTCTAATTGCACCGTTGCCCAATCAATATTTTTAAGAATTTCATCTCCATTCGCCGCATCATTAGGCAGTGCTAAAAAGGCTTTAAACTGCGATAGACTTTCAATACCAATAGCTTCGGCTACAGTTTCAAATTTTCGTTGACCATACCCGAGAGTAAGAAAACAAAAACATACAATAGAAAAAATGTTTTTCATAAATGTTAACTTAGTGTTGTCTCAAAGATAAAAATTCAAAATTGACCTCTTCATCCGTCATTAAAATTATTGTTACTTTTACCCTCTTTTATCTCAAGAATTATTGAAACACTTTCTCCTTCCCCTAGCCTTGTTCTGCTTGTCCCTTACCGCACAACAAAGTACTCCGTACACTACCCAGCATACTCAAATTACATTTCTAGAAGAAGAACCTGTTATTGACGGGAATATCCAAAAAGAAATGCTGTGGCAAAAAGTACCCGCAATTACTGAATTAAAACAAAGTAAACCTAAATACGGAGCGGCTGCATCTGAAAAAACAGAAATTAGAATTGCCTATACTTTAAAAACACTCTATGTAGCGGTAATTTGTTATGATACTGAACCCGATAAAATTGTAATCTCAGATTCAAGACGTGACGCAGACTTAAACGACGATGATAGTTTTTTATTTATTATCGACACCTATAATGATCAACAAAACGGATTCCTTTTCGGCACCAATGCCAACGGTATGGAATACGATGCCCAGATTGACAATGAGGGCTCAGGAAATATGAGTGTAAATAGACAACAAGGCGGTGTTGTGGGCGGTACCAATCTAAATTGGGATGCCTCATGGACAGTTAAAACGGAAACAGGAGATTATGGTTGGAGTGCTGAGTTTGCCATACCCCTGCGTTCGATTCGATTTGCAAGCGGATCAGACAAAACATGGGGAATTAATTTTCAACGTAATATCAGCAAACGTAGTGAAACCGCTTTTTGGGCCAATCTTCCTTTAGGATTCGACATAAAACGGTTGTCGTTGGCAGGGAAAATGCATGGATTAAATTTAAAATCGCCTAAAAATTTAAAGGTGATTCCTTATGCTTTAGGACAAAGTATTCGAAATAATCATCCTTCAAAAACAACTGCTTCCTCTGCTGCATTTGGT
>RGZR01000158.1 GCA_010031465.1 Flavobacteriia bacterium
ATTAATTATTTAACAAATTAAAGACATGAAAAAATATATAATTTACATAGGAATTTTAGCTGTTGGATTTTTATTCGGATGGGTTCTTTCGGGAAATACCACTAACGAAGAAACAGTACACAATCACGCTGAAATGGCTGAAGAAAATCAAATGTGGACCTGCGCAATGCATCCACAAATTATGCAAGCTGAACCAGGCGATTGCCCTATTTGTGGTATGGATTTAATTCCTGCCGAAACTAGTGCAATGGGTTTAGCGGCAGATCAGTTTAAGTTAACCGAAAACGCCATGGCCTTGGCCAACATCCAAACCGTTGTGGTTGGTGAAGGGGCTTCTGGAATTACAGAGGTAAAATTATCAGGAACTATTGTTGAAAATGAAGAGGCCAATGCGGTACAAGTAAGTTATTTCTCAGGAAGGATAGAAAAGCTGAATATAAATTTTACGGGGGAAAAAGTACAAAAGGGGCAGTTGCTAGCTACGGTATATTCCCCAGAATTGTATGCCGCTCAGCAGGAACTCATTACGGCAGTTTCATTGAAAGAAACCCAGCCAGCCTTATATAACGCAGTGCGTAATAAACTAAAACTATGGAAACTTTCGGATACTCAAATCAATCAAATAGAGCGCACCAAACAAGTACAAGAAAACGTGCCAATTTACGCGACGTTTACGGGAACGGTTTCTGAAAAATTAGTGGCCCAAGGGGACTATATTAAACAAGGACAAGCCCTGTTAAAAATAGTCAATCTCAATACGGTTTGGGCCAATTTTGATGTGTTTGAAAATCAAATTGATTTTTTTAAAAAAGGGCAAGAAATTTCCATAACTACCCATTCGAATCAAAATACGACATTTAAAACAAAGGTTGATTTTATAGATCCTGTTCTAAATGCAAACACAAGAACGGTAAAATTAAGAGCCGTTTTAAACAACACTGATCAGGTTTTTAAACCGGGCATGTTTGTGGAAGGCGTAGTTAAGCGAACGCAAGGTTCCGCAATGAAAAAAGTATTGAAAATTCCAGCATCTGCAGTGTTATGGACAGGTGAACGTTCCGTCGTCTATTTAAAAACCAATCCGGACCAACCCGTTTTTGAAATGCATGAAATTGTTGTGGGCAATCAAATCGGCAATGAATATGAAGTTCTTGAGGGTTTAACTCTTGGAGATGAGATCGTGACGAACGGTACTTATACAGTTGATGCTGCCGCACAATTGCAAGGTAAAAAGTCGATGATGAATAAGGCGGGCGTTAAAACAATGACAGGCCACGAAGGGCATATGGGAATGATGGATACCATGACTGATATGGACAATTCTGCAATTCTTAAGGAGCGAATTGAAGTATCAAAAGCCTTTCAAAATCAATTGAAAAAGGTATTTGATCGCTACATCCTTTTAAAAGATGATTTAGTCAACGATGATTCGGAAGCAGTCATAAGAAATGCCATCTTAGTACTCGCTTATTTGACTGAAATTGACATGAAATTATTGAAGGATAATAAATCGCTTGCCCTTTGGACCTCCTTGGAGAAGGAAATTAAAAAGGCCACCACTACCCTTTCAAATTCAACGGATATTGCAGCGCAACGAAGTCAATTTAAGCTCCTTTCCTCCTCTTTATCAAGTGCGATTGAATATTTTGGAGTGAATGAAAAAATATATCAACAATATTGCCCAATGGCAGACAACAACAATGGAGCCTATTGGTTAAGTAAAGATGAAAAAGTAATCAATCCATATTATGGTCAAGCCATGCTTACATGTGGAGAAGTAAAACAAATAATAGAGTAATAACCATTAATTATAGAAGAATGAAAAAAGTAATTTTAGTACTGTGTCTGAGTTTAGTAATGAGTGTGACTTTAACTTCATGTAAAGACACAAAAAAAGAGAACAAAACGGAAACACATCAAAATCATGAACATGATGCTAATGAAACGGCAATGAACGCTTCTTACCAATGCCCTATGGATTGTGAAGAGGGGAAAATGTATGACAAAGCGGGTTCTTGTCCGATATGTAAGATGGAATTAAAAGAAGTAGAAAAACAATAGATTAGTAGAATTAAGCAGCATCAAGAATGATTACATCATAATTTTTGATGTTGCTTTTTTTTTGAGTAAATTATTTCCTTTTCACAATAACCTTTCTCTCGGTAGGTAATCAAATAAAAAACGCTCTATTTACCGAAGTACAGAAAATGAAATATTACAGTATGTCTATTCGATTTATCACCTTTATTC
>RGZR01000159.1 GCA_010031465.1 Flavobacteriia bacterium
TAATTCAAGTTCATGTTGAAAATTAAGTGCCCCTATTTTTAGTTTAATACAATCATAGCCTGCTTCCAAAAGGGAATCAATTTGGGTTTTCATAATATCAAAATCTCCCATCCAAACCAATCCGTTAATTGGTAAGGTTGTAATTCCAGAAGTAAAATCGGAAGGAAACAAAGTATAGGTGTCTGAGCAATTAAGTGACCGTAACGCGGTTTCTACCCCCATGGCAATAGCGGGCCAAGTAGTTAAATCTGGCAATGATTCTCCTTTTGAAAGAGCATGAGCAACCAATTTAAGTGTGGATTCAAATTCTGGACGGTCATCAGGGCTTAAACCCGGCAGAAGGCTGCATTCCCCAATTCCCATTTGGGAGGCTTCTTCAAGAACGATAAACCAACTTGTTTTTTCAGTTAAAATGCCTCTTGATGTCCCACTTGGACGCTTAAATTGAAAATGGCGTTTTTTTAAAGAAACTTTCATGAACTGAGGTATAGTGCAATAAAAAGTAAAACAGACAAAGCAAAAGTTGACAAGGCTACTATTTTAAGTTCAGGATCAAAATCAACAGGACGTGTATTTTGAATCACGCGTTTTAGATGTAAACCCAAGGGAATACAAATAAGTAAGGGAAGCCAAAAATAATGCGGTTGCGTTTTGAAAAGAAATAAAAACAATCCTGATAATGCCCCCAAAATCAAAACAATGTGATACCGCTTTGCCTTACCTACACCTAATTTAACTGCAACGGTCCGTTTTCCAACTGCACTATCGCTTTCTATATCACGCATATTATTCAAATTTAAGACAGCCACAGAAAGGGCACCAATAACCAAAACCAATAAATAGGCATCAATAGAAATGGAATTTTGTTGAAGAAAAGAGGCTCCTAGAACGCTTAGGCCACCAAAAAAGAGGAAAACAAAAACATCACCCCAACCATAATAACCGTAGGCATTGTTACCAACGGTGTATTTTACAGCAGCCCAAATACTCGCAACACTCAATCCTAGAAAGAGAAAAATATAGTGCCAAGAAGTACCTCCAAAAGCTAAAAAAATGAGAATAGTGGCCATTAAAAAAGCCAATCCGGAAGTGATTTGTATTCCTTTTTTAAGAGAAGCTCTTGAGAGTAGTCCCGCTTGAAATACCCGCTCTGGACCAATTCGTTGTGCATTATCAGTACCCTTAACGCCATCACCATAATCGTTTGCAAAATTAGAAACGACTTGAAACAACATGGCGGTAATCATCATGAGTCCAAAAAGAGACCATGAAAAATGAGGATTTGATAGGCTAAGTGCATTTCCAGAAATTATCCCCGCTATAGAAAGGGGTAATGTCCGCAATCGAGCGGCTCGTATCCAAACCTTTGCCTTTTGCAGCATGCTTAAGGGAACTTTGGATATTTTTTAAAATTTGGCGCTCTTTTTTCTAAAAAAGCTTGCTTCCCTTCTTGAGCTTCTTCCATCAGATAGTACATCAAAGTAGCGTCTCCGGCAAGTTGCATCAACCCGTGTTGTCCGTCTAATTCTGCATTTAATGACCGCTTTATCATACGCAAAGCCAAGGGGCTCCGTTGTTGCATAATAGCACACCATTCCATTACAGTATCTTCAAGTTGAGCTAAAGGAACAACTTTATTAACCATCCCCATATCTAGCGCTTCTTGTGCGGAATATTGTTGGCATAAAAACCAAATTTCTCGGGCTTTTTTCTGTCCTACATGTCGAGCAAGGTAGGAAGAACCGAAGCCGCCATCAAAACTACCCACTTTAGGACCAGTTTGTCCAAAAATTGCATTTTCACTAGCAATTGTTAAATCACAAACCACATGCAAAACATGTCCTCCCCCAATCGCATATCCATTTACCATGGCAATTACGGGTTTTGGCAATTCTCGAATGCGTTTGTGTATATCCAAAACATTTAATCTGGGAACACCGTCTTCACCTACGTATCCTCCAACTCCTTTTACATTTTGATCTCCTCCACTACAAAACGCCTTATCGCCTATACCAGTAAGAACAACAACATCAATATCCGAACGTTCCCGACATACCTCCATAGCTTCTAACATTTGGATGTTGGTTTCTGGACGAAAGGCATTGTAAACTTGAGGTCTGTTGATTGTGAT
>RGZR01000160.1 GCA_010031465.1 Flavobacteriia bacterium
GAGAACTTGAAAAGGGTTTACTTCCTAATTCTTCTTGGTATTCACGCAAAGCCGTGGCCCATAAAGACCCATCTTTTTTATCTTTTTTACCGCCAGGAAAGGCAATTTGACCTGAATGAACACCTCCGTCAAGCGTTCGTTGAATTAACGAAAGTTGCATTGCTTGTTTTTTAGGATAACAATTCAACAATACCGCGGCTTGTTTTGCCGTTTGAATCTGATCTTGGTAGATTTCCTGATGCAAGGATTGTAGTCGATGAAGTGGCGCGGCTTCTAAATGTGCTGATTTTCCTGGTAAGTTCAAATCTGCTACCTTTGAAATACAATCAATAAAGGTTTGGTAATCCATGATGCGTACAAATGTAAAAAATCTCTCCTTTGTTCTGCTACTAATAACGATAGCATGTCAGTCCCCTCCTCCCAACAAGAAGACATCTTCCTCAACCCCTGAAAGTTCGTCAACCAAACAAGAAGTGCAAGACACTTCCGATGCTCTTCCTGAGGGAATTGATAAAAATAGTGAGGCTGAAAAAAAACCGTTTCTTTTAAATGATAAAAATGCCATTCCCTTTTTTTTCAATTATGAAAAGGAAAACCCTGAAGATAAGGTCAGGATCACAACGCGGTTTGGCACTATTGACATCCGGCTGTATAAAAACACCCCTTATCATCGCGCAAATTTTATTTACCTAACCAAGAAAAACTATTTTAATGGCACCACTTTTCATCGTGTAGTCCCGGGGTTTATAATCCAAGGAGGTAATTCAGATCGTTTTGAAACCTCAAAAAAAAGAGGGGAAATAGGCAAATACCTTCTCCCTCCGGATACTCGAAAGGGATACAAGCACCACAGAGGGGTACTATCTATGCCAAGCAGTGAAATAGAAAATCCACACAAACTTGCTTCTCCCTATGAATTTTTTATCGTGCAGCAAACCCCCGGCGCATATCACCTGGACGGATCCTACACAATATTTGGAGAAGTTATTGCGGGAATGGAAGTTGTTGATGAGATAAACAAACAAGTTATCGACAATAGGGAAGCACCATTAACCAATATCCATATGGAAGTTTCTATACGTTATGACCCTAACTCAACTCCAATACACCTTAGCGGTTGCCGAGGAAGGCAATTTTACACTCGCCGCTGAAAAATGCTTTGTAACTCAACCGACGCTAAGCATGCAAGTTCAAAAATTAGAGGAAGAATTGGGTGTGAAATTATTCAATCGAAATACAAAGCCAATTGCGTTGACCCCTATAGGTCAAAAAATCTTAACCCAAGCCAAAATAATTGTAGAAGAAGCCAAACGGATGACCGATATTGTCGCCATGGAAAAGGGCGCAGTAGAAGGTGATTTTCGACTCGGAATTATCCCCACTGTTATGCCCACACTCCTTCCCATGTTTTTAAACAACTTCATCAAAAAATTCCCAAAGGTCAATTTGAAAATTGAAGAATTAAATACTGCTTCTATACTCGATGAACTTCTGCAAGGTAAATTAGATGCGGGAATTGCCGCAACGCCTCTAGATACACCAAAGATGATTGAAAAGCCGCTGTATTATGAACCTTTTGTGGGGTACACCCCTCCTACCCATCCGTTATCAAAATTAAAAACGTTGGAAGTTGAGGACATTGAAAAAATGGATGTTTTGGTTCTTGAAGACGGCCATTGTTTTAGAGAACATGTATTAAAACTTTGTCAGACCACACGCATTTCAAAATCGTTTGATTTAAAAAGCGGAAGTTTTGAAACTTTAGTCCATTTGGCAAACGAAGGCATGGGGATGACCCTTTTACCCTATCTGCAAACCCGAAACCTTTCCGAAGAAAACGCAAAAAATCTTCGCCATTTTACAAGTCCAGAACCGGCTAGGGAAATAAGCATGATCTACACAAAAAGTCAATTAAAACTACCTGTTATTGAGGCGCTATCAGAAGTCATTGAAGGGGTTATTCGAGGGGCGATAAAGTTTGATAATGTAAGAATTGTTACTCCTGTATAATTCTAAAAGGCAAATTCTGAAACGGCATTGTCAAGAATAGAATTACCCTTTACGTAATGTTTAACCCAATCTAATAATTTCATTTTATCG
>RGZR01000017.1 GCA_010031465.1 Flavobacteriia bacterium
CATATACTGCCTCAGCCTGAAATACTTTCATCCGAACGGTTTCTTCTCCTTCTTTAAAGCTTAGCCAAGCACCAGGATTAGGATCCAAGCCTCGTATTTTTGATACCATTAGATTTAAGGGCTGATTAAGATCAATTTTTGTGTTTTCAGGAGTGAGTTTGGGTGCCTCCTTTTCATTTCCTTGGGGATGTTGGGGTCTTGGAATGAGGGAACCCTCTGATAGGTTAATTAAGGTTTTTGCTAATAAAGGAGCTCCAATTTGCAATAAAGCATCGTGTAACCCCTGTGCATTATGGGTCTCCAATAGGGGTATGCGCTCTTGGAGTAAAAGGGCCCCGGTGTCAATTTGTTCATTAATTAAAAAAGTTGTGACTCCCGTTTCCTTTTCTCCCTCTATAATAGCCCAATTGATCGGAGCCGCTCCCCGGTAATTGGGCAATAAAGAGGCATGAAGATTTAGTGTTCCCAAAGCGGGGATTTCCCATACTAACTTTGGCAACATTCGAAAAGCTACAACCACCTGAAGATCAGGGGCTAAAGTTTTTAAATCGGAAATAAACCGATTGTCTTTTAAATTTTCAGGTTGTAAAACAGGTATTCCTTTTTCTATACTGTAGGTTTTAACAGGCGATGAAGTCATTTTTTTTCCTCTCCCCGCTTTCCGATCAGGAGCGGTAACAACCGCGGCTATTTCAAATCCTTTCTCTACTAAATAAGCCAAACAATAACGTGCAAACTCTGGAGTACCAAAAAAGACAATTCGAGGAAGGGTTTTAGTGTTATTCATGGTTCCATACGTATTGGTGATTATCGGTCTCAAAAATCATTTGATCTTGTAATAATTTGTTTAAAATCGGACGTAACGCTTCGGGTTCAAAGTACAATTTTTGTTTGAGTTCTTGAATGGAATGAGGCGCTCTTTGTAGCAAAGAAACTACCTTTTCATTTAGATTGTTTTCTTGTGCTGCCTCAGGGCGACAAGCATCTGCAAAACACTGCCCACAACTTTTGTCGGCTGTTTCTCCAAAATAGGCCAATAATTGATTACGCTTACAGCATTTACTAGTTGAAGCAAAGGAAAGCATTGCTTTTAATTGTTTTTCCTTACGGTTTTCAACTTGAATTATATTCTGGTAACAGGCTACGCTATTTTGTTGATCATTTCTGGCTTGCAAAAAAGTAATCGATAAAGGTGCGGTATTTAGAACCTGTATTAGATTACTTTTTTCCAATTCGGAAAGTCCTGAATGAAATCGAGGTGAAGACCATTGCAATCTAGTCGCTATTTTAGTTAATTGTATTGACATTGTTTCCAAAAACAAGTGAGGATAGTGCCGCATCAAGGCTTCTAATAGAATTGCTGAATCTGAAGTGTGCTGTTGCAAATAAGCTTTGGCTTGGTCAACTGTGCATTTCATTTGAATCCCTCTTTGTTGATCTATTCCATACTGTAATGCAATAACCCCTGCTTTTTCAAAAAGAGTGAGCAGGTGATGTGCTCTAGTCTTTGAAAGTGAATAACGAGATGCAAAACGATTGAGTTCTAAAGGAACGGTTTCTCCAAGTCCCTCCCCTCTAGCAATGTGAAAGTAGTTGTACATTGCTTTATACATTTTTTCTACTTCAGCAATTGTAGGAATTTGTTTTTGATGTTTTGCCAATCGATCATTTGCCTCAAGAGGATGAAAAAGCAATATCGCTTGAGCAGCTTGTCCATCTCTTCCGGCTCTACCGGTTTCTTGATAATACGCTTCTATACTTTCAGGAAGGTCAACATGAACAATTGTTCGAACATTGGTCTTGTCTATTCCCATACCAAAAGCGGTAGTAGCCACCATATGAACTACCTTTTCAGCTTGCCATTCTTTTAACTTTTCCTTTTTTTCTTGTTGAGTAATGCCCCCGTGAAAAAAATCAGCCTTTAGTCCTTGTTGCTGTAAAAATAAGGCCCAATTTTCGGTCGTTTTTCGAGTGGGACAATACACAATACTCGATTGGTTGTATTGTTTCAATATTTGAATTGTAGTCGTTTTTTTGTCTTCTGTAATCCAACGTTGGTAGTCAATATTTGGTCGGTCAAAACTCCCTTGAAAACAACGGGGCGTTTTCATTTCTAAATTTTCAATAATGTCCTTCACAACTTCGGGAGTGGCAGTTGCGGTTAATGCCAATAGAGGAACAGAAGGAAACACATCACGCAATTCGTTTAATTTTCTATAGGTCGGTCTAAAATCATGTCCCCAAGAAGAAATACAATGGGATTCATCAATAGCAAGTAAAGAAAAATGAGCTTGACTTAGGTGGTGTTTAAATGCAGGTTGAGCCAATCGCTCGGGTGATGTATATACCACCTTATAGTTTCCATGGATGCAATTGTCTATCTGCTGATGTACGGTTTGGTTTGGGGTATCCGATTTAAAATACATTGCCTTGATTCCTCGACGACTTAGTTGCTGTACTTGATCTTCCATAAGGGCAATTAAGGGTGAGACGACCAAAACACTGCCCTCCATCATTAAGGCAGGCAGTTGATAGCATAGTGACTTTCCACCTCCTGTAGGCAAAAGCGCTAGGGTGTCATTTCCTTCTAAAACACTTTCAATAATAGCGTGCTGTAAAGGTTTAAAAGCCTTGTAGCCCCAGTATTTCTTCAGTAAATCAATCATACAAAAAAGGTTTGTATATAAGACTCAATAAAAGAAACCCTTGATACTATAGAATCCTTAGGCACTACCACTACTTTATGATTTGATTTATAGGCCGATTCAATATAAGGAAAGTAGCCTTGAGCTTGTTCAAAGGTTTCCAAACGTTGCTCGTCTTGTTGGTATATTTCTTCCCAAGGCTCAACCAAAAACACTAGGTCATATTGAAAAAGAGCTACTTTAGTTTTCCAATCAGGAGTATGCCGCCCAATTGCTTTTAGATAGGCATAAATGTCATGAATTCCTCGATCGTAAAAAACAACATGTGTACTGGTGACCGGTATAGGCTCTGCAGTATGATAAAATTGTGCCTTTCTAAATTCAAACAATCGATCACTAAAAAGAAGTGGATCGGCTAAAAATGCATTTCGTTTGCCTTCAGCCTGCCCTTGTTGTATTAAAATCCGGGAATATTCTTCAAAAATGGGATATCCTTTGAGTGCCAATTCACGAACAATGCTCGTTTTTCCACCTCCGGGACTACCACTAATGACAATACGCTTTAAGGACATGTTCATTTTTTACCAAAGATAAAAACCATATCTTTACACAAAAGAAAAGGCTTTGTCAATTCCATCCCATTATCAAGAAGATTTTTTTTCGAGTTTACAAGAAAAACTTCAACAATCACAATCTTGGCCAGGTCTGTATCTTTTTAAATTTATTGTAAAAACAAACTCTTCTAACCTAACCCACCTAAAATCCTTATTTGAAGATAAAAATGCGGTTTTAAGTGAAAAAAAATCATCGAAAAATGCCTTTGTAAGTCTGAGTGTACGGATAACGATGAAGGATCCCGAAGAGGTCATTTCAATTTATAAAAAAGTAAGTCTTCTTAAAGGAGTTATCGTTTTGTAAGTACTTTGTCACTTAATTCTAAGATGTTTTTACTAATTTGCAACACAGAATAACCCACCCAATACATTTAATTTAATTTTTATGGAATCCTTGCAATACAATACAAAGCGCAAGCCTTTAATCATCCCTGAATATGGGAGACATATTCAGTTAATGATCGAACAAGCCAAAGAAAAAACTGATGCTGAAGAGCGAAATAAGTTGGCTAAAGCAATTATTGGGGTAATGGGTAATTTGAATCCTCATTTACGAGATGTTCCGGATTTTCAACATAAGCTTTGGGATCAATTATTCATCATGTCAGGTTTTGATTTTGATGTTGATAGTCCTTTTGAAAAACCACAAAAAGAAGTTCTGGAAACAAAACCAGAAAAATTAGCCTATCCTCAAAACCATCCGAAATACCGGTTTTATGGAAACAATATAAAAAATATGATTGATGTAGCCGTAAACTGGGAAGAGGGAGAACTTAAAGATGTATTGGTTTTTACCATTGCCAATCATATGAAAAAATGCTTTTTAAGTTGGAATAAAGATTCCGTTGAAGATGTTGTCATTTTAGCCCATTTAGACGAGCTTTCTAATGGAAAGCTTAAGGTTTCAGCCCAACAACTTCCCCTTGGTGACTCTGTTGAATTGATGAAGATCAAAACGAAAAACGGAAATGGCCCCAGTAGCAATACCAAACAAAGAAAACGCAATAATCGCAAACGGTACTAGCGTATGGAGTCATTTGTTATTGAAGGTGGACATACATTAAAAGGGTCTATTACGCCTCAAGGAGCAAAAAATGAAGCCCTTCAAATTTTATGCGCTGTTTTATTAACTGCCGAACCCGTTACCCTCCACAATATTCCCGACATTGTTGATGTTAACAAACTAATTCAACTCCTTCGAAATCTAGGCGTCAAAGTAACTGCTCTTTCTGAGGGCAGCTATTCATTTCAGGCAGATGCTGTAGATCTTTCGTATCTCCGTTCAGACGCCTATAAAGAAGAGGGCAAAAGTTTACGAGGATCAATTATGCTTGTCGGACCACTTCTTGCTCGATACGGTAAAGGAAGTATTCCAAGACCCGGTGGTGATAAAATTGGACGAAGAAGACTCGATACTCATTTTGATGGTTTTATTCAGTTAGGGGCACAATTTAATTACAATCAAGAAGATGCCTTTTACAGTGTAGAAGCTCCACAACTAAAGGGAACCTCTTTATTACTTGATGAAGCCTCAGTAACAGGCACAGCCAATTTAGTGATGGCCGCAGTAATGGCTAAAGGAACTACCACCCTTTACAACGCTGCCTGTGAACCCTATTTACAGCAACTTTGTAATATGCTGAACCGCATGGGGGCAAAAATTTCGGGAATAGGGTCTAATCTACTTACCATTGAAGGGGTCCAATCCTTAAAAGGAACAGAACACACCTTACTTCCCGATATGATTGAAATTGGAAGCTGGGTAGGACTGGCCGCCATGACGCAAAGTGAGTTGACCATCAAAAACGTAAGATGGGAATACTTAGGACAAATGCCGACTGTATTCCGAAAATTAGGGATTACAATTGAAAAAAAGGGAGATGATATGTACATCCCCCCGCATACCCAAGGGTATGAAATACAAAATTTTATTGATGGTTCCATTTTAACCATAGCTGATGCTCCATGGCCGGGCTTTACTCCTGATTTATTGAGTATCGTACTGGTTGTGGCTACCCAAGCGCGTGGGAGTGTTTTGATCCACCAAAAAATGTTTGAAAGCCGGTTGTTTTTTGTAGATAAACTGATCGATATGGGAGCTAAAATCATTTTATGTGATCCACACCGAGCCACCGTAATCGGACACGATTTTCAATCTTCCCTAAAAGGAGCCACCTTAACCTCACCTGATATTCGAGCGGGAGTTTCGCTGTTAATTGCGGCTCTTTCCGCACAAGGAGAGAGTACCATTCACAATATTGAGCAAATTGATCGTGGTTATGAAGCCATCGACGAACGCTTACGCGCCATTGGTGCTAAAATAAAGCGGGTTACCCTCTAAACAATTATTCCAGTTTATTGCTTCAAGTGTTATTTTAACACTTTTCGCAATTAGTTGTTCCAATACTTGTATGGATACATCAGAAAGCCTTTTGATGTAAATACAACCCTTACCCGTTTTTACTTTTCCCAATTTGGCTATTTCTGCTTGTAAAGGAGAGA
Source organism: Flavobacteriia bacterium (assembly GCA_010031465.1). Taxonomy (GTDB): domain Bacteria; phylum Bacteroidota; class Bacteroidia; order Flavobacteriales; family Flavobacteriaceae; genus MS024-2A. Next base: position 5,762 of record RGZR01000017.1, read on the forward strand.
GTTCACACATAAGATAAAGTGTAATCGCATTCTTACGCGGTGAAAAGCCCGCCACAAACCAATAGCCTTCTCTACCGGATTTGTACTTGTAGTGATACTGACCAAAACCAATAATCGAAGAGCCCCACATAATGCCGTCACAAGCTGTGTGTTTCTTGAATAAATCATAAATAAGTGACTGTCTTCTCTTTTTTGTTTATCCAAAATACCCTCTAAAAATAGGTTTGTGGGGGTTCCCGTGGGTTGGGTTTTATTTTCTCCCATTTTTATCTATAAAGTACAAAAAATAAAACTGTTATTTTTTATTCATAGAAATTGAACGTTGTCGAGAACACTTAAATCTTTCCACCTCTTCAGGGCGTAATTTTTGATGCTTGGTTGAACGCCCTTGAACGCGTTCTCTCCACATTTTAAAACTGGAAGGTTTCATTTCTCTTCGCATAAGGTTGATTACGTCTTGCTCTTTACAACCAAATTGTGCAAAAATGGCTTCGAAGGGAGTTCGATCTTCCCAAGCCATTTCAATAATTCGATCCAGTTGTTCGTCAGTAAATTGAATTTTCTTTTTTTTCATACTATCCTTTTAAAAAGCATCGGGGTGTTCAATAATCTCATAGGCACGTTTCTTAATAGCCACCAATTCATGAGCTGGAATTTTTTCAAGTAACCGCAACATCATGGCCATCCGATTATTGGTTTTAAAATGGATTTTTTTATCGTCTAAAAAATTCCAATACAAACTATTAAAAGGGCAGGCATCAGCTCCAATACGTTTCGATTTATCATAAGAACAACCCGAACAATAATTTCCCATTTTACTGATGTAAGCCGCTGCAGAAACATAGGGTTTTGTAGCCACTATACCTCCGTCTGCCCATTGACTCATTCCTCGGGTGTTTGGCAACTGCACCCATTGAATTGCATCGGCATAAACCCCCAAATACCATTGATCAACTGCATCGGGATGAAGCTGGGCCAGAAGGGAAAAATTTCCAATAATCATTAACCGTTGAATATGATGTGCATAAGCATTCTCTAATGAGTTTTTTATACTGTGGTGCATGCAATTCATTTTAGTTTTTGCTGTCCAATAAAAATCAGGTAAAGGAAACCGATTCTCTAAAACATTTAGCTTTTCATAATTGGGCATTTCTTTCCAATAAATACCTCGAATGTATTCCCGCCAACCGATAATTTGCCGTACAAAACCCTCTACCTGTGAGAGACTTATCCTTTCTTTTTCTTTTCGATAGTGTTCTATAGCCGTAGTAACTACTTCTAACGGACTTATCATTTTTACATTTAGTGCAAATGAAATACGCGCGTGAAAGAGGTACACTTCATCTGTGTGAAAAGCATCTTGGTAATCGCCAAAATGAGGTAATAAATGAGTGCAAAAATAATCCAACTGACGGAGTGCTTCAGCTCTATCTAAAGGATAAGCAAAATGGGACGCCTCAAAATAACCGAAGGTTTTTACGCCTTCTTGATCGAGAAGTGCTTTGATTTGAATCAGCTCCTTTTGATTAACTTTGGGAGAATAATGTGGAGGAATCGGTGGATCGCCTTTCCATCGATTTCTATTGTTTTTATCAAAATTCCACTGCCCCCCCTCTGGATCCTCTCCTTCCATCAAAAGTGAATATTTACGGCGCATTTGACGATAGAAATACTCCATAATGAGTTGCTTTTTACCCTTGTAAAAATCACCTAACGTGTCACGTGTGGTTATAAAATGAAAAGTATCTACCGTTGCACTCGAAATTGACAATTGATCACAAAAGCTTTTTAACTGATCGTCTAAGCGGTATTCATCAGGAGCTTGGTATTCAAACGAATTGATGTTATAGGATGAAATTATTTTTTCAAGATTTTGAGTAAGCGATAGACTGTTTTTTGGATCGTCTAAACGCAAGTAGAGCACTTCGTGGCCTTTTTCTGTAAGGTGCTCAGCAAAGTGCCGCATGGCGCCAAAAAAAGCCACAACTTTCTGTATATGATGAACTACATAATCCGTTTCTTGACGAAGTTCCATAATCACATAAAGAACATCTTGCGAAACGGTTGAAAACCAAGGGTGGTTTACATTCAACTGATCTCCTAAAAGTAACCGTAACTTCATTAAAACAGTTGATTTTGATTCCACATGCGTTGAAATTTTCCATGTGGATCATAGCGTTCTGCCTGAAGGCGAACATTAAAAACCCGATCACGCGGATCATTCCCTACACCTGCAACATACATCCAATTTCCATAATTACTATGAACATCATAATCCAGTAACAACGACTCAAAATAAGCCGCTCCCATACGCCAATCGATTTTCATGTTTCGCGCCAAATAGGATGCTGTATTTTGTCGTCCGCGATTACTCATCCATCCGGTTTTGTTCAATTCTATCATAGAAGCGTTCACAAAAGGTTCTGAAGTTTGGCCCATACACCACCGTTGAAATTCATTTACATCTGTTTTCCATTCATACTTTTTACCTAAAATTCCTTCTAATTTGAAAATTGAATTCCCATGTTTAAGAGAAACATATTTGAAAAAATCACGCCAATACAATTCAAAAACAAGCCAATAGGTGGATTCATTTTTTTCAACTTCTGTCTCGTAACGTTTTAAATCCCAGTAGAGTTGACGAGCAGAAAGGGATCCATTGGCCAACCAAGGAGAAAATTTAGAACTGTATTCTTTACCAATTAATCCATTTCTAGTTTTTTTATAATAGGATACCTTACGGGTTTCCCAGAAATAGGAATGAATCCTTTCTAAAGCAGCCTTTGAGCCGCCTTTAAAAGGGAAAGCCGATTGAGAATGTTGAGTGAAAAGGGAGAATCCCAGGGCCTCAAGACTGGGAACGGAAAAAGAAAGGTCGAGCCTATTTTCTTTCGGTTTTGGATTAGAGAATGGCTGACAAGGACGAACAGCAGTAAATTTTTCAATGGCTTTACGAAATTCAGAAAATACTTTAGGTAAGGCTTCTACCTTAAAGGGAAGGTCATCGGGAGGCACTAAAAATTGATCATAATAAGAATGAAATTTAACAGTAGGTTTAAACTTTAAACCCAATTGGTTTTCCACTTCAGTCTCTTCTGGAGTCCATTCTTTTTGAAAAAATAAATCGGTGCAAGAAAGTGTTGTAATCCAATGAGAAAGTCTAGTAACCGGAGTTCCCGTTTCAATGATTAGGGTAATATTTAGTTGATCTAAATCCTGCTGTAATTGGCGTAGGGTTTCTACTAAAAACTGCACCCTAAATTCCTTTGTTTTTTTAAACCCCCAGGGTGTAGGAGCAAACAGAGTATCATCTAAACAATAAAAAGCCACCACTTGCGAACAGGTTGCTGTTGCCGCTAATAGTGCATGATGGTCTGTTACTCGAAGATCATTTCGAAACCAAACTATTCCTATTTTTTCTGTGTTGCGCATTTTTTACTGCAATACTTTACATTTTCCCAGTCCCTTTCCCATCTTTTTCGCCATGCAAAAGGCCGCTGACACACAAGACAAAGTTTTTGAGGAAGGTGTTCTTTTTTTACAGATTTCATACTGCAGCCACTGCTTCCTTGTACGCTTGCAAACAGCGGTTTCTGGCAAATTTATGTTCTACTATGGGTTTCGGATAGGTCAGTTCTTGGTACTCAGGCACCCACTTTTGAATATAATGGTGATTTTTATCGAATTTTTTTATTTGTTCTGAGGGATTGAAAATTCGAAAGTATGGGGCCGCATCTACTCCACAACCCGCTACCCATTGCCAATTCCCTACATTACTAGACAACTCAAAATCAAATAGTTTTAAAGCAAAATAGGCTTCTCCCCAACGCCAATCTATTAAAAGGTGTTTGCATAAAAAACTTCCCACTAACATACGAATACGATTGTGCATAAAACCCGTTGTATTCAGCTGGCGCATACCGGCATCAACCAGAGGATAACCTGTTTTACCTTGACACCAGGCTTCAAATTCGTCAGGATTGTTACGCCACTGAATCCGATCGTATTGGGGTTTAAAACTCTTTTCGGTTGTATGCGGAAAATGCCATAAAATCTGCATAAAAAACTCCCTCCATATCAGTTCGTTTAAAAAAGTGTGGTTGGGCCTAGAGGCGGCACTTTTGACCAGTTTTCTGACACTAACCGTTCCAAACCGAAGCGCTGTTCCTATTCGAGAGGTTTTATCTAATGCCGGAAAGTTTCGTGTAGCTTCATACAAATCGATTACCTCATCATTTAAAATAACCTGTGGTTGTAGTAAGGTACTTTTGGAAAACCCTATTTCACTTAACTCTACTTTTGGTAGAGAAACTGTACAAAGTTGATTTAAGTGGGTTTCAGAGGGGTAGTGAGTAAGAGGGTGTGTTCCCAATAAAGCTTTCCATTTTCTGGAATAAGGTGTAAAAACTTTGTAAGGCGTTCCGTCGTCTTTTACAACCTCTGATTTTTCAAAAAGAACTTGGTCTTTATACTGTTCAAAAGCAATGCCGTTAGAGGTTAGCAATGCCTCAATTTTTTGATCACGGGCTCGAGCATTGGGCTCATAATCGGCATTACAAATTACTTTTTCAATAGGCCAATCCGCAATTAATTTTTTAAAAATAGCCTCAGGGGATCCATGATATCTTCCCACAGTACATCGGTTCCTCTGCATAGCGATATCAAGTCTCCCCAAAGCTATTTCTATATAATCCAGACGCGGGTCTGTTTTTTCAAGTTTATTTAGTATGGTAGTGTCGTAAATAAAAATTGGAATTACTTTTTGTGTTCCGCTTAAAGCTTTGTACAAACCGTGATTGTCTTCTACTCGTAAATCTCTGCGGAACCAAAAAACGACCACATTATCCATAATTACACTTTCAAATCTCCCATTCCTCCATCTACTTTAATTACACTTCCCGTAATCCAACTACTCGCATCCGACAATAAAAAAGCCGTCAGCTGAGCTACCTCTTCAGGATTTCCAACACGTTTTAATGGGTGGCGGTCCCCTGCTTTTTCCAGTTTAGTTTCGTTGTTTAGAAACTTTTCTGCCAAGGGGGTATTCAGTATTGAGGGAGCAATAGCATTCACTCTAATTTTTGGAGCAAATTCAGCAGCTAGGGCACGTGTCATTCCTTCAATGGCGCCTTTGGAAGCCGCTACAGAACTGTGAAAAGGCATTCCCGTTTGTACAGCTACGGTACTGTAAAACACAACCGATGCTTGCGAACTGGCCTGTAAACGCTCCTGTATTGCCTTCAATGATTTTACAGCTCCCATTACATTGATATTGAAATCTTCTTCAAAGGTTTCTGTTGATAAACCCCTAAAAGGCCGCAAGTTGATGCTCCCAGGACAATACACAAATCCATCGATACACTCAGGAAGAGATGCTGTGTTTAATTCTTCAATGGTAGCGTCAAATGGAATATGGGTCATGGGTAAGGAATCTAAAGATGTCGACGTTCTGCTCGCTACAATAACGGAATTTGTTGAAGACAATAAATGTGATAAAGCCAATCCAATACCTGAACTCCCCCCAACGATTAAAATTGTTTTGTTTTTAGGCATGTTCATAAGCTCCGAATCGTTCTGTTAACACTTGTTTTCTATAATTAAAAATTTCTTCAAGACGAGGACGTACTACTAGAGGCTGAAACCATTGTCCTAACCACCCCAAGGGCAGTTTATAATCTATGCAATCTCGCATTTGTACTCCATTTTTGATGGGTGAAAAAAAATGCTTGTGATGCCATAATGCGTAAGGTCCAAATCGTTGCTCATCAACAAAGTATTTCCCCTCTTCTACGTGGGTGATTTCGGTAACCCAACGCATTGGAATCTTTGCAATTGGAGTTACTTTATATTGAATTATTTGTCCTGGATACATTGTTTCATTTCCGCCACTTAGAATATCAAAGCCCATGTAGGGTGGAGTAATCTTTTTTAAATTTTTTGGGTCTGAAAAAAAATCCCATGCCGAAGCAATGGATATGGGGAGGTTTTGAACCGTTTCCAATCGAAACAATTTCATAGCAATTTTTGAGTAAATTTACAAAATGTTTAATTATTTTTACTATTTATTAAACGTTATTTTATAAACAATAGAAAACATGGGCTTTAGCCACTAATTGAATAGGCAAAATCATGTACAGTTGACTTCTATCACAAAAACCCAAAAAATGAAAAAAAGTATTGTCCTTTTCTTATTGTCCATAAGATTAACCAACGCACAAATTCTGGCGCCTCAACCCAGCCCAATTGCCAAAATTGAGCAAACTGTAGGGTTGACTCAAGTAAGTATTGAATATTCTCGTCCTTCAATGCGTGGTCGAACCGTCATGGGAGATCTTGTCCCTTATGGTGAAATTTGGCGTACAGGGGCTAACCGAAATACAACATTGTCTTTCAGTGATGCGATTACTATCGGAAAACAAAAAATTGCTGCAGGCACCTATGCCCTTTATTCTCGTCCGGGAATTAGCATGTGGGAAGTCTTTTTTTATAATCAAACAGACAATCCAGGATTACCTGAAAAATGGGACCCAAAAGCGATTGCCGCAACAATTGAAGTACCGATATGCGAACTGGACACTCCCGTTGAAACTTTTTCTATTGCTTTAGAAACTTTACACAACGAAGGCGCAACGCTTCAACTTAAATGGGAGACGACTCAAATTGACATTCCTTTTAAAGTACCTACCGACGCCAAAACCATGGCATCAATCGAAAAAACGATTAGCGGAAGTCCCAAACCCAGAGATTATTATGCAGCAGCCGTTTATTACCGAGAAACAAATCGCGATTTAAATACTGCCAAACAATGGATTGCCAAAGCCGTTGAACAAGATCCTGGTAAATATTGGATGTACCGTCAGCAAGCGCTCATTCTAGCTGATCTTAATGAATTGGACGCAGCGGTAGAAGCCGCTAAAATCTCCTTAGAACTTGCTGAAAAAGCAGGGAATAAAGATTATATCCGTCTCAATACAAAATCCATTGAGGAGTGGTCTAACTAAGGGGCTTTTAATTTAGCCTGCTTTCGCTTTTTTTTGAAATTGTGTTTTGTAAAGCACATTGAGCAAGAGTCCTAAAATGACAAATGCGGTTCCCATCAAGTGGTATGCACTATACTCTTCAAATAAAACAAAAACACCAAAAAGCAAGGTAAAGACAACCTCAACGTATTTGAAGGGGGCCACCATGTGAGCTTCACCGTTTTGGAAGGCTTTGGTCATAAACAACTGACCAAAATATCCGAAAAAGCCCATACTGCTTAACAACAAAAAATCTTCAACCGTTGGGGTAGTCCAATAAAACAAACTTCCTACCCCCCCAAGTAAAGTAGCTATTGCCATAAAATAATGCACCACTACCACAGGGTGGTCTCGCTTTCCAATTTTTGAAATTAAAATGTAAACAATAGCTGAAAAAAAAGCCGCTATCAATACTAAAACAATTCCCAAAACGGAATCTGAAGGATCAAAGTTTTTGATTAAATAAACCCCATAAAAGGAAAGAATAAAAAACATCCACTGAATAGGTTTTACTTTTTCTCCCAACCAGATTACTGCTAATAGAGCGGCAAAAATGGGGGATATATACCTAAGTGTTACGGCACTGCCAATGGTTATATAGTGAACGCTCCAAAAAAACAAAAGCATCGATGTGGCTCCTGTAATTGCGCGAATCAACAATAATTTTTTTTGATTTCCGAAGGGTGAAATTTTCTTAGCTTTCAAAAAAGAATAGGTGATTAATAACGACCCGATCGATCTAAAGAAAACCAATTGAAAGGCCGAATATTCTACCAGATACTTTACTAAAGCATTCATAAATGCAAAAGAGAGCGTACTCAACAACATATACTGAACTGCCCTGTAGAAAGAAGTTTTCAATACCCTTAGCATTACCTTTTCCAAAGGTAGGGCTTTGTTCTAGGCAAACCGAATCTGAGAAAAAATAAAGCGTATATTCGATGAATATTTAGTGAATACCCTTTGATCGAACTCACCGTTTTCGAATTTACAATTGCTGCTTTCAGTGCATTATTATTGGGAATGACTAAAGCGGGTATTAAGGGTATTGACGCCTTAATTGTGACCGGTTTTGCCCTAGTCTATGGGGCCAAAAGTTCTACCGGTATTTTAATGCCTTTACTTATTGTTGGTGATTTGTTTGCAATAACCTATTACAAAAGGCACGTCAACTGGAAGTCAATCGTAACATTAATTCCTTGGATGATCTTGGGAGTCTTGATTGGGGCTTTTGGCGGGAAATCAATCCCAGATAACCTATTCACTTATGGAATGGCAGCCATTATTCTGTTTAGTGTTGTTATGATGTATTATTGGGATACCAAAAAAGATAATGCTGTACCGACTCATGTTTCATTTGCAGCCTCAATGGGAGTTTTGGCAGGGGTATCTACCATGGTAGGAAATTTGGCTGGTGCCTTTTCAAATATTTATTTTCTTGCCATGCGATTTCAAAAAAACGACTTCATTGGAACCGCAGCTTGGCTTTTTTTCTTTACAAATTTATTTAAAGTCCCTCTTCATATTTTCAGTTGGGAAACCCTAAATGAACGCTCAATATTATACAGTATTCAACTAGTACCCTTTGTTTTAGTTGGTTTGGTTATTGGTGTTGTATTGGTCAAAAGAATTAAAAACGATAGTTACCGTAAACTCATTTTGCTTTTTACGGCATTGGGTGGCGTTCTTTTGTTGTTTCGTTAAGCCTTTACTTTTGCGACAACATCGCGTAGGGTGTCCAAATGGCTTTCGTTCAATTCTTGATGTAAAAACGACAGGGATGGATTTACTCCTTTAGGAATAGGAATAGACGATAGGGGTTGATTTCCTGATAAATGGAGGGCTCTAAATCCTTTCTCTTTAAAAAGTGAACAATTTTTTGTGGTTATCCCACTACCCGGCATTAGCATAATTTGTTTACCATACCGATCATGAAGTCGGGTTAAATTTTGAATTCCCTGTTCTGCCTTTTCCATTTGACCTGCCGTAAGAACAGTATCAAATCCTAATGCAATCAAAGTTTCCAGGGCTTGTTCAGGATCTGCTACAACATCAAAAGCCCGATGAAAGGTTAAGTGTAAGGGAGAAGCAAGCTGGACCCAGCGTTCAAGTCGCGTTTGATCCAATGTAAAATCCGAAGTTAAGGCACCAATCACTATCCCCTTACAACCACTATCCTTTGCTTGTTTAATCTCTTCCTCAATGAGGTTAGCTTCTTTTTCGGTGTAAGTGAAATGACCTTCACGAGGACGAATGAGACAATGAACGGGCAAAAGTGCAGAATTTACTGCCTGTTGTAACAAACCAAAAGATGGGGTAATCCCTCCTATTGACAATGCCGCACACAATTCTACCCGATCTGCCCCTGCTGCTTTTGCTTTTTCCAGGGAGGCTATTGAACTTACACATACTTCTACAATCATTCGTAATTTAATTGTTTAAAGAATCTAAAATTAACCTAAAATTAGTAACATCTTGCCTTAAGTAATTTTTTAAAAAGTAAAATAGTTATAAATTACACACTATGAATCTGAACCTAGCTTTAGCCGAATGAAAAGAAGATCCTTTTTAGACAAAAGCGGTTTAGGTTTATCAACACTTCTTGTGGCTCCAAAAGTTTGGGCAGAACCCAAAACCACAAATTCAAAAAACAAACCTTTAGTTACCCCTTATGCTATTGCTACTTGGAATGTCCCTGAAGCTGTAAATCTAGCGGGAACAGCCTTAGAAAAAGGACGTAATGCACTTGATGCTGCTATTGAAGGAGTGTCCTTTGAAGAATCCAATTTAAAAAATACTACAGTAGGAAAAGGAGGCGCTCCTGATCGTGAGGGTACTGTTACACTTGATGCTTGCGTTATGGACCATTTAGGGAATTGTGGTGCTGTGATGGCGGTTGAACAGATTACACATGTGGCTTCTCTCGCAAAAGAGGTAATGTTGAAAACACCTCATGTAATACTTGCAGGAGAAGGAGCAAGACAGTTTGCCCTTTCCGAAGGATACCTACCCGAAAACTTATTAACTCCGGAAAGTAAAAAAGCATGGGAAGCTTGGATTGAAAAATCAAACTATTCACCCCAAATCAATGTAGAAAATCACGACACCATCGGAATGTTATGTAGTGACCAACTTGGAAACCTTTCGGGAGTTTGTACTACAAGCGGTTTGGCCTACAAAATGAAAGGACGTGTTGGTGACTCACCCGTTATTGGCTCTGGTCTTTTTGTTGATAATGAGGTAGGAGCTGCTGTGGCTACTGGATTAGGTGAAGAAGTGATTAAAACCGTAGGGAGCTTCTTAATAGTTGAACTCATGCGTCAAGGAAAAACACCTCAAGCTTCATGCGAAGAAGCCATTAACCGAATACTTGCAAAACATCCAAATAAACCCGATTTTCAAGTTTGTTTTATTGCAGTTGACACGAAAGGCCAAATAGGTGCTTATAGCATTCATTCCGGTTTTACCTACACAATAAATAAAGAAAACAAGACCACAACCCAGGCTGTTGAATCAGTCTTCTAAATGTAAACACTATGCAAATCATTGAGAATGAAAAAAAATATGACGTTGTTATCGTTGGCTCAGGAGCTGGCGGAGGAATGGCAACTAAAGTATTAGCTGATGCAGGATTAAAAGTGGCCGTGATTGAAGCCGGGCCCTTTTTTGACCCTGCCAACCCCGAACAGCAAACTCAACTTAAATGGCCTTATCAATCGCCGAGAAGAGGAGCCGGAACAACCCGTGCCTTTGGTGAATTTGACATGGCTTATGGTGGATGGGAAATTAATGGAGAACCCTACACCCAAATCGGGGATTCTCAATTTGATTGGTTTCGCTCTCGTATGTTAGGGGGGAGAACAAATCACTGGGGTCGCATATCCCTGCGCTTTGGACCTCGAGACTTTAAAGGTAAAGACCGTGATGGCCTTGGTGATAACTGGCCCATCTCCTATGAAGACATCAAACCGTATTACGATAAGGTTGACCAACTTGTAGGCGTTTTTGGGAGTAAAGAAGGGCTTTATAATGAGCCTGATGGGTATTTCTTGCCTGCACCAAAACCAAGATTACACGAATTGTATTACAAAAAAGGAGCCGAAAAAGCAGGGGTTAAAGTGATACCCTCACGACTTTCGATCCTCACCAAACGCATCAACAACGAACGGGGTATTTGTTTTTATTGTAATCAGTGTAGCCGTTCTTGTTCCGTTTATGGTGATTTTTCAGCAGGATCATGCTTAATTTTTCCCGCTCAAAAATCAGGTGGGCAAGTGGATTTATATGTCAACAGTATGGTGCGTGAAGTGACAGTAAATGAGGAAGGTAAAGCCACAGGAGTCTTGTATATCAATAAAGAAGACCGAAAAGAATACCGAGTTTCTGGTAAAGTGATTATTTTGGCTGCTTCTGCCTGTAGTTCCGCCCGTATTTTATTAAATTCTAAAAGTACTGCCCATCCCAATGGTTTAGGAAATAGCAGTGGAATGGTAGGAAAATATTTACACGATTCTACGGGGTCGGATCGGATGGCTTTTGTGCCTGAGCTAATGAACAGAAAACGATACAATGAAGACGGTGTTGGCGGAATGCACTTGTATTCTCCATGGTGGCTCGACAATAAAAAATTAGATTTCCCAAGAGGTTACCACATCGAAGTTTGGGGCGGAATGGGTATGCCTAGTTATGGTACAGGATTCAACCCAAATGATTTAAATAAATACCTCGGGCTTAAAATTGGAGGGTATGGAAACGGCCTTCGAGAAGATGTTAAGAAATTTTATGGCTCAGTCATGGGCATGTCAGGAAGAGGAGAATCCATTGCTATGGAAAGTAACTATTGTGAAATTGACCCTACTACGGTAGATGAATATGGAATTCCTGTACTTCGCTTTCATTACAAATGGTCTGACCATGAACGCAAACAAGCCCGTCATATGCATGATACCTTTGAAGAAATTATTCATAATATGGGAGGAACCGTTTTGGGCTCAAAACCCGGGGCGGATCGTGATTACGGATTACTGAATCCAGGACGAATCATTCATGAAGTAGGCACTACCCGAATGGGAAGCGATCCGACAAAATCAGTAGTCAATGAATTTGAACAATTGCATGATGCAGATAATGTATTCATTGTAGATGCCGGACCCTTTGTTTCTCAAGCAGATAAAAATCCAACTTGGACCATTTTGGCTTTGTCTTGGAGAACCTCAGAATTTATTATTCAAGAACTAAAAAAACAAAACATATAACCATGAACAGAAGAGAAAGTATAAGATCCCTATTATTAGGTAGCATGGCAGGTGGACTTGCCTTAGAAAGTTGTGTAAACGTCTCCGAAGAGGTACTTTCTGACAGAGTATGGTCCTATCAATACGGAAGAACTCCAGCAGAAGCCGCATACGATCAAAAATTACTCAACGCTGAATTTCTTGATGCTTCAGAAAAAAATACGATTCGCCGTTTAGCTAATCTTATTTTACCCCCGAATGAAAAAGGGACCGTTGAACAAGCTGGGGTAACGGAATTTATTGAATTCATGTCAAAAGATTTCCCCAGTCTACAAACTCCTTTACGCGGAGGACTAATGTGGCTGGAAAATCACTGCAATCGTCACTTTGGAAATGCATTCGTGAATTGCACCGAAGAGCAACAACTCAGCACATTAGATCAAATTGCCTATCCAGATCCAGAGGCAAAAGAACAAAAACAAGAAGTACAGTTTTTTTCACTCTTACGCAATCTGGTGTTAACGGGTTATTTTACCTCAGAAGTTGGTATAAAAGAATTGGGATACGAAGGTAATCAGCCCAATGTATGGGACGGTGTGCCTGACGATGTTCTAGCGGATCACGGTTTGTCTTATGATGATGATTGGATGCCAAAATTTGTAGACCAAAGCAAACGGAATGATATAGCACAATGGGATAACGAAGGCAACCTATTATCCTAAGTTGACTTAAAAGTCTAGTTTTTATGGAAGAATATATTTTGGCAATTGATGCAGGAACAACAAGTTCTCGTGCCTTAGTTTTCAATCAAAAAGGAGAAACTATGGGTATGGCTCAACATGAATTTACACAGCATTTCCCTAAAGAAAGTTGGGTAGAACATGACGCTGAAGAAATTTGGACAACCCAACTAAAAGCAATTCGAGAAGCCATTGAATCTGCCGGTATTCATCCTCAACAAATAAAGGGAATGGGCATTACCAATCAACGTGAAACTACCGTGTTATGGAATCGTAAAACAGGGAAACCTGTGCATCGTGCCATCGTATGGCAAGACCGAAGAACTGCCGATATTTGTTCAGCACTTGAAAAAGAGGGAAAAAGTACTTCCTTTTATGAAAAAACAGGATTACTTCTCGATGCTTATTTTTCAGGAACTAAAATAAAATGGATCTTAGATCAAGATCCTGCACTTCGCAAAGAAGCAGAGGCAGGCAATTTAGCCTTTGGTACAATCGACTCTTGGTTAATTTGGAATTTAACGGGCGGTGCAATTCATGTTACAGACGTTACCAACGCCAGTCGGACCTTACTTTTTAATATTCACACCCTCACTTGGGACGAAGAGCTACTTTCGATACTAAATGTACCGTCTTCCCTATTGCCAAAAACCGCTTCCTGCTCTGAAATTGTGGGAACTACTGAAACCTCACTTTTTGGTTTTAGTATTCCCATTGCGGGAATCGCAGGAGATCAACAAGCCGCATTATTTGGGCAGATGTGTGTTCAACCTGGGGAGGTTAAGAATACCTATGGAACCGGTTGCTTTTGTATAATGAATACAGGATCAACACCCGTTCAATCCACCAATAGAATGCTTACCACCATTGGTTACCAATTGGATGGAAAAGTAGCCTATGCTTTGGAAGGTAGCGTGTTTATTGCAGGAGCTGTTGTACAATGGTTACGCGATCAAATGGGAATAATCTCTTCTGCATCGGAAATTGAAGCCTTAGCGCAAACTGTGGAAAACAATGGAGGGATTACTTTTATTCCTGCCCTTGCAGGTTTGGGGGCGCCCCATTGGGATCCTCATGCTACGGGAACTATTTTAGGAATTACTCGAGGAACACAAAAGGGACACATTGCGCGAGCCGCACTGGAAGCCATTGCTATGCGTACACGAGAAATTGTTGTTGAAATGCAAAAAGATGCCCACGCAACTTTTACAACCCTTAAAGTTGATGGAGGAGGAAGCACGAATAACCTGTTAATGCAAATACAGGCCAACCTTCTTAATGCAACTGTTATTCGACCTCAAACCACTGAAACTACCGCCTTAGGAGCCGCATTTTTTGCAGGTTTAGCCGTAGGGTATTGGCCTTCTTTAGCGGCTTTAAAAGACATTTGGAAAAAAGATGCAGAATTTAAGCCCCAGAACTCTTCCAGCACTCAGCAGATAATTGATTTATGGGAAGATCGAATCAAAAAAGTTTGTAACGTCACTTCCTAATGAAACGAACCGAACAGCTAAAACAACTTGATACACAAGCCGAATGGGATGTTGTTGTTATTGGTGGAGGCGCTTCCGGATTAGGAATTGCAGTAGATGCTGCGAATAGAGGTTACAAAACCCTTCTTCTTGAAAAATACGATTTCGCGAAAGGCACTTCATCTCGAAGTACCAAATTAGTACACGGAGGTGTTCGTTACTTGCAAAATGGAGATATCTCATTAGTGATTGAAGCCCTACGCGAACGAGGAATTATGCGAAAAAATGCACCTCACCTCGTTCAAGATTTAAGCTTTGTAATCCCCTCATATGATTGGTGGAATAGTCCCTTTTACGGTTTGGGATTAAAAGTATACGATATGATGGCCGGGAAATTAGGTCTGGGGCCTTCTACCATTCTTGATCGAGAGGAAACACTGAAACTTATCCCCAATGTAAATAAAGAAGGATTGCGAGGAGGTGTAATTTACCACGACGGTCAATTTGATGATGCGCGAATGGCGATTAGCTTAGCCCTTACAGCACATCAACAAGGAGCAACTTTAATTAATTATTGTGAAGTTACCGGTTTAGAAAAAAAAGACGATTTAATTACCGGTGTTCATCTGAAAGACCGATTAAAAGGACTAGAAAAAACCATTAAAGCTAAAGTAATCGTGAATGCAACTGGGGTCTTTTCTGATAGGATCATCCAAATGGATCAACCCGATACCCCAAACATGATTCGCCCATCACAAGGAGTACATCTTGTAATTGAAAAAAAATTCCTCAATGGACCTCATGCTATTATGGTTCCCCATACCTCAGACGGCAGGGTTTTATTTGCCGTTCCTTGGAATCAATATGTTGTGGTTGGCACTACAGATACCCCTATAGAGGAGGCCTTTGACGAACCCATTCCTTTAGAAGAAGAGATTCAATTTATTCTAGATAATGCAGGGGCTTACATGACAAAAAAACCCACTCGAAAGGATGTGAAAAGTGTTTTTGCGGGTCTTCGACCCTTGACTGCTTCTTCTGACAATAAAGAAAGTACAAAAGAAGTCTCGCGTCATCACAAAATAACGGTAAGTACTAGCGGATTGGTAAGTGTTTTAGGAGGAAAATGGACCACGTATCGAAAAATTGCAGAAGATGCTGTAAACACCATCCAATTAGTAGGGGGGCTTTCAGAACGAAAATGTGAAACCGATACTTTACCCATATTCGGATTTGATTACAATTCAGATTGGAGTAATCCTTTTCATTGTTATGGAACTGAAATTCAAAAACTAATTAATAGTAATCCCAAAACTGCAAAGCAATCGCTTTCTTCTAAAGTCCATATTACAGAAAATCAAATTCGTTGGGCAGTTCGAGAAGAAATGGCTATCCATCTAGAAGATGTTTTGGCGCGAAGAACGCGATGCTTGTTTCTGGACGCTTATGAAACTGAAAAAATTGCTCCAAAAGTAGCCTCTATTATGGCAGATGAACTTGACGCCGATGCTTCTTGGATTAAAAAGGAATTAAATTTATTTTCATCTTTACTAAAAAATTATCAAATATGATCTCTTCACCCTATTTAGCTGAATTTATTGGTACAGCCATCCTATTGCTTTTTGGATCAGGTATTGTTGCCAATGTGAATTTAAAAAACACGATTGCCTCAGGACAAACTCCTTGGGTATTAATTACTAGTGCATGGGGGTTTGCCGTATTTGTAGCCGTGTATATTACAGCTCAATCAAGTGGCGCACATCTTAATCCTGCAGTCACTTTTGGTTTAGCTTTTGCCGGTAAATTCAGTTGGGCTTCAGTTCCTGGGTACTGTGCTGCACAACTTTTTGGTGCGATGTTAGGAAGTTGGTTGGCTTACCTCACTTATATTGATCACTATCGTGCAACCGAGGATGAGGCAAGTGTACGAAGTACATTTTGTACCGGACCCGCCATTCGAAATTTAAAAAGTAACTTTTTCAGTGAAGTCATCGGAACCTTTATGCTGGTTTTTGGAGCCCTATTTATTGTTGGTCCTTCTATTGAACTTCCTGGAAGTGAAGTACAAAATTTTGGCCTAGGTGCATTAGATGCGTTACCCGTAGGAATTTTAGTGTGGTTAATTGGTTTAGCTTTAGGGGGAACAACGGGATATGCAATTAATCCAGCGCGCGATCTTGGTCCACGTATAGTATACCAATTACTTCCCCGTAAAAATAAAAATGCGGATTGGGCCTACGGCTGGATACCTGTTTTGGGGCCACTAGTGGGTGGGAGTGTAGCAGGCCTATTTTTTGCCTTTTTAATTCAATTGTAAATTATTTGGCAACATTTACAGCTCGGGTTTCTCGAATAACGGTCACCTTAACCTGCCCGGGGTAGGTCATGTCTGTCTGTATTTTTTGTGAAATTTCAAATGACAGTTTCGCAGCTAAATCGTCAGAAACGTGTTCACTTTCTACAAATACCCGAAGCTCTCTACCCGCCTGAATGGCATAAGCTTTATTAACACCGTTAAAATCATAGGCTATTTTTTCAAGGTCTTTTAAGCGTTGAACATAACTGTCTAGCACTTGTCTTCTCGCACCCGGTCGAGCACCTGAAATGGCATCACAAACTTGTACAATAGGTGAAAGCAATGAGGTCATTTCAATTTCATCATGATGTGCTCCGATGGCATTACAAACGTCTGGTTTTTCTCCAAATTTTTCAGCCCATACCATGCCCAAAAGAGCATGAGGGGTTTCTACTTCTTCTTCAGGCACTTTTCCAATGTCGTGTAACAATCCGGCGCGTTTAGCCAGTTTAGGATTTAAACCCAATTCTGAAGCCATTACGCCACAAAGTTTGGCTACTTCCCGTGAGTGTTGTAAAAGGTTTTGACCGTATGAAGAACGGTATTTCATTCGACCCACCACTTTTACCAATTCTGGATGCAACCCGTGAATCCCTAAATCAATCACAGTGCGTTTTCCAACTTCAATAATTTCGTTTTCAATTTGTTTTCGAGTTTTATTTACCACCTCTTCAATTCGGGCCGGATGGATTCTACCATCACTCACCAATCGATGAAGCGATAAACGGGCAATCTCTCTCCGTACAGGATCAAAACAAGATAATATTATGGCTTCTGGAGTGTCATCCACTATTATTTCAACTCCTGTTTCAGCTTCTAACACCCTAATATTTCGCCCCTCTCTACCAATAATTCGTCCTTTCACATCGTCAGAATCCAAATTAAAAATTGATACACAGTTGTCTATGGCTTCCTCGGTTCCAATCCGCTGAATGGTATTGATAATTATTTTTTGAGCCTCTTGTTGGGCCCAACAAG
>RGZR01000161.1 GCA_010031465.1 Flavobacteriia bacterium
TATTGATGAGAGCACGATCTCCTTTCAATCTAAAAAGACGCTTTTTAGGATTTCCAGGTTGTGCTTTCGGCGTAACCGTTCCAATTTCAACAAAACCAAATCCAAAGTCTGAAAACGCATTGTACAAAAGCGCATTTTTATCGAAACCTGCTGCTAATCCCACTGGACTATCAAAAGCTATACCCATCACCTCTTTGCGCAAAGCCCGATCCCTGGGAACCCAAAGCGCCCTTATGATGCGTGTAAGGCCCAGAATCTCAAATAATCGAATGGCCCCAAACGAAAAGTGGTGAGCCTTTTCAGGGTCGATTTTAAAAAGCAGCGTACGTATTAAAGAATACATCGTTCAAGTTGATAAAAAAAGGAGTGACAAAATCACTCCTTCTATTAGTACTTACACCACGCGGCGAATTAAGACTTTTGAAGCTTTAGACTCAACTCATGCGATATTGAGCTATTCTCTAGTTTTAATTTACCAGCAAGGGTTTCAATTACTACGGTATGATCTGAATCATTGATCTCCATGATTTTACCGTGGAGACCACTTTTTGTGATGACTCGATCACCCTTTTTAAGAGCGGTTATAAACTTCTTCTCATCTTTTTGTCGCTTCATTTGAGGGCGAATCATAAAGAAATACGCTACGACGAAAATGAGAATTAAGGGAAAAAATTGGCTGATTGCTTCCATTCAAAAAAAGGGGTTGATTATTTCTTTAGGGGCGAATCAAAGGCCGTTGCAGATTCTGGCTGAACGAAGGCAGTGATTCTTAAAGTTTCTGTTCCTGCTTTAGTGTTGGTGGTAAGTGTAATGGTTTTAGTCACCTGATTGATACCGGTTCCGTTAAACATAACCAAAAGCTCTCCAGTCTCACCCGGTGCAATTGGAGTATTTCTTGGGTAATCAGGAACGGTACACCCACAGCTAGAGCGCGCGTTAGTAATCAACAAAGGAGCATCTCCAATATTCTTAAACGTAAAAACCGTTTCTTGTGGAGTACCGGCAGCGATAGTACCGAAGTCGTGTTCTACCTTGTCAAAAGACATACGAGCAAACTTTCCTTGGGCGTCGGAAGCAACTGCCGCAGAGGCTGAAGCTTGAGCACTTGCTGAAGCGGTTTCTTTTGATGTCGTATTTGAGCTATTTCCGCATGACACTGCAAATGATAGGGTTAATGCGGCAATACCAAGGGTAAAAAATCGTGAAGTTTTCATGTTCTATGTCTTATTTGTATTATTCAAAAATAATCAATTCTTTTTGCCTGTCAGAGTAATCCACGACCGGCTTTTTTCATCCGCTTCTCTGCGGTAAATTCTTTACTCAATTGATCTAAAATACCATTAATAAACATACTGCTTTTCGGAGTAGAGTACTCCTTGGCGATTTCTAGATACTCATTTAAGGTAACCCTCGGCGGAATAGACTCGAAATCGAGTAACTCGCCTATTCCCATAATCAGCAAAATGCGATCTACATCTGTAATACGGTCTTGATCCCAGTTCGGGGTTTTTCCTTCGATCTCTTTGGCATAACTATCAAAATTCAAGGAAATTTTGGAGAGCAAAGCGGTGGCAAATTTTCGGTCCTCTTCATTTACAAGACTACTCCAACCGTCAAAGGCATTGTTCTTTTTGATATCAAGCATTGAAAGCTGCTTCAAGATAAAGGTATTAACTACCGGAAAGTCATCTACCCAACTCAACACTCCATCTTCTATAAAACTGTAGAGATCGTCATTTGGAGCTATGAAATCGTGAAACAAGGTCAACAGCTGTGATTGATGCTCTTTCAATGTAGGCTTATCTAGTTCCATATAGGTCTTAAAAGAAGCACTTGAAACGTACTCTTTGTATACCTTAACCACATACTTTTCATTCAAATACCAGTGATTGATTTTATATTTTTTCCAGGCCTCTCGAAGCGTTTCAGATTCGGTGATTGCCATGAGATACGGATTCTCAATAAAACGCTCAGGGTCAACAAATATGCTTTTTGAAGAGTCTAAATAGGCCTTTTTGCGTGCTTCTGTCTCACGAATTGCCCACTGTCTTAAGGCGTAAAAAAAGTTCA
>RGZR01000162.1 GCA_010031465.1 Flavobacteriia bacterium
TGTCCGAATACCAAGAAAAACACACAATTTCAAGATTGATTGGAGCACCTCCGGGATACGTTGGATACGATGAAGGTGGACAATTAACCGAACAAGTGAAAAACAAACCTTATTCTGTAATTCTATTTGATGAGATTGAGAAAGCTAACAAAGATATCTTCTCAACACTTCTTCAAGTATTAGACGACGGTCACCTTACCGATGGTATGGGGAGAAAGATTAACTTCAAAAATTGTGTCATCATTATGACCTCTAATGTTGGGGCTAAAAAATTACAAGATTTTGGTTCAGGTGTTGGATTTAAAACAGGTGCTAGTTCTTATGTAGAAGAAGAATACAAACGTGAGACACTTAAAAAAGAACTTAAAAAATTCTTTACTCCGGAATTTTTAAACAGAATTGATGAGGTTGTTATCTTTAACTCTTTGGTTAAAGAAGATGTTAAGAAGATTGTTAAATTGGAATTGGATAAATTATCCAACAGATTAGTTGGATTGAAATATGACATCACATTTGATGAGACTATTTTAGACCTAATCTCCGAAGTTGGATTTGATGATACCTACGGGGCAAGACCAATAAAAAGAGCTATCCAAGATAAGATTGAGGATTTTGTGTCTGAAGAGATTATCAAAGGAAATATGGTGGAGGGTGTTCCATACGCCCTTATATCCGTAGAGAAAGAAGTGGTGGTTAAACCGGAAGTTGTGAAAAAGACAAGAAAGAAAAAAGAGGACAATTAGTCCTCTTTTTTTTGTTATTTACAATTTTATTTATATCTTTGTAATCTAAATCAAACGATATGAAAAAATTTTTAATCTACACAGGAGTTTTTTGGTTTATTATTTATTACACTATTTCAAAATGTTCATCAAATATGGAACATAGTGCACATTATTACCTAATCAATAAATTATCCTCATCATCTGAGTTATTTGGTGTGTTATTTAAACAAAAAAACACCAACGGATTATTCCTATGGTGTTGTGATTGTATTCAATTTTACGCCGATAAATTAGGGTATTCTTACGAAGAACTTAATATAGTTCTTTTTGTAATACTACAACCATCGTTGATTGTATATCTTTTTACATTATGTATCTATCAATATTCTAAGCTAACTGCGAAGGGTTAATCGTAATTTTTAAGGGTATTGACGATTTTGGTTTTGTTTTGTTCGAGCTCATCTTGGTTGATGGTGATGCTTCCTTCGCCATAATCTTTCAGCAAGTCTAGGGTAGGGAAGCGGTATTTACTCAGTTCGAGTTTGGGGTCAAAAAAGCCATGTTTTTCGACCAGTTCTTGGGCGAGATTACTGTCCAAGCTTTCTTCTTTTTCGGCGGTATTCACTTCGATGGCAATGTCGTCTTGTGAGGGAGTGTTTTCCAAAGACGGCGTTACCGTTAAAACGTCCTCTTCCGGTGTTTCTTCATCCAAAGTAATTTCATCTTCAGTTGGGGTCGTGCTCAGCGGTACTTCGGTTGAGGAGTTTTCTTCAACGCTTTCATCCATAGTTGGAATTTCATCGGCTGAAGCGGATTTAAAGCGTTGGTAAACCGCTTCCGGGGTTATTTTCCATTGTAATACCAAAACGCATAACAGCACAAAAAGCAAAAGCGACAGTATGCCCCATTGACCAATATAGATGTCTAAGCTGTTAAAAAGCTCAAAGCCCAGTGTACCACTGAATACTGCGCTTTGCGTTGCAAAAAAACCAAAAGCCAAACTTAACCACAGCATATAGACCATGCCCCAGGCCCACTGTTCAATCAGCCGTGTTTTAAAGCGATTAAAAAACAGGGCCAAGCCCGTATAGCTTATAAGCAGTGCCATGATGTATGCACTGATACCGACACCTTGGGCAATCATTTGATGGCTAATCCAAGCCCCCAGCTTACGTACCATATTTTCAGTAGCGACTTGGTCATCACCCCATTGCCCTAGCGTGCTTTGATCGGCTTTCCAGTGAAACAAGTAGGAGGTAAACGCCACCAACAAAAGCACTCCTAATAATAGCAAAAAGCTTCCGAAAAGGATTTGACGCTGACGGCGTTTATGTGCTAGATGAGG
>RGZR01000163.1 GCA_010031465.1 Flavobacteriia bacterium
CTTATTACGACGATTCTTGTATGAGCTATACATGGAATATCAATGGCAAAACGTATAACGATCGTTACGTTACCGTTTCTTTTGAGAAGAAAGACTCCTTCGAAGTTTGCTTAAAACTTAAAAGCTCATGCACGGGATGCGATACATCTATGTGCACCGTTATTGTTAACAACTGCCTACCCAACACAAAAAAATGTGAATGGAGCAATGTTGGAATTGGTCATTCTGTAAGTAAAGATATTTGCGGGAAAGTGATTTTTGAGGCAAATGCCATGCGAGATAGTTGCATCCAAACCGAATATTATTTTGATGGCAAGTGGTATTCGGGAAGAATTTTCGACCATCGTTTCACACAAAATGGAACGTATAAATACGGATTCCGATATAAAAACACCTGCACCGGTTGTGATACTACACTATACAAATGGGTGGAAATCGGTTGTTTTGAAACAAAAAAATGTGATTGGAAAAACATTGGAATAGGCCATTCCATTAGCAAGGATATTTGCGGAAAGGTGATTTTTGAAGCCAATTATATCAATGACTCATGTGTTATAACAGAATATTATTTCGATGGCAAATGGTATTCTGGTAGAATATTTGATCATCGCTTCACACAAAATGGAACATATAAATATGGTTTCCGTTATAAAAACACCTGTACCGGCTGTGATACCACCCTATATAAGTGGGTTGAAATTGGTTGTTTTGAATCTAAAAAATGTGATTGGAGCCGATTCAATTTTGAATACCGCGGTTATGCAGGGAACGATCAAAATTGTTTGAAGTATATTTTCAGTGCTACCAATTTTGAAGACTCGTGTATCACTCAAAAAATGAAAATAGTTCGTGAAAACACGGTTATTTATCAAGAAACTGGCCGTGTTCACGATTATAAATTTGAAAAAAACGGTTATTACAACGTCTGCTTTTGGGCTAATAATGAATGTTTGAAATGCGATACTTGGGTATGTAAAACCGTTTATGTTAATTGTGAGAATGCCAATATTTCCGAATTGAAATCCTTGCAAATTCAACCTTCACCAAACCCTATACAAGAGGAATTAAGCCTCCACAACGTGAGCCCCTTAAAGGTTGAAATTCGGAACACCTTAGGACAAATCGTTTGGCAAAAAAATGTTGAACCTGAGGCCAAAATCAACCTGAGCCATTTGACCCCTCAAACCTATATTCTTACAGTTAGCGATTCCCAAGGGAATTATACAACCACAAAACTCATTAAAAACTAATGCTCTTATCTGTGATAAAAATCATAGCATTAAGGCTTATTTGATTGTATTTTTGAACCAAAAATTATGAAGGAAAGAAAAACCAATAACCAAATCTTAGTCCCAACAGACTTTTCAGATGTGGCACGTTGTGCAGTGAACCACGCCGGTAGCGTAGCAAAAGCCTATGGCAATGAAATTACTTTGGTTTATGTAATCGAAGAAAGTTTTTTGGGTGGAATCTTCTCGAAAGGACAATCCGCAATTATGAAGGATGCCATTTCTACAAAATTGGAGGTTCGGGCGAAAGAAGTTTCTGACCAATTTGGTGTTAAAGTTACCACACGTGTAGAAACCGGCAAAGTATACAAAGCCATTGCTGAAATCGCGAACAACGAAGGTTATGATTCTATCATAATGGGAAGTCATGGTGCTTCTGGTTTGGAACAAATTGTTGGTTCCAATGCCTCAAGAACGATTCAATATGCGGAGGTACCGGTAGTAGTGGTTAAGAGTAGTGATATCGGTAAAAACGGATATCAAAAAATTGTAATGCCCTTTGATTTAACCATTGAATCGCGTCAAAAACTTGACTGGGGTATTAACGTAGCCAAGAAATTCGATTCTGAAATTCATATTGTTTATAGCGATTCTGATGATGAGTATCTTGATCGAAAGATGAAAAATAACATAGCAGTTATTAAAAATGCATTAACAAAAAACAATGTGAAATTCACCCTGTACGAATTCAAAGACAGTGTGTTTGATAATTTTGCCAACGAGATTCATAATTACGCTAAGATCATTGAAGC
>RGZR01000164.1 GCA_010031465.1 Flavobacteriia bacterium
TTTTTGAATCACCTTTGCGCTGAGGTTATAGGATGTCTCAATTTGATTAATGATGATAAAGTCATTACCAATCGCCTGCATTTTAGTAAATGATAATTTCATGATTTCGGTAACTTATACCTTCTGTAATTCCATAAATATTGTTCAGGAGCGGTCCTTACGATTTTCTCAATAAATTGGTCTATTGATTGAACGGTGACTTCGTCTTCATAACTAAAGAGTTCAATTTCGAATCCCGCCCCTATTTTTTTCCTACGACCTAAGGCGAATATAATAGGCGCCTGGGTTAGTTTATGTAACTTTTCAATTAATGTCATTGAATACACTCGTTGATTAAAAAACTTTGACCAGGCCCCATGTCCTTCGGGAGGAACCTGATCGGGGAGGATCCCAACGGCCTCTCCATTTTTAAGTGATTTTAAAATTTGTTTCATGCCGCTCATTTCAATATTCACCGGCGATACATGATTCTTATTTCTCCCATAAAACATAAGATTATTAATCCATTCTCTTTTGCTAGGCTTAAACATGACCTTAATCGGATGATCAATACCATAATATTGGGCGGTGATTTCGAATGATCCCATGTGTGGCGTTAAAAAAATAATTCCTCGACCTTTTGACTTTTGCTGCTCGATTAAATCCCAGTTGATGGTTTTTTTAACTAATTTTTTAATTTTTGTTGAAGAAGCAAACCAAATGGTAAAAGTTTCCATAAGCGCCATACCGATGTGCATAGAATTTTTGACAATTAAATTTTTGGTTTCAATTTTTCCACTTACAATTTTTGCTTCTTTAATATTTTTAGAGACCCTTTCTCGAAATTTGGCATCGAAAAAATACATCATCATGCCTAAAAAACAGCCGAGTAAGTGGATGATCAAAAGTGGTAATGAAAATAGCAGTTTTAGTATGACGATCATAGGTATTTAATTATCTCTTCTTATCTGGTATTCTAGCGCGAATCTTAACAATAAAAAAAATTATGAATGAATTTTTATTTACCTCTGAATCTGTATCAGAAGGCCATCCAGACAAGGTTGCCGATCAAATTTCGGATGCCATTTTAGATGCCATTTTAGATCAAGATCCAAAGGCTCGGGTAGCTGCCGAGACTTTGACAAATACAGGTCTCGTTCTTTTGGCGGGAGAAATCACAACCAACGCAAAAGTAGACTACATTAAAGTTGCCCGTGGAGTGATTAAAGATATTGGATATGATGATCCAGCTAAAGGGATTGATTACAATGGCTGCTCTGTTCTGGTTGCTTATGATGAGCAATCTCCCGATATAGCTCAAGGTGTGGATCACGCCAATGATGATCCGTTAAATCAAGGTGCTGGGGATCAGGGACTGATGTTTGGTTATGCCTGTGATGAGACACCTAGTTTAATGCCTCTACCCATTTGGTTAGCGCATCGCCTTGTTCAAAAGCAAGCGGAAGTCAGAAAATCTAAAAAGTTACCCTGGCTCAGGCCTGATGCTAAATCCCAAGTAACGCTAAAGTATGTTGATAACAAGCCTGTGGCAATCGATACGATTGTCCTTTCAACTCAACATGATCCTGAGATTAGTCAAAAAGAAATTCATGAAGCTGTGGTTGAGGAAATTATCAAACCAACACTTCCTGATGAGATTAAACATGACCACACTAAATTTTTAATTAATCCGACCGGAAAGTTTGTTATCGGCGGACCCCAAGGTGATTGTGGGCTTACGGGAAGGAAAATCATTGTTGATACTTACGGTGGAGCAGCGCCCCATGGAGGCGGAGCATTTTCTGGAAAAGATCCTTCAAAAGTGGATCGTTCAGCAGCATATGCGGCAAGATATGTCGCTAAAAATATTGTCGCTAATGGATTGGCAAGTCGATGTTTAGTCCAGCTGTCTTATGCAATTGGGGTAGCCAAACCAACCTCTATAATGGTGGACACCTTCGGGACAGGCACACTATCCAATATGGAATTGACGGACATTATC
>RGZR01000165.1 GCA_010031465.1 Flavobacteriia bacterium
ATTATCAAAAAAGGCCAAATCTCCAGCTTCACTCTCATCAATAAAACTTAAGGTTTCCCCAATCTGTGCTTGTTGCGCTGCATCTCTAGGAAGTACTAAGCCATGAAGTCTATATGTCATTTGAGTTAATCCGGAACAATCAATTCCTAGCGGTGTTTTTCCTCCCCATAAATAAGGGGCATTTAAATACAGTGAAGCCGTTTGAATCAAATCTTTTTTAGCCCCTTTTTTACTAATAAAGGACCCTTCAAATTGGTGTTTAAAAAACGAAGCCGCAGCTACGTTACTCCCAAGTACAAGGGTTGATAAGAATTTATTTTCAGTTTCAATATAATCGATAAGTTGACTGCTGAATTTTGATGAAGTAAAAGTAATGTCTTTTGCCTGCTCGGGGGAAAGGGTTTGGTATTGCTTGTTGTCAATCCACCCTGTATATTCATCTGCAAGGGTAGTAATTTGGATCCACTCTTTTTTCTGAGAAATTATGGTAAAACAATCGCCATACAGAAGTTGTGAAACAAGTTCACTTCGATGGTTATTTTCTTTTCGCATCGGAACGATGC
The DNA here is from genome assembly GCA_010031465.1 of Flavobacteriia bacterium. GTDB lineage: Bacteria > Bacteroidota > Bacteroidia > Flavobacteriales > Flavobacteriaceae > MS024-2A. Next base: position 564 of record RGZR01000165.1, read on the forward strand.
TTAAATGACAAATGCCGTAGTTCAAAATTTAGGTTACGCGCTTTTAGGCGTTAAAGTGTACCTAACAAAAATAGGTAATTTTACGCGGTGAAATTTGATCTAGTTTGAAAAATTGGAAAGAAGAAGAGATTGTGTAGTTTTGAATAAATCAATTAGGTGAATAGACTTTTAACTAATTTCATGCAATATCGAAGTAAAATCTATAAAGCACTTTTAATTTTGAGTGCTTCATTGGTGATTTTGTATCTTTTTCCAAGAGGCGGTCAATTTAAATTTGAATTCAGTAAAGGAAAAGTATGGCAATACCCCGACTACTATGCTCCTTTTGATTTTTCAATTCAGAAAAGTCAAGCCGAAATAAATGAAGACCAAGAGGCGGTTTTAAATTCTGTATCACCCTATTTACGTATTGATTTATCGGTCAAGGACAGTGTGCAGGTTCGGTATGCAAAAGCTTTTGAAAACACCATGTCACTGCCTGAAGATCAAAGCCAACGCGATAGTCTATTCGAGTTTGGGGATCTTCTTTTGCAACGGATATATCGGTATGGTGTTTTATCTCCAAGCTACCCACATCAAGGGAATGATTTGGTGTTTTTAATTCAAGACCGAACAGAAACCCAAGTCCTTATTGATTCTTTATTTCGGCCAGAATCGCTTTTTGATTTTATAGCCACACGAGTTAATCAAGCGGGTTATGCTCCCTATTTAGAATCTTTTCAAGATGTGTTTTTTGAATTAATCACACCCAATATCAGCCTAGATCAAGTTTTCACCGACTCCGCATTCCAAGAGGCGATTCAGGGTATTTCTTTATCAAGAGGAGGGGTGAGTGCGGGGGAATTGATTATTGCCAAGGGGAATCGTGTAGATGAAGAACGATTTGAAAAATTACAATCCTTACGTTCCGAATATGCTTTACAGCAAAGTGATCAGCAATCGCTTTGGATTGTTTTTGGGTATTCCATTTTGATTATGTTAACCTTCTCGTTGTTGTTTATGTTTTTGTATAACTATCGATTATCTATTTATGAAAACATCAAATTACCTTGGCAATATACATCGATGCACGATCATGCACATCTTGATGAATTGGTAACCTCCCTGGGGATTATTCATCTTTTAAAAAAGAAACCTGCTCAGTTATCAGGAGGTGAACAACAACGTGTAGCCATTGCTAGGGCACTAATTAATAACCCTTCTCTTATTCTTGCAGATGAACCCACTGGTGCACTTGATGAAAAAAATGGCATCAATGTCATGTCCTTATTGCAAAAGCACCGTATAAATAAAACATTGCTCGTAGTGACCCACAACCAAGATATCGCTGATAAGTGTGATCGCATCATTATGCTCAAGGATGGTCATATCATATGATGCTTTTATATGCACTAAAGCAAATTAGAAACCACTGGGT
>RGZR01000166.1 GCA_010031465.1 Flavobacteriia bacterium
GTGATGATACCAGCATTCATGTCCGCATCGATCGCCATCTGTTTTCCAGGCAAAGCATCTAGTGTAAATCGCGCTGAAACCTCCGAAACCCTACCAGCACCTTTTGTGATTACCACCAGATTAATAATAACTAGGATCGAAAACACAAATAGCCCGACTGTATAATTCCCTGAAACAATAAAATCACCAAACGCTTCAATTACATGCCCAGCTGCTCCACTACCGGTGTGGCCGTCCTTGAGTACAATTCTGGTGGATGCAACATTAAGGCCAAGTCTCAATACAGTTGCGATCAACAGTAAGTTGGGAAAAGAGGAAAAATCTAAAGGTCGTCTCGTATGAAGCGCGACCATCAATATAAGGAGCGAGAGGGTAATGTTTAAAACAAAGAACGTGTCGAGCAGAGCAACTGGCAACGGCAACACCAGCATTGCCACCAAGGCAATGATACCGAATGGTAAAAATGTGTTAGAAAATTTTGGAGCTAGCTTATTCAAGCCCAAGATACTAGACCGATCCATTCAGGTTTCCCAGTTGCAATGTCAAAAAAATGAATTTCTAAATATCTGATAAGAAATCACTTTATTGATTTTTCTCACTTCCATTATTTTATCTAAAATATCAAAAGCACAAAATATACCAAGTGCCTAAAATCAAATTGAAAACATTACAAACACATGTGGTTCCCTTGTAAACATCAACGAATGGCACAAAAATTGCAGCCATTTCTGTGAAAATAACATGATAGGATTTTTGTATGTGTGATATCCCAAAATCAGTTGCCGCATGCGCCTTAGCTTTCTGGCTAGGAGCATGTTCGGGTCCAACTAACCTTCACATACCGTCACTGATGCCAACATCCAAATCCAGAGACGTGGCAGGCACCGCAATTATAAGCACATCCACGCTATTGGATGAACGAAGATCTGCGGAAACCTCCGAATTTTATGTCCCGAGCATCACAGCAATCGGCTTTTCGTCAGTTTCAATCCAGCCATCAAAAAATATAAATCAGCGCCGTTTGATGGCTATGCGTGCCGCAAAATTAGATGCATATCGCAGTCTCACGGAACAAATACACGGTATCCAAATCCAAGGTGAAACCACAATTGGCGAAGCAGTGTTGACGTCAGACAAATTGGCATCTGCACTTCGAGGCCTAATTGTTGGCGCACGCACAGTAAAAAGAGATCAATAATGTTAATTTCAACTTTGCTCGCACTTTTGGGAGATCCAGAGACTGCTATAGCCAACGATCTAAAGCGTTTAAAGGTTGTTGGGATTGCACCAATTACCTCAGACATTAGTAAAAACACATTTAGAAATCGAGCAATCGAAGATGCATTTAACCAAGTTTTGATCCAAAATACTCAAAGCCTAAAGAGCATATCCCTTGTTGAAAATGGGAAATTGGTATTAGATCAAGTACGCTCTATTTCTGATGCAAAAATCTTAAATTTCAATGTTATCAGTGAACAAATTCAAAATAAAATTTTCTCAATTGAAATAGAATTTTTATTCACAGATGACTTGGAAACCCTTTCGTCTAACAAATGTCGGGGCACTAACGTCTCAGATCTATTTATTGCGCTAAACGTATCTCATAAACTAGCCAGTGCACCTCATTGGCTACAAATTAATGAGAGCGAATTAAAAAAGAAAATATCGGCCATAAAATTTGATGGAGCGATTATTAATAGCCGCGAACACGAAGCTAACGCAATTAACAAGTTCTATAAACTTAACAATTCTTTGGAAGTCCATAAGTCTGTCTATGAGCTCGAGACTAATATTGATTTTATAGCTAGCTCAAAGCAGGGATTATTAGGAAAAAACAGAGAATTACAAGTAACCGTCGTAACTTCCTTGATGCGGAATAAGGAAAATATCTCCAGAAATTCAAGCTCACACTCCTTTGATATCGACAAGTTCATTGGGAATATCTCATTGTCTGGGGGCAGCCGGAACTGGGACAGAAC
>RGZR01000167.1 GCA_010031465.1 Flavobacteriia bacterium
TCAATGAAAAGTAGTAGCCAAGGGCATTCACATGACTGTCACCCCCCAAAGTAAAAGTATCTAAATTTTCTAGATTGCTTTTTAAGTATGTTTGTCCGTCTAGGATGATGTCATTTACAGGCTCTTCTCTACCCAGATAACTTGCCATCTCGGCAAAGACCCGATCATGACTCGAGATAATTTGCGTAAAAGTTAATTCTGGATTGGCTCTACCGGCAGCCACCATGATGTCATTAAGATGATAATTATTGGGTAACTGATTAAAAAATTCGGGATAATTGAGGAAGACTTGCTCAGCGTTCCATACTGATAACCATTCTCTTGTATGTTCGGGAATTTGAATTGCTCCAATCCCATCACCTAAATGAAAAATCTCTAGCTCTGGGAATCTTTCTTTGATGAGGTGCACATAAAAGGGTGTGCCGTAACTTCCAGACGTGGACCCACTGATTACAAGCGTTTTAATTTGATCATTATTTTGGAATAACCAATCGATAGCGCTCATCGCATTGTTATAGCCATTAAAATAAAGAAACTCAGAATATTGGTTTTCTGGAAGGGGGGAATCATTGCTAAGCGTCCCATCACCGACATGCATATCCCCGGTACAGTAACCTACATGCAAATGAGAGTATTCATAAAATGGGTTTTTTGGATCGTCAAGGAATATGCCTGCATTGATCGGTGTATCATCTACCGTGACAGTTTTCGGGCCCATATCCAGTCTACCGGTTGGCTCATTACTGCAGGTTAATCCAGACCAGCAAGTCCCCCCGCCTGGAAAAGAGATGACTACCTTTTCAGGATTATCAGGCTTAACAAAAAAAGCATAGGGATCCTGATAGATGCATTGGGTGTCGTCTCCAGGATAAATCATATTCCAGTCCGAGGTGAGGTCCTCCCATGCAGGAGAGACGTCAAAGCGCTCAGGGGCTTGTCCATAAGCGAAGGAAAGATGAAAAAAAATGAGTCCAAGGATAGGTTTAAATTTAAGTTTCATAAAAATTTTCCGGCAGGGGTATGTATTCAGGGTCATTTTCAATTTTAGGAAATTGTTGATTGCGCCACCTATCCGCTGCCTCTTCAATTTTTTGAGGGTCATGGCTGGCAAAATTCCATTTAAGGTATGGTTGGTAACCAAGAGGCTTCCCGCCAAAAATAATCAATCTTGAATTATTTTCTGCAACGATATTTATAGATTTTGAATTTGATTCAGTAAGCTCATTGGAAGAAATAGAGCTCTCATTCACTTTGCAATTTCCTGACACCGAATAAAACGCAATTTCATTTTCATCGTCAAATTCCAAATTAAGTATTTCTTGATTGCTAAAAAAGAGAGAGAGCACAAAGGCATCATTAAATTGATCCGCATGATAATTTTTATAACTCCCAAAAATGAGTTCAGCATTTACCCCATCTATATCAAAACGAGGGATCTCTGGCCAATGACTAAAACGACCCAACTCATTTTGCATTTCTATAGGCTGACCGATCCAAAACTGAAGTCCATTAATCGTAAATCCAGTATCGCTCTTAGTCCTCTCTGAGTGAACTATGCCTGAACCAGAAACCATGAGATTGGTTCCCCCAGGGAGTAGAGTAATAAAATTTTTAAGGGAGTCCTCATGAGTGAGCTCACCATCAAAAAGATAAGTTAATGTAGCAAGGCCTATATGCGGATGGGGACGTATGTTAATGGGTGTTTGCGGTTCAATGAGTCCTGGACCCATATGGTCAAAAAATATAAAGGGACCAATCGAATCAAATTTCTTTCTGGGCAAGAGCCTTCTAACTTCAAGCCCTCCAAGATTAAATATTTTTCCTGTTGATTTAACCATCATAAAAAAAGCCCCACCCAAAAAAGGGTGGGGCTTATTACTTTACCTTAAGCAATATTTAACAAGTTGCTTAGATTGCCTCCTAGAATCGCTCTTTTATCTTCTTCGGTTA
>RGZR01000168.1 GCA_010031465.1 Flavobacteriia bacterium
CCGAATCAATTGATTCGGCTTTTTAGTATAGGAATATTCCTTGTACTATTCTTTGGCATTGGTTTTATTTTTTTGTGTGTCAAACATAATGGGGGTAGCAATAAATACTGATGAATATGTTCCCACTATAACTCCCACAATTAATGCAAACATAAACCCTCGTATTGATTCTCCACCAAAAATAAAGATGGCTAACAACACGATAAGCGTTGTTAAAGATGTATTTAAGGTTCTGCTAAGAGTACTATTTAAAGCTGAATTCACAACATCATTAAATTCCCATTTGGTATGTTCGTTTGTAAATTCTCTAATTCGGTCAAATACAACAACAGTATCGTTTAATGAATAACCAATTACCGTTAATATAGCCGCTATAAAAGCTTGATTGATTTCCATATTAAAGGGCATAAACGTGTAGGTTAGGGAAAATATTCCCAATACAATTACCACGTCATGGAATACAGCAGCGACTGCACCCAATGAGAATTGCCATTTTTGAAAACGCAATAAGATGTATAAAAACACCACGATTAACGATCCGATAACCGCTAAAAATGAATTTTTCTTAATATCATCCGCAATGGTAGGCCCTACTTTAATTGAAGACATAATACCAATTGTTTTTTCGCTACTCCCATTAACGAAATTGTCATAATCTAATCCATCGGGAAGGTAAGCTTGTAAAGCATCGAAAAGTTTGTTTTGGATTTCCTGATCTACTTGTAATCCCTCTTCGTCTACTTTGTATTTAGTCGTTATTTTCAATTGATTCTCTTCTCCATAGGTCTTCACCTCTGCACTTCCAAAAGTGGTGTTTAAAACAGAGTTAATTTCACTTGGACTTATAGGGTTTTCAAATCGAACCGTATAAGAACGTCCTCCCACAAAGTCTACTCCTTGATTTAAACCCTGAAAAGTCAACGATATAATACTCACCAACAACAAAACAGAAGATATCCCATAGGCAATTTTTCGTTTTTGAAGGAAAGAGAGGTTAATATTGGAAAGTAATCCTTTTGTTGGTGGAGTTGAAAAGCTTAACGATTTACCATTAGCACTTCTTCCGTCAACCAGGATACGGGTAATAAATATTGCCGTAAATAAAGACGTACCGATACCGATGAGTAAGGTAGTAGCAAATCCTTTAATCGGACCTGTTCCAAAAATAAATAAGATTAAAGCAGTTAAACCTGTAGTGATATTAGCATCAAGAATCGAGGATAACGCATTGCTAAATCCATCAGCAATTGCCTTCTTTAGTCCCTTTCCTTTAGTTAATTCTTCTCGAATACGTTCAAATATTAACACATTTGCATCAACCGACATACCAATGGTCAATACAATCCCCGCAATTCCTGGAAGTGTTAACACTGCCCCTAGTCCGGCCAGTATTCCAAAAATTAATAGAATATTTAAAAGAAGGGCAATATCTGCAAAAAGTCCAGCTCCACCGTAATAGAAAATCATCCACAGCAATACAAAAATCAAGGCAATCACAAAAGAATAAACCCCCGATTGAATGGCTTCTTTTCCTAAGGAAGGGCCAACAATTTCCGATTGAATAATTTCCGCAGAGGCTGGTAATTTTCCTGCTCGTAGCACATTAGCTAAGTCAATAGCTTCATTTAAAGTAAAACTGCCTGTAATTTCTGATCTACCCCCTGCAATTGCACCATTTGAAACTCCAGGAGCTGAATAAACAATATTATCTAAAACGATAGCAATATTGCTGGCTTCTTTAAAGGCTTTACCGGTCATGCTTTCCCAAATTCGCGCCCCACGTGAATCCATTTGCATGGAAACGGCAGGATTCCCTAGCTGGTCATAGGTTTGAAGTGCATCCACAACAACTCCACCACTCAAGGGAGCACGATTATCACGGTTTGATTTTAAACCATAGAGTTCAACCACATCACCATTCGCAACAGGTTTACCCCATGCA
>RGZR01000169.1 GCA_010031465.1 Flavobacteriia bacterium
TGAAAAAAGCAGTGAAGTTGAAAAAAATAATGTTTCGCGCTTTCAGTTGGGGGTTGGAATTTTGGGTACGAATAAGACCTGAGCAAGTTGGCCATTTGTTAATGGGATGGTTTACCATCCCACGAACCGCTAAGGCGTTTTCTTTTCCCGAAGGGTTTCAAAATGATTTTCGCCAAGGTGATTTTACTTTGAATGATGGGCATCAGGTGGCCTTTTACGATTGGGGAGGACAGGGACCTAAAATTTTGTTATTACACGGGTGGGAAAGCAATGCTTCTCGTTGGCATGATTTGGCCATTCAACTGGTGAAGGAGGGTTATGCCCCTATAGCCATTGATGCCCCTGCACATGGTAAATCTACTGGTGAAAAATTTACCGTACTCGAATATGGACGTTGGTTGGAGGAGTTGGTTCCACAGGTAGAGCCGTTTGCAGTAGTGGGACATTCTGCAGGAGGAATGGCGATTTTGGTTGCTAGTAAAACGATTTCAAAATCTGCTAAAAAAGCGGTAGTAAAAGCCACCCCTGCTGGTTTGGAATCTCTTTTTGACTATTTTAGGAGATTGGTACATTTGGGAGCACATTCCTTTCAATCATTTGAACTGGCTTTTGAAGGGGAATTTGGAAAGCCTTACAGAGATTTTACTGCTCTAGACTATATTAAAGAGGAAATGCCGAGTGGGTTGATTTTGCACGACCAATTGGATGAGGTGATTCCTGAAGAGGAGGCGAGATTGATTGCTCAATATTGGAAAAATGCAGAATTGGTTTGGACGAGAGGATTGGGACACAGCCAAAAATCTCCAGAAATTTACCGCAGAATCATAGACTTTTTAAAAGAAAAATAAATGGTTAATAAAGTATTAAAATCTTTCAACAGCATTGGTAAGGCTGGATTGGGCGGATATATCGTAGGCTCGGCTTTATTTGGAATAGCGATTATTGTCTTAATGATATATGGTATATCTACTTGGGCTGATCAATTAATTGAAATTAAGCAAACTACCATTGATAGTTTGGTAAATATCGCCATAGGTGCTGCCACTGGCATTGCAGGATGGTTTATGTTGCCAGCTTTTTCGGCTTTATTTGTCGGTATTTTCGTAGAGAATATCATTCATAGGGTAGAGCAAGCGGAATATCCCAATGAAATGCGCGAAAAAGCACCTGGATTTTGGCCTGATTTTATTCACGATATACGGTTTACCATCAAAGCTTTGGTATTGAACATATTGGTATTACCCCTCTATGCCTTTGGAATTGGTTTTTTGGTGTCGATTATACTCAACAGTTATCTCATTGGTAGAGAATTTTTTGAGGCAGCAGCGGGATATCATTTAGGAAAGGATCGGGCTAGGGATTTAATTGGGTCTTATAAAATGGAGGTATATGGAGGGGGATTTATTTTGACCCTGCTGACTTTAATTCCGTTGGTAAACTTTTTTATACCCCTAATATCTGTGGTGTATATGGTGCATACCTATCACCGATTAAAATGAATCAAATATGAAAATGCCTTTAGTCGATCCTGTTGCTCAGGCGGAGGATCAGGAATTGAATGCGCTCATTACGTTTTATGAAGAGACGCTGGGGTTTTGTCCCAATAGCGTTTTGACCATGTATCATCGACCTAGAATCGCTTATGCTTTTATCGAAATGAATAAGGCGGTGATGGAAAACAAAGGAAGGGTGACCAGTGCATTGAAGCGATTGATTGCATATGTTAAAGCCAATCAACAAGATACAATTGATGCTTGCTATGGCTTTTATGAAACAAAAGATATGAAGTCATGCGACGGTGCAAAAATGTATCTCAAGTATGATGGCGGTCGTTTGATGCCAGACTACATGTGTGATAATATTATCAATCTTGCAACTGACTTTGATCACTTTATTAAACTTCATGCTGCTGGCAAAGA
>RGZR01000170.1 GCA_010031465.1 Flavobacteriia bacterium
TGAGGCATTGTTTTAGCTGAAAACTGAACCGAATGGAGTTCATTTTGGGCGGCCTGAATTTCTAAAGTTCCCAAGGGGCTTTGAAAAAAATAAGTTTGAGACATAGGACAAAGGATGTTTTCAAAGGGAAGGTAAAAATCTTTTTTAAAACTTATATTTAAGGCAGATTCTAAAGTCATATAAATGAAAAATTTTAAATGGGAAGGGGTTATGCCTGCTATTACTACTCAATTTGACCGAAGTGGTGATTTAGCACTAGAGGCCTTTCTCAACAACCTTAACGAACAGCAAAAAGCAGGAGTCCATGGAATCATTCTTGGGGGCACCTTAGGAGAGGCGAGTACCTTAACGGAATCCGAAAAAAACCTTCTTTTAGAAGCCACACTCCAACAGGTGGCCGGGAAAATTCCTGTGATTGTAAATATTGCTGAACAATCAACAACTGAAGCTGTTCGGCTTGCCCAACAGGCAGAATCGCGAGGAGCAAATGGCTTAATGCTTTTGCCTCCGATGCGCTATAAGGCAACTGACGATGAAACAGTAGCCTATTTTGTTTCGGTTGCTGAGGCTGTTTCTTTACCTATCATGATTTACAATAATCCAGTAGATTATAAAATTGAAGTTACCTTAGACATGTTTGATGCACTTTCAAAATACGACAATATAAATGCCGTAAAAGAATCAACACGTGATGTGACAAACATTACCCGTATGATTAATCGTTTCGGCGATCGCTTTAGCCTCTTGTGCGGTGTGGATACTATTGCTATGGAATGTTTATTAATGGGAGCTAACGGTTGGGTAGCCGGTTTGGTTGATGCGTTTCCTGTTGAGACTGTTGCTATATATACCTATTGCAAAGCAGGTGAATGGGAAAAAGCCCGAACGTTATTTCGCTGGTTTTTACCCTTATTGGAACTTGACATTTCCCCTCAATTAGTTCAAAACATTAAAATGTGTGAAATAGCAACGGGAATGGGCACTGGTTATGTCCGAAAACCACGCTTGTCTTTAACCGGTGTGGCGCATGCGCATGTGGAAAAAATAATAAGGGACAGTTTGGCTACTCGGCCCACCAATTTGGATTATAAAAAATACCTATAATGACAGGAAAAAATTTAATTGCTGGACGATGGGAATCTACGGAACACCCCGTCACCTTTCAAACTGTTGACCCGAAAAGCAACATCCCATTACCTACTGTATTTCAAGAGGCTACTCAGTCACAAATTGAAAGTGCAGTAGAAGAGGCAGCTCATTGTGCCCCGGAAATGGCCCAATGGTCTTCGCTCAAAAAAGCAAACTTCTTGTCTGCAATCAAAGCTGAATTAGAGGCGAATAGTACCGAAATTATAGAAATCTATCAAAGCGAATCGGGTTTGCCAGAGGGAAGAGCAAAGGGGGAAATGCAGCGTACTTTAGATCAAATTGAACGATTTGTAGAATTGCTTCAAGAAGGTTCCTTCGTACAGCCCACCCTTCACACTTCGGGACCCGACCTTAGAAAGATGCTTCAGCCTATAGGTCCCGTGGTAGTTTTTGGAGCAAGTAATTTTCCGTTGGCTTTTTCAACTGCTGGAGGGGATACTATATCCGCCTTAGCCGCAGGATGTCCAGTACTGGTTAAAGCACATCCATTTCATGCAGGAACTAGTGAGTTAGTTGCCCAGGCCATTGCAAAAGTGATTGAAACAAGCAATCTGCCTAAGGGCGTATTTTCACATCTTGGCGGTCAATCCCATGCTGTTGGATCTCAATTGGTTTCACATCCTTTAGTAAAAGGAGTTGGGTTTACGGGTAGCTTTAAGGGCGGTAAAGCCCTTTATGATT
>RGZR01000018.1 GCA_010031465.1 Flavobacteriia bacterium
GGTAATCCAAGGGCATGTCCTATTTCATGGGAAATTACCCGCCGCATCATTTCTCCAATTTCTTCATCAGGAGTATTCAATGTTCTTGCTTTTGGATTTGCTGCTCCTGTTTCTAAAAGATATCGGTTGCGGTAGGAACGCAAATGATTGTGATACCAAATGATATCACTTTCAATTATTTCCCCTGTTCTGGGGTCCGAAACACTGGGTCCTGTTGCATTTCTTGTAGTGGAAGCCACATAACGTACAGTAGAATAGCGAACATCTTCCGGGCTAAATTCAGGATCTTCTTCTGCAGTGGGAGGATCTTTCGCAAGGATAGCGTTTTTGAATCCTGCTTTTTCAAAAACACTTGCCCAATCTTCAATACCCTGTTTAAAATAGGGTCTCCATTTTAAAGGAGTGGCCGGGTCTAAATAGTAAACAATAGGTTTTATGGGCTCCACCAATTCCCCTCGAGCATAAGCCGCTTCATCTTTAGGCTCCAATCTCCATCGACGAATAATTTCAATTTCATCGGATTTTAATGCATCAGAGCTGTAGTCGTATTTTTTAAACGTAAACCACCCCACTCGACGATCTGCATAGCGAACCTGCATGGGTTTTTCGGGAAGAGCAATCAAAGAATGGTTAATTTGAAAACTCATACTCTTAGCTGTATTGCTTCTCGGGGCGTCGTTTACAATAAAAGTAAGGGTGTGTCGTATTTCAGTATTTCGAGGGTAAGAATGGGCGTGATCTATAAAGCTGCGTTTGGAATCTACCCCACCAATTCCGTATTCTTTTTTAATACTTTTTTGAATGATATTAAATCCTGGGGAATCGTTTTGGAAATAGGAACTGACATCAATTAAATACCGATCTTGATCGCTATTTTTAATTGGAAATGCAGCTAAAATGGGTGGAAAATTGTTTTGTGCTACACTCAACGCAATAGGATCATTTTCATTTGCAAAATTCACGTCACTTTGCTGCGTGATTAAAAGTTGATTTTCTTTCTTTTGAAAATGAATCATTTGTTGTGCCGTTTTTGACCCTGCATTAATATAAGCTTGATAATTTGAGGGAAGTTGAACAAATCGAGTTACCATAATCAAGTCTTTTCCTAAAAGTGAATCTGGTATTTCAAACCATAATTCATTCTCTTTCGAATAGGTAGTAATCATACCTACTTCTTGAGTTTTATCTTTAACTAATGAATCTAAAGGTTTTAATTTGTCTTTTCCGCTTTTGCTGGGTTGTGCGAAGGCGATACTTATTGATAAAAGGGCAACTAAAATTGTTTTGAGAGATCCCATATCTGTTGTGTTTTTGGAAATGCAATATCTAAAAAATATAAACCACTTCCCTTAAGAGTGTTAAAATAAAATGTATTTTGGTGTCTATAAATCAAGAATTATGAAAATTTTTTATCTATCTATTTTGTTGACAGCATTTCTATTTTCCCCAAATGTGCTGGAAGCACAAAGAAAAAAGAAAGTAGAGACTACCGCAGCTAAAGAAGTTGATTTAAGCGCGTTCACCTTGCGGAATGTAGGTCCAGCGTTTTTATCAGGTCGAATTGCGGATATTGCTATTCATCCTCATGATGAAAATAAATGGTATGTAGCTGTAGGTTCAGGCGGTGTATGGAAAACGGATAACGCCGGAACTACATGGAATCCGTTGTTTGATAGCCAACCTTCTTATTCTACAGGCTGTGTTGCACTAGCTCCCTCACAACCAGAAACGGTTTGGGTAGGTACTGGAGAAAATGTTGGTGGCCGTCATGTTGGTTACGGCGATGGAATCTATAAAAGTGAAGACGGAGGCCAAACGTGGAAAAATATGGGATTAAAAAATTCAGAACATATTTCTGAAATCATAATACATCCAGAGAATCCTGATGTTGTTTGGGTTGCTGTTCAAGGCCCCCTTTGGAACAAGGGAGACGAAAGAGGTCTATACAAAACAACTGACGGAGGAATCTCTTGGAAAAAAGTTTTGGGGAATGACCAATGGACTGGAGTGACGGATATTATGATCGATCCGAGGAATCCTCAGGTGCTCTATGCGGCAACTTGGGATCGACACCGAACGGTAGCCGCGCTAATGGGAGGTGGACCCGGTTCAGGGATTCATCGCTCAATGGACGGTGGCGAAACTTGGACTAAACTAACACAAGGTCTTCCTAAATCAAATATGGGTAAAATTGGAATTACGATTTCACCACAACAGCCGGATGTACTTTATGCCGCTATTGAATTAGAACGAACTACAGGGGCTGTTTATCGCTCAGAAGATCAGGGCGCCTCGTGGAAAAAAATGTCAAATACCGTTTCTGGAGGAACTGGGCCGCATTATTATCAAGAGTTGTATGCTAGTCCCCATAAATTTGATCGAATTTATTTGATGAATGTACGTGTACTGACTTCTGACGATGGAGGAAAAACGTTTGTTCAATTAAAAGAAAATGACAAACATTCAGACAATCACGCCATTGCATTTAAACAAAGTGACCCTGATTATTTAATGATCGGGACAGACGCTGGGATTTACGAAAGTTTTGACTTAGCGGAAACTTGGCGTTATTTTAAAAATTTACCCCTTACTCAGTTTTATAAAGTAGCTGTAAATAATGCGGAGCCTTTTTATCATATGTTCGGAGGAACTCAAGATAATGGTTCAGCAGGAGGCCCTTCAGCAACAGACGAAAGCGAAGGAATTTCAAACAAGCATTGGTACAAAACCTTATTTGCAGATGGACACCAATCCGCTACAGATCCAGTGTACAATGATATTATTTATGCAGAAACACAACAAGGAGGACTTTATCGTGTAGATTTAACTACAGGAGAACAAATTTCAGTTCAACCTCAAGCCAGAGCTGGAGAGCCTCATGAGCGATTTAATTGGGACGCTCCCATATTGGTAAGTCCTCATGATCCTGCTCGATTGTATTTTGCCTCCTACCGGGTGTGGAAATCAGAAAATAGAGGAGACGATTGGACACCAATTTCGGGAGACTTAACCCGAAATGAAGAGCGAATTACCCTACCCATCATGGGCCGCCAACAGGGTTGGGATAACGCTTGGGATGTTGGGGCAATGTCCAATTACAACACGATTACTTCCTTAGCAGAATCCCCTGTTCAAGAGGGCTTGTTGTATGCAGGTACTGATGATGGCTTTATTCAAGTGACGGATAATGGAGGTTCTACTTGGACCAAAATACCCGTTACCCGCCTGGGTGTTCCTGAACGTAGTTTTATTAATGATATCAAAGCAGACTTATTTGATGCCAATACAGTATATGTTTCCTTAGACAATCACAAAGAAGGTGATTTTAACCCGTATCTATTTAAAAGTACCGATCGTGGGGCTACTTGGGTATCTCTAAGTTCAACGCTACCCAAACGCACTTTGGTATGGCGATTGGTTCAAGATCACATTAAAAAAGAATTGTTATTCTTAGCCACTGAATTTGGAGTATATGTATCTCTAAATGCAGGTGATTCTTGGCAAAAACTACCGGGAACGCCTACCATATCCTTTCGCGATTTAACCATTCAAAAAAGAGAAAATGATTTAGTTGCGGCTTCGTTTGGAAGAGGTTTCTTTGTTTTAGATGACTATAGCGCATTGCGTTCGTTTACATCGGATCATTTGAATAAAAAAGGAACGTTATTTACTCCTCGTCCGGCCAAATGGTTTGTGCCAAGAAGTAATGTAGGGAATACAGGTGCCGATTATTATTTTGCTAAAAACCCAGAATATGGAGCTGTTTTCACCTATCATTTAACGGGGGACTTTTCTACGCAAAAACAAGTCCGAGAAAAACAAGAAACAGAACTTAACAAGGCAGGTAAAAACGTACCCTTTGCCGGTTGGGATACCTTAGATGCTGAATTGATAGAACAGCCTGCTCGAGTGGTGTTGAGTATCCAAGATGCTGAGGGGAATATCATAAATAAGGTTACCCAGAAAGCATCAAAGGGAAGCCATCGGATTGCTTGGAAATTGGATCATTTTAATCCTTTTGCCATCTCTTCAGCTGGGAATTCTCGCAGATATGGAGGAGGAACACTTGTTGTTCCGGGAACATACTCCGCTTCTTTATATTTAGAGCATGAGGGTAATGTAGAACTTTTAGATGGTCCCGTTTCTTTTGAGGTAAATCCTATTCGAAAAGGCGTACTGCAAGGGGCTTCGTACAGTGCGTTTTCGGAATTCCGAATTGCGTTAACCGCTTTGTTGAAAGACCTCAATGCAATACAAGACAAGTTAACTACCTCTAAGAATAAACACAAAATGCTCTTAACGGCTTTAGACCGAACTTCTATAGCACCAGGGGTTGTTGAAAAGCAATTGGAGGAAGTTGAGCATACCCTGGCTCAATTAGAGCAGGAACTTTCCGGAAGTCCTTCAAAAGGGGCGATTGGAGAGCGAAATCCAGCGACATTACAAAGCTATTTGTATAATGCCTTTAATGGAATGGGCAATACGTATGGGCCTACAGGAGTACACAAACAAAGTTTATCTATCGCACAAAAAATGTTGAATGAAATTAAGGGAAGAATTACTCAGTTGAGTAATGAAACAATTCCTGCAATTGAATCAACACTTCAAGCTGCGGGGGCACCCTACATGAATGGACAAGGCAGATAATTGATTGCTGCTTAAATTAAAAAAGCTGCTTGGTACAAGCAGCTTTTTTTTATGAATTAATTTGAGGTAAAATGGGCGATAGCTCAAAACATTCCAATTTAAAAAAGGGTGTGGCTGATAATAAATGGTCAAATAGATCTGCCGATATGTGTTCGTAGTTTTTCCATTCCTTATCCTTGCTAAAAACATAAACTTCTAAGGGAATGCCTTGAGCAGTAGGAGCCAATTGTCTACACATAACGGTCATGTCGGTGTTTACCATTGGATGTTCCATTAAATAGGCTTCAGTGTAGTGCCGAAATAGTCCTAAGTTGGTAAAATTTCTCCCGTTAATCAAAAGATTTTTATTTACTTTTTTTTCTTGGTTTGACGTTTCAATTTCAGCTTTTCGTTGAGCAATAAAAGGCGCAACACGTTCAATTTTTTCCAATTCGCTTATTTCTTCTGGAGATAAAAACCGAATACTGCTGATTTTAATTAAAATTGAACGTTTGATACGTCTGCCTGCTGATTCACTCATTCCCCTCCAGTTGATAAACGGATCAGAAATCAATTTATAGGTAGGGATAGAGGTTATGGTTTTGTCAAAGTTTTGAACTTGAACCGTAGAAAGACTGATGGAAATTACATCACCATCGGCATGATTATTGGGCATACTAATCCAGTCTCCAATTCGAACGGTATCGTTTACTGATATTTGTACACTGGCTACAAAGCCCAAAATGGTGTCTTTGAAGACAAAAAGTAAGACCGCTGAAAGGGCTCCAAGAGTTGTTAAAAAGGTTCTAATATCTCGTCCTGTTAATACAGATAATATTAGAATTCCTCCGACAAACCAAAGAAAGATCATGATAACTTGCATGTAGCTATCTAGTGGTTTGTCTTTTAGTGAAGGTACTGTTTTAAGAAAATGACTAATGCTTTTCAATACGGCGCGAATAATGGCAATTACCACTACAATAGTCAATGCCTCAAAAATATTTTCAGCCAGGGAAGCAAGTTTTTCACTAAACTCCAAAAATAAGGGAGGAATAAGTACATAAAACAAGTAGATCACAGGCAAGTAGGAAAGCATTTTAGGTACACGATACTTCAAAAGTAGATCATCAAATGTGTTTTTTGTTTTTTTTGAAACGCGTCGAAAAACCCCAATAATGACAGGTCGAGAAATCCAAAAAACGATACTTCCGAAAATGAGTGTAAAAAGTAAAAGGAGAAGAACTGAAACGTATTCAGCCCAAGGTGAGGTGATTCCCTTTTCGATTAAAAAACTGCCCAGTCTACTTTTGATGTCAAATGCATTCATATTTTTTTTGCAAAAATAGAGTATTATTCCCTTTAAGGCTAATTCTTAGCCTAGGGCTTTTTCTGCACATTGTTCAATGGCTTTAATAAGCGCTATAAAATCAGAACGTTGGGTTAAGGGATTTAGTAAAACAACCCGTAAATACCGTTTGCCTTTGACTTCACACGAGGTGATATAAAAGGGGCTTGAATTGATGATTTCATAGCGCAGCGCTAGCTGTTCTTGATTGGTTAAAACCTCAGGTTTGTATTGAAAACACAATATATTTGAAGCAGGAGGGTAGGGGCAATAAAAATCAGGATGATTTTGCAATAGGGTGTACAGCTCTTTAGCCTGAGTAAAACTATGAGCAATAAAATCACGAATGGCTTGCTCTCCTTCTAGGGCAAAACTCCAATACAACTTAGTTCCTAAAGCTGATTTTGTACACTCAATCGTAAAGGGCATACTGTCAATACCCACAACTTGACTATCGTGAAATACATAACTTCCTTTTTGATGGAAACAATTCCATTGGTGGTGTTGATTTCGAAATAAAACCGCAGTGCAAAGTGCAGGCACTCTAAGCATCTTATGGGCATCCCAAATTAACGAATCGGCTCTTTCAATACCTTTTACTTTATGCCGTTCTGACGGAACTAAAATGGCTGAAGCACCGTGGGCTCCGTCTACATGAAACCATAAATGGTGTTGTTCACAAAAATCAGCCAGCTTATCTAACGGATCAAACAAACCTGTTGAGGTTGCACAAGCATTACCTACTACCGCCATTACCCGCTTTCCTTCACTTTTCACTTTTTGATATACACTTTCTAAAGCCTGAGTATCTATAATTTCATTTTCGTCTACAGGAACCGGAACAAATGAATTTTTACCCATTCCCATTATCGATAACGCCCTTAAAATTGAATAGTGGGCATTGTCTGGTCCCATAACAACAAGATCCTTCGGAGAGCCTTCGTTCCATGCTTCTGGGGCAATTTCAGCTCTTGCTGCAGAAAGAGCGGTTAGATTGGCTATAGAACCTCCATGGGTAAGAAATCCACTGCCATTATCAGTGTAACGTTTAAAATCATTATAATCAGTGCCTTTGAACCATCCAAACTGATCAAGCATCCAATGCACCATATAGCCTTCTAATGCAGCCCCTGCCGGTCCCATTTCATATAGTGAACTGGGATTGTTAATAGTACCATGAATCCAATCGGGTATTCCAGACAAAGAGTGTGGAACGGCCACCTGATGCCCCATATATCCCGGATGATGCAAGTGATTGGTATGCGATAAATAGGTTTTTACAAAATTAGATAGGGCTTCAACCGAACGAAACCCCTGTTCAAAAAGGACTTTTGTATTAAGGGCCTCATTTATTACTTCTGGAGGGTGCTGATTTAAAACATCTGTTTCTCTTTTCCCACTCGATTCAATGTATTGAACAAGTAGTTTACTAACAGCTTCTTGTGTTTTTTGAAGAGGAAGAGAGGGTGCTTTTGTTGTCATAGAATAACGTGTCGTATAGGTTTTTAACTTTTATTGGACTCCACTCTGTAGGTAAAGAATAAATTAGCCCAAATGACCTTTGATAGCGCATTAATGTAAGGCATTAAAAGGATTAATATTCCCGTAATAATCAAAAAGGGGGGCAATACATTTTTTGTTAAACCCAATAGATAGAGTAGGAGGAAAACAGCGATACTTAAACCCACACCTAATCCATATGAAACATACATCGACCCGTAAAAAAAACTGGGCTCAATTTTATAGTGTAACCTACAGTGTGAACAAGACGCGTTTACTTTATTAAAATGTTTTAATTGATAAGGATGGCCCTGTAAAAGCTTTCCTTTTCTACAGCGAGGACATTTTAAAAATAAAATGGATATCAGTTTTTTAATGGCTTACATTTTCACAAAAATAACCATTTAATCTATTTGTCAATACGCTTGGAATAGTAGAAAATTAAAGGCTGTATTATCTGTTTTTAGCTTGGGATAAAGCCTGGGTAGTCAAGTAATATTTGGTGATCATATTGTCTCGTTCCCATTGAGGGATCGATTGATTTTGATAATAGGAAATAAAATTTTTTGTTACCGCTGCAAAATGAGCTTCATGCCCCTCTCTTAACTTGTTGGGAATGTCAACTCGCCAACCGTTAGAAGTTGACGTAAGTTCAATACCTGGATAAGTAACTTTTAGGGAAGTAATAGCTTGTTGAAGAATCGATTCATCAATTTCTTTTTGAGGAAGGATATACAGTGTAGGCGTATACTTATGTTCTTCATCCTGCACTATGACAAGATGTGCATTTGTACCTCTCATTATAGAGTAATGGGTATCACTTCCACCATTAGGCGCTTCATAATTCCACAATACAGAAACTTTTGCATGGTGTCCTTTTACCGTAAAAGAGATGGCTCCATTGGCGTATATTGATAAAGTGTCATTGGCTAAAGAAGGTTGAAGATAATCAGGAATTTCAGCGCCCCCCGTCACTTTTTTAAATTTAGCAGTACTGAGCAATGTGGGCCAACGTTCCGCTTGGATTACTTCTATATCAGAGGTATAAATAGAAGTATTGGGGAAGCATTCCCAAAAAGTTAAGTCTACCAAATGGACACTCACATCGGCTATCCCTTCCCCTTGTTGTTGGGTGTCAAAAAACCAAGTGGGCCTTATTAGGGGTGCTCCAGATACATTTTTATAGTAATGGTGTACAGATTCTTTTGTAATTGCAGGTTCCTCAACAGAGCCTTGAATGAGATTACCGAAAACCGAAGGAATTTGGGATAGTTCCTTTTGCAATAGGGTTGTGATTTCAAAACGTTCCGTCATGATATCGTATATCAAAAGTTGCTTTTCGTCAGCATGTGCAAAAGCACGTTTGAGCGTAGTATAATTTTCAGCGTTAATGGCCATGGGTTTATCTGCATAAACATGATAGCCCTCTTCAATAGCAGTGAGGATATAGTCTGTCTTTTTTTGGTTGTTTCCCGATAACATGACGACATTGCCTTTTCCTTCTTTTTTCCACTGTTCAATAAAATCAGACCCTTTAAAAACTTTTGTATTCCATGATGTAGGGTCACTTTCACGTGAATTGTATTGTTCAATTCTATTCAAATGAAATTCAATGTCGGATGTATCCGGACCGTAAACACTCACATTAGCATCTATTTCCGGATACATTGACTTTTGAATTAATGCGGCATGAAAATGGCCCGGATCCAAAGTGATTAATTTTATTTTGGAATCCGTTTCAACAGAAGAGGTACATCCAAAAAGGAGTAACAAAAAGCCTGCTAAGCAAAGAACGTTACGCATATTAATACTTAATGTTAAGTGTACCGTATGGAGCACGTTGTGAACGACTCAAATAGGCATTGGCCTCTGGATCATTTTTAAAGCGCTCAGTAAGCGGATCCCATTCTAATTTTCGAGGAAGTTTCATCGCAATATGACTAATCAAACATACCGAACAGGCTCGATGTCCAATTTCAACAGGAGAAATAGGTTCATTACCCGTTTGAATACAGTCAAGCCAGTTGCCGTGCTGTTCTTTACTATCGTACAAATGAATTTCATTTTCTCCAATTACCGAACGCAAAATGGCAGGATCACTAGCATCAAGAGATTTCACACCATTATTCTCTGGAATAGGGTCTGATGCCGTAGCTCGATAGGCCCCACGTGTTACAAAAATCCAACCTTCATCCCCTTCGTAGCGAACTCCATTAGGGAATCCTCCACTGGTGAGCATGGTTATTCCATTTTTGTATTCGGCTTTTACCATAAAGTCACCGTGTACATTCCAACTTCCTGATTTTGGAAATTCGGCAATGGCCTCAACACTAATCGGTCCTGTATATTCGGTGTCCATTCCCCAAGCTGCTGAATCAAAGTGGTGCTGTCCCCAACCGGTAATCATTCCTGCGCCAAACTGTTCTACACGAAGCCAACCTGGACGATCGTATCCTTCTTTAGGGTGCACAAGCATTTCAGAATATTCCATTTCAGGAGTAGAACCAAGCCAAGCATCAAAATTTAATTGATCGGGTATGGGTTCATTTACGGCAACTGGCCCACCGGGGTCTCCGGGTAAACCAATTTTTACCGTATGCAATTTTCCTATTCGTCCATTTCGAACCAGCTCAGCCGCGTCTTTAAATTGCTTTGAAGAACGTTGCTGTGTCCCTACTTGTAGAATTACTTTTTGTTGTTTTACAATATTACTTAACAATCGACCTTCTTCAATGGTTAATGAAGTAGGTTTCTGTAGGTAAATGTGTTTATTGGCTAAAGCCGCTTCAATAGCAGGTTGGGCATGCCAATGATCGGGAGTACTAATGATTACGGCATCAATATCTTTTCTGGAAAGCATTTCATGATAATCCTCAAACATTAAGGTATCTGCTTTTTGTCCTTTTTCACCATAATAATTGTCAACCAATATTTTGGCCTCGTGAAGTCGTTTTCGATCCAAATCACAAACGGCAATCATTTTGGCTACTTCGTGTTGCATAGTGCCGGGCATATCATGTCCTCTGGCTATACGTCCACAACCAATTTGACCCACTTGTATTTTATTACTTGGGGCATTTTTTCCAAATACACTAGAGGGTACAATGGAGGGAAAAGCCACAGCAGCTGCTGTTGAAACAACTGTTTTTTCGACAAATTTTCTTCGGCTTAACGTATTTTTCTTCATTTTTTTAGGATTTAAATTGATAGGTGAGAGGTTTTGCATATAGGTTCCATTCTTCGTTGGCATGAGCGGGCTCTATTTTCCCATCATAAACCACTAAACGGTAACGTAAGGTATATGTTTTTCCGGATTCCATAATCCAGTCTGTATTCTTTGTGGTGGCAAAATTGGCAAATAAATCTCCACGTCCGTATTGATTTTCTGGCCAAATTCTTAAGGGTTCAGGGTGATTGAAGTTTTGGGGATGTGACAACATTACTGCTCCGCCATAACCCTCATCCAAAGCACCATCTACAATACACCATCGCGCTGTGCTTCCATCTGCTGTGGTACGGGTGTTCCCTTCGGAACTCAAAACCCTACTGTTTTGGTTATCCCATTCTTCCGTGGTTCGCCATCCAAAACCACCATAGCGGTATTCGATGATTTTGAATTCACTTTCAGAAGCCGGAGTGTATTGAATTTCAAAATCTAAATAGTATTGGGAAGAATCCACTGGGGTAACTCTAATTTTTTGAACTTCATTTAACGCAATTTTATTTTTATTCTCTTTTAAAACGACATGTTCGTGGAGTACTTCAAACGTTGAAAAAACAGGGCCATTTGACTCAGATAAAAGAGAGGCAAAACGCACGGTTCCTTCTTCTTTGTATAAATTCCAAAAGTCAAGGGTATCTCCTTCAAAAAGGGTATGTGTCCAAGGGTTCCAAAGGCCATAATGATGGTAATGATCTTCGGGTTGGATTCGAGTTAAACGCTTGCCTTTGGGGGTGTTTAAAGGATGGATATAGCCGCTTCTTCGATAGGCTGGATTAACCCCTTCGGGAGCTTGGGTAACCTCCATTTGATATCCTAAAATTTTAGTATTGTTCATGTAAACGGCGTATTGACCGTTTTCCTTTTTAACTTCTTGTGATTCGGAGGTCATAGACTCGGCTTTTACTTCCCAACTAAAGGGACCTTTAAAATTTTCTGAGGTAACTTTCCAAAATACCCATTCTCCATTAATTTGATAAGGTAGCTCATTTCCCTTGTAGAGTAAACGATGACTGCTTTGATTCCCCCCTTCGGGAAGTTTGGCTTGGGCTATTGCTGCGTTTCCTTCTAGCATTTGATTGTCGATCAATTCAATTTGCTGTTGATTTTGACATGATGCTAGGGCAAGGCAAAAGAATAAGCTAGAGAAGGTCCAATTTAAATAGTGTCGCATAAAATTGTTTTATTGGTGGAACTCGATTGATAAATAGCATTGATTAAAGCTACTGATTTTCGGGCAGATTGCCCACATACTAGAGGTGCTTTCTTCTGCTGTATTGCAGAAATGAAATCATCGTAAATATTGCGGTGAAGCGTATTGTCTTCTAGTATAGCTGTGGCACTACTCTCATTTTCTTTTAAGGCAGTGGTGGTGATGAGGTTTTTATTTGGAGCATCACTAATTTTACCCGCTTCATAAATCAGGCGTCCTTTTTCTCCATAGAGTTCAATCTTTTCTGAAAAACCAGGATACAAACAGGTTCCTCCGCTGAGTGTGCCAAGTACTCCATTTTTAAATCGGAGTTGGGCCACAGCAGTATCTTCTCCTTCAATTTGATGTACTTGTGTAGCCACAGTTCCGGTAACAAATTCCACATCGCCTAGGAGATCGAGAACAAGATCAAGCGTGTGAATACCTTGATTGATCAAAGCGGCCCCACCATCTCCTTTAAGCGTTCCCCGCCAAGGATTGGATTGGTAGTATTTTTCATCTCGAAACCAGTGAATTTGAGCGCATAGCAGTAGAGGTTTGCCAATAATTCCATCGCGTAATGCTTTTTTCATTTTCAGGTATTCAGGATGCGTTCGGTTTTGAAAGGCTACTGCAAGAACAGTATTGTTTTGAGCAACGCAATCTAAAACAGCATCAATTATATCAACCGTAATCTCAAGTGGTTTTTCACACAAAACGTGCTTTTTGGCAGAGCTGGCTTCACGAATTGCTTTTCCGTGTTTTCCACTTTCATTACAAACGCTTATGGCATCAACAGCAGTAGAAGAAAGGAGTTCAGTTAATGAGGGAAATACAGGCGAATTGAATTGTTTTTCAACCTCCTCAATTCGTTGCGGATCAGAACACACAACACCCATCAACTGGGCACCTTCAATTTGGGCTATACATTGGGCATGTACCTTAGCAATATTTCCATTTCCTACTAGACCAAATTTCATCATATCATTTATAAAGAAACGCCCCTTTTCCAAGGAATAAAATCAAATTGTTCTAATGCTGTGGCTTTGGTAATTACTTCGCCACTGGCAACTGCAATGATCAATTCAATTAATTCCGAGCCTAAAGCGTCCATACCCATTTTATTTGAAATTAAACGCCCAGCGTCAAAATCAATGATATCAGGCATACGTTGAGCAAGTTCAGTATTTGTACCAACTTTAATCACAGGGCTGATAGGATTTCCAGTAGGAGTTCCCAGTCCAGTAGTAAAGAGAATCAGATTTGCGCCTGAACCTGCTAATGCGGTAGTACTTTCCACATCATTACCTGGGGTGCAAAGCAAAGCTACACCCGGGTTTACGGCGTATTCGGTGTAATCTAATACAGATGTTATTGGCGCACTTCCTGATTTTTTAGCCGCACCGGCAGATTTCATAGCATCAGTAATCAGTCCGTCTTTAATGTTACCAGGCGAAGGGTTCATATCAAAACCCGAACCGACGGCATGAGCTTTGTTCTCATATGTCTTCATCAAATGCAGAAATTTTTCTCCTAACGCTGAAGTTTCACAACGGTTAACCAATTCTTGTTCTACACCAGATAATTCGGGAAATTCAGCTAAAAGGGCTTTCCCGCCTAAAGTTGCAATTATGTCAGACACATACCCTAAAACAGGATTGGCAGTTATTCCTGAAAAGCCATCAGATCCGCCACATTCTAATCCTATGGTGAGTTTACTTAGGGGAGCAGGCATTCGTTGAATTGTATTTGCTTTTTTGATTTCAACGACAGAGTCTTGTAGTATTTTTTTGAGAAAATTTTCAGTTGTTCCCTCGGTTTGTTGATCAAAAATCAACACTTTTTTACTTGAATCTTTTTGCAGGGCAGCCAACGCTTTTTCAAAGGTTTTGATTTCCAAATTTTGGCAACCTAAACTAAGTACCGTCGCTCCGGCAACATTAGGATTATTGACATAACCGGCTAAAAGGGCAGCGAGTGATTGGGCATCTTGGCGTGTGCCCCCACAACCTCCTTGATGGGTTAAAAATCGTATTTTAATATTGTCAAATCCAGGAGGTGTTGGTTCTTGAGTTGCGATTTGATTTGCGCTACTCCCGGGGGAAATTAAATCGGCTAAAAGCGATTCCAAAGCCTCTTTTTTAGGAGGATGAAGCACCTTGTCAAAAAGAACTTTTAGGGTTTGTATATTTCGATTTTCACAAAATACTAAAGGAAAAAAAAGCCAAATATTCTCTGTACCTACTTGTCCATCATTACGAGGATAACCTTTAAATGTTCGCGTATGCCATTTTTCTGTTTCAGGGGCTTTCCATTGCCAAGCAGCTGTTTTTCCAAGCACTTTTTCAGTTTTATGGCGTACATTTTCAAGTGAAATTAGTTCCCCTTTTGCAATGTCTTTTACCGCTTCGCCTACCACCACACCATACATTGTTAAGGTACCTCCTTTTGGAATAGCAAAAAGAGAGAATTTATGCTTTTGCGGAATTGTATTAACCAAAGTAATTGAAGCCTCTGATACATTTACTGTAGTCCCTTTTCGAAGTGTTTCCAGAGCTACAGCGACACTGTCGTTACTGTTAATTTTTAATGACAAAGACATTAGTTTTCAATTGTTATGTTTGACTTTAAAAAAGCTGTTAGGCCCTCTTTAACCCCCTTTTGTTGAAGTAAGGTAAGGGCCATTTCCAATTCAGTAATCAAGCTTTTATTTTGACTTAAATCTTCTCCCCATAAAGCAGTATTTTTCATAAGGGTATCCAGGGTAGCATTTATTGAATTTAGTTCCCAACATTGTTGAATAAAGGAAATTACTTCTTGATCATCTTGAACAGGCAGGGTTTGCTCTTTCCAATATCCTTTGTAGAATTCAAGAAGACAAGCCATGGTAAATACTAAATATTTTGGTGTTTCTTTTCTCTCCTCCTGATACGCCAAAAGGCTAGGAAGAACGCGAACTTTAAACTTAGAAATCGAGTTTAAGGCTATACTTGAAAGATAATGTTTGATAAAGGGATTTTTAAACCGATCAAAAACCGCATTGGCAAATGTAAGCACCTCACTTTTATCCATTGGAAGCGTGGGTACAATTTCATCAAGCACCACTTTTTTTAAGACATGATCTGTAAAATCATCATTAAAAATTTCACTGACAGTTTCCAATCCATATAAAATCGAAAGGGGAACCATGGCGGTGTGGGCACCATTTAATATGCGTACCTTTCTTGTGCGATAAGGTTGCATGTCAGGTACAATCTTAACATCCAATTTCGTCAGATGAAAAGGTAATTTTTCTTTTAAACGATCATCTCCTTCTATCACCCATAAAAAAAAGGGCTCAGCAGTTACCATTGAGTGATCTGAATAGGGAAGCGCAGCAGCAAGTTTTTCAAAATCATCCCTGGGAAAGCCTGGTACAATTCGGTCTACTAAAGTATTGTGAAATTGGTTATGGGAGTTTATCCAATGGTTAAATCCAGCGTCTAAATTCCAATGTACTGCGTATTTTAATATACAGGCTTTTAACTGATCTGCATTGTGATTAATTAGTTCACAGGGTAAAATATCTAGTCCTGAAGATGCTGATCCATTAAATTGCTGATAGCGTTCCCATAAAAAACGGGTAAGTTTAGCCGGGAAGTTCTTTTGTGGACTGTCTTCAAAGGCATCAATCGGTTCGAAAACTATACCTGCTTCAGTAGTATTGGAGATTATAAATTCTAATGAAGGTAAGGTTGCCAAGGTTAAAAAGTCACTAAAATCTGTATAGGGGTTACAAGTTTTAACGATAGTATCAATAACAATAGTTTCCTTACTTTCTCTATCATTCGCCCATCCATTAAGAAATAAGGTATAGGCACCCCCTTGTTCTTCTAGAGCTTCAACCCTTCCAACTTCAATAGGCTGAACCACAGCAATTCCAGCATTGAACTCGCTGGCTTGATTTAACTGATATACAGCTTGACCTACAAAAGCACGTAAAAAATTACCTTCACCAAATTGAACAATTTTTATCGGATGATCCGCACGCTGATATAAGGGAGCTTTATTCAATACTGTTTTCTAAAAATTTTTAATTGAAACCGAAAAGATTAGGAAGCCAAAGTGTTAATTGGGGAAAGAATGTAATTAGAATGAGCGCAACAACCATAGCAGCAAATAGCGGCAGTAGGGGTTTAATTACTTTCTCAATGGATGTTTTGGCAATTCCAATCCCAACGAATAGAACCGAGCCAACTGGCGGTGTGCACAGTCCAATACATAAATTGAGTACCATAATGATACCAAATTGAATGGGATCAATTCCCAATGATTTTACCACAGGCAAAAAGATAGGTGTAAAAATCAAAACCGCAGGAGTCATGTCCATAAAAATACCGACAAATAGAAGCAACAAATTGATAATCAACAGTATGATTATTTTATTGTCACTGATACTTAACAATAAGTCACTCAAATTTTGAGGTATATTTTCATAGGATAAAATCCAGGACATACTCATGGAAGCGGCAATTAGCAACATAACTATGGCACTGGTTTTTGAAGACTCTAGTAATATTTTAGGGAGGTCTTTTAGTTGTATTTCTTTGTAAATCATACCCAGAAGAAACGTATAGAGTACAGCAATAGCAGAGGCCTCTGTGGCAGTAAAAAAACCAGCTACAATACCGCCAATCACAATAAATAAGAGGAGTAGGCTTGGAAATGCAATAATAAATGTTCTAATAATTTCTTTAAAAGAACTGGTTCCTGCGGTTTTATATCCTTTTCTTTTGGCCCAGATCGCCGCAACGATCATAAGAAAAAGTCCGGTAAGTATGCCCGGAATATATCCAGCAAGAAAAAGAGCAGCAATAGATACTCCACCACTGGCTAGTGAATACACTATCAATACGTTACTGGGAGGTATAACTAATCCAATTGTTGCTGAAGTTATATTAACGGCAGCACCGTATTCTTTTGAATACCCTTCTTTTTCCATTTCTGGACCTAAAATGGTGCCCATTGCAGAGGCTGAAGCCATTGCTGAACCTGCAATTGCTCCCATGAGCATGGCCGCAATAATATTGATTAGTGCTAATCCCCCCGGGAAGGCACCTACGAGAGTTTTAGCAAATCCAATCAAACGATCGGCAATTCCTCCATGGGTCATCAACTGCCCCGACAATATGAAGAATGGGATTGCCAATAACGCAAAACTATCCAGTCCTGTACCCATCCGTTGGGCGATTGTGGTTACTGCGGGAAGCCCAGGAATTGAGGTGATAATGGTGAGTAATGACGATAACGCAATACTCCAGGCTACGGGAGTTCCGATGGAAATGAAAAAAATGAAACTCAATAAAAGAACAATGACGGGTAATAATTCCATAATTACGGCTTAGGTTGCGTGAGTTTATAAAAAACGATTAAGATCCCGCTAATGGGAATAATGGCATAGACAAAGGCAAGGGGTATTTGTAAGGCGGGGGAGTATTGTCCTAATTTGAAGGTGATATAAACCAATCGCCCCCCTCCAACAACCATTCCGAATAAGGCAAAACAAAAGATACTGAGCTTTGTAATTTTTTTCATCAGGTGGCTTATCTTTTTTGGTGCTTTTTGGACCAATAAATCTATGGCTACATGTTCATTTCTCCCGGCTACATAGGCTGCTCCTAAAATTCCCAGCCAGATCATTAAATATCGCGCCAGCTCATCGGTAAAAGAACTTGGTGAATCTGTAAAAAATCGGGTAAATACTTGCCAGAGTACGTTGAGTACCATAACCCCCAATATTAATACGAGTAGTCTTCCTACCCATACATCTATTTGTGATCTAAGGTTTTGCATTTCGAATTTCATTAATTAAACGGGCAATAGCAGGATCTTCGCTATAGTTTTTGTACATTTCTTGAGTCGCTTCTTGAAATGGTTTTTTATCGGGATAACTGACCTCAACTCCAGCTTCTTTTACAGCGTTTAAAGATTCATTTTCTGAGGCAATCCAAAGTGCCCTTTGATCGGGTACGGATTTTTTTACTGCAGCTTCAAGCCATTCTTGTTCTTGAGGTGATAAACGATTCCAAAAATGAGTACTCACTAAAATCACATCGGGAATCATAGTATGTTCATCGATGATATAATATTTACATACTTCGTAGTGTCTGGATAAGTAAAAACTCGGTGGATTATTTTCTGCTCCATCAACCACTCCTTGCTGAAGTGCGGTGTACAATTCTCCCCATGAGATTGGGGTAGGTGAGCCGCCTAATTGTTTTACCATATCAATAGCAGAAACACTTTCTTGAACTCTTATTTTAAGCCCTTCTAAATCTTCAGGCAAGCTTACCGGTCGTTCACGAGTGTAAAAACTTCGACTGCCTGAATCATAATAACCAAGTCCTTTGAGCCAATACTCTGTTCCCTCTTCCAATAGTTCTTCTCCAATAGGTCCGTCTAAAACAGAAAATAGATGGGATTTGTCATCAAATAGAAAAGGAAGTCCAAAAATGCGAAGGTTTGGCGCAAAGTTTTCCAAAACGGCACTGGATACTTTGGTCATATCTAAACTACCGATTTGCAGAAGCTCTAAACACTCCCGTTCACTACCTAATTGTTGGTTAGGATATATTTGTAATTTCATTTTACCTCCTGAAAATTCTTCTAAATAGGTATTGGCTTTAAGCATGGCCTGATGCACACTGTGGGTAACATCTAATCCGTGTCCTAACCGAACTACTTTTTGAGTGGAAGTGGAACCGCAACCAGAAGTTATTAGCACAAGAAAAAGAATTGCGAAGGACTTGAAACTACTCATAATTCAGCTTTTATTGATTGAATGGTTTGTAAAGTTGTGGCCACCGTTTTTTTGAGTCCATCAAAATCTTTATTTGCCAACACTTCATTTGAAATTAATTGTGAGCCCATACCGACACAAACCACTCCTGATTTAAACCAAGCCGAGAGGTTTTGTGGATCTGTACTTACTCCCCCCGTGGGCATGATACTCGTCCAGGGTTGCGGGCCTTTAATGGCTTTGACAAATTCAGGGCCGTAAATGTTTCCGGGAAAAAGCTTGATAATTTCAGCGCCCATCTCTTCCGCTTTTGCAATTTCAGTTAGTGTTCCACAGCCGGGTGACCATAAAACTTTACGTCGATTACACACCACAGCGATATCTTCTCTAAATACGGGGGTAACCACAAAATTGGCTCCAATCTGCATATAATAACTGGCAGAGGCAGCATCAGTTACGGAACCGACACCAAGTATCATTCCCGGAAGGTGTTCTGATGAAAAGTGAATTAATTTTTCAAAAACCTCATGAGCAAAATCCCCTCGATGTGTAAATTCGAGTAAGCGTGCTCCACCCTCAAAACAAGCATGAAGTACTTTTTTTGCCAAATCAATGTCTTTGTGGTAAAATAAAGGCACCATACTACTGCGGTGCATTTCACTGATTACTTGATGTCGTGTATACTGTGCCATACTATATTGATTATCGTGCTACTCTTCCAGAGGCATCACCTCCCATTAATTTTTCAACTTCATCCACTGTCACTAGGTTGGCATCTCCTTTAATGGTGTGTTTTAAACAAGAAGCGGCAACGGCAAAATTGAGCGCGTGTTGGTCGTCATCAGGATAGGTAAGTAATCCATAAATTAAACCTCCCATAAAAGAATCTCCTCCGCCTACTCGATCAACAATATGGGTGATTTGGTATTGTGGACTCTCATACAGTTGTTTTCCGTCAAAAAGGACACCGGCCCATGAATTATGCGAAGCTGAAATGGAGCCTCTTAAGGTGGTAATTACCTTTTTTGCTTTTGGAAATTTTTGCATCATTTGTTCGCATACGGATTGAAACGCCGCTGCGGTAATTTGATCACCATGGCGAGACACGTCTAAACCTTGAGGTTTTATGCTAAAATGCATTTCTGCATCTTCTTCATTGCCTAAAATGACATCACAATATGAGGTTAATTCGGTCATAATGGCTTCACGATTACCGCCGTATTTCCATAATTTTGCGCGATAATTTAAATCGGTAGAAATGGTAATTCCCATTTCGCTTGCAATTTTAACGGCTTCTAAACAGGCATCTGCAGCCCCTTGCGAAATCGCAGGTGTTATTCCAGTCCAATGGAACCATTGGGCTTCTTTAAAGACCTCTTTCCAGGGAACCATTCCGGGTTGTATTTCTGCCATAGCAGAATGCGCTCGATCGTAAATTACCTTGCTCCCTCTACTTACTGCTCCTGTTTCTAAAAAATAGATTCCTAAACGGTCACCTCCTCGCAGTATGTATTGCGTATTCACCCCCTGTTTTCGCATTTCCATTAGGGTTAACAAATTAGTCAAAAGAAATTGATTTACTATATTTGATTAAAGACAAATTAATGAATCCAGAAAAAAAAATATTAGCTCAAAAAATATATTTAATTCTGGCCTCTCTATTTATCACATCATTAGTAGTTTCGAACCTGATTTTTCAAAAGTTTTTTTACTGGCATCCGATTGATCTAGAAATTTTTGATGAAAAACTCTTTTATTTATCTGTTGGGATACTTCCTTATCCAATTACATTTTTAATAACCGATTTAATCAGTGAGATTTATGGTAAAAAGAAAGCAAATCAAGTAGTCACAGTTGGTATTTTTGCTGCTATATTTTCAACTCTCATAATTTATATTGCTGACTCTGTTCCAGCAATGGAAAATTCTCCTGTTGATGATATATTGTTTACAAAGGTGTTTGGAAGTACAATTATAGCTGTACTTTCAAGTATGCTTAGTTATTTGTTTGCTCAATACATTGATATTCATGTTTATCATTTTTGGAAAAACTTAACCAAAGGTAAAATGTTATGGTTAAGAAATAATTTTTCCACTTTCTTCTCTCAGTTTGTTGATACTTTTACTATTCTATTTTTATTATGTATTACAAATGTATTGTCTTGGGATCAGTTTTTAGGACTATTAATTTCAGGCTTCTTATTTAAAGTGTTGGTTGCTCTAATAGATACACCCTTCTTATACTTAGGAGTTTTTCTATTCAGAAGAAAATTCAATCTAGATATAAATGAAGAAATTAATATAGACTAAGGATCAACAGTAATACTGAAGAGATGTCCTTCGTGTGCTCTATAATTTAGAACTTTATCTTCATCAAAAATTAAATACTGGCCCTTGATTCCCATTAACTTTCCTGAAAATTTTGATTGTTTTTTGAGTTTAATCGAAACGGGTTTTTGTGGGAATTTTTTTACAGGAAAATTTAAATTTAAAACTTTACTTTTTTCATTAAAATAATGGATTAAGTTACTAGGGATATACGTTTTTGCTTGTTCTTTGAAACTTGTCAAATTAACATTGTCTCTTTCATTTTTTAACATCTTTCTCCAATTCGTTTTATCACTCATATACTTCTTCAAAGCAACTTCAGCGGTTCCAGCTAGAAATCTATTTGGAGTTTCAAGTAACTCTATTGCTTCATGAGCTCCCTGATCAATCCAACGATGTGGGATTTGTGATTTTCTGGTAATACCTACCTTAACAGAACCAGTATTAGACAAATAAACAATATGTGGTTGAAGTTGAATTTTCTTTTCATATTCAAGATCTCGATCAGCAATATTTAAATGAGCCTTACTAAGTTCAGGTTTAATTATCCAATCTCCGGCTAGCGGACTTTCAAAAAAACA
Source organism: Flavobacteriia bacterium (assembly GCA_010031465.1). Lineage (GTDB taxonomy): Bacteria > Bacteroidota > Bacteroidia > Flavobacteriales > Flavobacteriaceae > MS024-2A. The sequence continues at coordinate 21,570 of RGZR01000018.1, forward strand.
ATTTTTACAAAAGCCTTGCCTAAAAATTTCTTCATTTGATGAACAAGAAAGACAACTATAACCTTTGCATTCGATTGTAAGTGATTTTTCTAAAAATTGATTTAAATGTATGAAGCTATTTTCAAATTCAATAAAATAATTTACCTCTGATGACAACTCAGTTGTC
>RGZR01000171.1 GCA_010031465.1 Flavobacteriia bacterium
CGAAGGATACAAAGGAATGACTGCCGTTGCAGGTGTCATCAAACAAAGATCCGTTGAGCGCAAAATCAGTCCTTCTGATGTGTGCTTGCAAAAATACCAGTTTTCATGTTGGAACAATAAAAAAATAAGTCAATTAAAAAATTTATTGAATGTTCCACAAGCAGAGCATGCAATCTTCTTAGCAAAAAACCTTGACAGAATAGACAGGGAAATGCTAGGTTTCGCTAATCATTATTACGCAGACTATATCAAAGCACCATATTGGGCAAAAGGAAAAAAGCCCACTATGAAAATAGGCAAGCATTTATTTTTTAAATTATAATTTTCTCCCTACACTCCATTATTCATATGCGATACTTATAAACAAACAAGCGGGGGGATTGAAAAATCCCCTCGCCCTTTCTAAAGATTTTTTTGTTGTTGTTGTTGTTAGGTGTTTGTGCGTTGTTAAGTCAGATCAGGGTCTCTTCGGAGGCCCTGATTTTTTTTGTATTTTTATTCAAAAAGTGATTGACTTTTTGCCAAATATTTTATACAGGGGGGATACAGGGGGGCAAAAGGTGAACGAAAAAATCGCAAATATAAATTATAGGGGGGATATAGGGGGGTCCAAAAGTGAACGATAAATTGTGAAATAGAAAGTTCCAAATATGAACGATATTTTGCCAAATAGAATCCGCAGCCGAAATTCGAGGAAGTGTTGATTTTTGACCAGATTGGCGATTTTTGATCAAAGTGTCTTTTTTTATCCAAAGTGTAGAAATTTGATCATATTGTAGTTTTTTGACCATGTTGGCGTTTTTTATCCACTAGGCAAGATTTGCCTATCTGCTGATCCTGTTGGTCCTGTTGGTCCTGTTGGTCCTGCTGGTCCTGTTGGTCCTGTTGGTCCTGCTGGTCCTGTTGGTCCATCCAAAAACAACATTTTAACCAACACAACAAGCCAAACGGTTTTATCCATAAACCGTTGATAATCATAAGCTTAAACCCTCTGGAAATCAATTTGGACATATTCGTAAAAAAATTTTGTTTAAAATTTTGTTGACTATTCCGGCAACCAGTGCGACAGTATCAGCATGATGATATGGTTAAATAATAAAATTGAGAATGTGGCTACCGCTTTGGCCTAAAACAAGAGAAAGAAATCAAAGAGGAGCGTAAATCAATCCAAGAAAGCATAAAAAGAGAATTCCAATTGGAAATGGCAAGCACTGGAAAGCATATCATGCTGGAAGAATCTGGAGATGTGGCAGGTTGCATAACAAAAACCAGCGTAGAGTCAAAATATTCCATTGTGACCAGCGACAAAGAGCATTTTACAAAGATCTTAAGCTTGTGTTCTCACATTCTCCAAATGGATAATATCAAGCCAAGCAAAGAGTCATTCCGCTACACATTCAAATGGACCAAATAACTCAATCGGGGATTCAATGAATCCCCATTTTTAAACAACAAAAACAACAAAATAGAAAGAAAACATATGCATAACATCAGCAAAATTGACACTCTTTATTCAATTGAACCAACATGGCATGGCCTTGAGACCATTATTGAAAAGATTGACAAGAAAAGCATCCCGAACGTTCTACATGATGTCAGAGAATTCAAGATTGATCCATCCGCACTACGTGACGAGGAGGGAAACGCATTGGACACTGATATGATCCAAGGAATGGAGCAAGATCTTGAATCTTGGAAAATTATTGCGGCTGATTTGAGGGATAATCCAAAAAGCAATAAGATCATTCCTTTACACGTTCCGAAAAAAGGATATCAAATTCATCAGAATGAAAGCTTATTTGATAGCATGGTTAAAGCTTGCGACGATGT
>RGZR01000172.1 GCA_010031465.1 Flavobacteriia bacterium
GGAATTTCCCCGAGTGGGGCGATGGATCCTCGTATCTTAAAAGAATTAGAAAAGGTAATCCCGCAGCACGCCAACCAATTTTTGGAGTTTGCTTATGTGGGACCCTCGCTTAAAGTCAGTGCCGGGGCTATTCGAGTTTGCGTGGGCGGGGATTGTAATATTTTTGTTCAAAAAAATAATAATACACAAATAGAACATCAACCCTACACTTCTATCAACCTCTTTGAGGGCGATGAGCTTACTGTGTATAATACCATCGACTCGGTATTTGGTTATATTGCCATTGAAAACGGATTAGGCTTAGAGCCTTGCCTAAATAGTTTTGCCACAGACACCAAGGCTAATATCGGCAGCATCAACCGCCCCCTACAAATTGGTGATACGTTTAATATTAAAGAGGATGTGAGCTCCTGGAAGGTGGTTTTTAACGAGACGGTTAACATTGAAAAACAAAACAATTTCAAGGTTTATCCGGGTCCACAGCTTAACTATTTTTCGGATCTCGCGCTGCAAAGTTTTGTCTCCAGTACCTACACCATTACCACCCAAAGTGATCGCATGGGACTAAGACTGCAAGGTCCCACGACATTCTCTCGGAGGGAATTCTGCCGGGTTGTATTCAAGTTCCCAGCAATGGTCAGCCTATTGTTTTAATGAGAGATATTCCCTGTACCGGTGGCTACCCCAAGATCGCCATTCTAGCGAGTGAGGATATTGCAAAAATCGCTCAACTCCCCCCTGGCTCTCATATCAACTTCGATTTATAACCTATTAATGCAACCCGTAATTGATGTTTCAAGTTTTACTCGCAGCCAGGCTCTAGAGTATCTGAATAATTTCAATCCAGCCCTCTATGCCAAAACGAGAAACTACCTGAATGGACACATTTCTTATCTGTCTGCCCTCATCAAACACGGTATCGTTCAAAACCGCGAGGTGTACGATCTCATTCGCAATAAATTTTCTTTTGCAGAAAGTGAAAAGTTTTTCCAGGAGCTTGCCTGGAGAGATTTTTGGAGAAGCTACGCTCATCAACACCCCCAGTCCTTGTGGCAAGACGTTGAAGATTATAAAACTGGCTTTCAAGCATCGGACTACGCGCAGGAGTTACCGGAGGATATTCAACAATCCCAAACCCCCACCCAGGTTATCAATATTTTTTTAAATCAATTAAGAAATACGGGGTATCTGCATAATCACGCGCGGATGTACTTAGCTGCTTACATTGTTCATTTTCGCAAAGTCAAGTGGCAGGCGGGTGCGAGATGGTTTATGTATTATTTACTTGACGGCGATCTGGCGAGTAATAATTTTTCGTGGCAGTGGGTGGCCAGTACCTTCGCTCAAAAACCCTACTTTTTTAATTTAGAGAATGTTCAAAAATACTGCTCTCAATCTATTTCCATTATCCCTGAGGAAAATAAAGAGATTGATGGCAGCTACGAAGAGATCAGCGCGAGGCTCTTCCCCAATCTATGAGGTTAGTCTTATTATATGATGAATTTATGTGTCCGCCCGAGAACCTGGAGGGAAAATCAATTTATATCGTAGATCCCAACCTACAACAGGACTATGAAGTTAGCCCAAAAGTATTGGAATACAGACACTTTTTAGCCAAGGAGGTAGGCGCAGAAATTCACCAAGGCGATACTTTTCAAATATTAGAAACAATCCATAAAATAAATCCCATTAGTGAAATCATCACCAAGTCTACCTTTCGAACTGAATACAAACAGCTTTTTGAAAAACTACAACAAGCCTATCAGCTTGAACTGTTGCCAGATTATTTTTTATCAACAGAA
>RGZR01000173.1 GCA_010031465.1 Flavobacteriia bacterium
AATCCCATTGTGCTTTAAAATCCGGGATTAGTGTCTCAATTGTTGTGTCAGGTGCTTGATTTTTCACTTCCTTTATGGTCTCAGCCCAAACCGTTGCTCCTTTATCTTTTAGTTCATCGCGATTAACGGAGGTAATCACACAATGTTTTACACCCATTAGCTTTACAGCCTCGGCAACTCGTTTAGGTTCATCCAAATCGTATTCACCTGGACGACCTGTAGCAACGGCACAAAATGAGCAACTGCGTGTACATATATTCCCCAAAATCATAAATGTTGCCGTTCCTGCACCCCAACATTCTCCCATATTTGGGCAACGGCCGTCTTCACAAATAGTGTGTAATTTATGTTCCTTTACTAAACGTTTTACACGGGTATAATTTTCACCGAAAGGAATATCAATTTTCAACCATTTAGGCTTTGTTGGACCTTTGGGTGCTTCTTTTTTTACTACAGGCAGTTCAATCACGTTTTATTTTATTTATGGATAAATGCAATCTCTTTAAAAATAGCGGGCATATTAGCTACGCCCCCCAATTCCTACGGCAAAGTTAATGAATAGCGCGGGAAGGTTTTGTGGGTTCCTATTTATTGAACTCAAAAGTGGAATTTGTTGAACAAAAAGATCATTCATAATTCCAATTGACAGAGTATTACTCACATTTCTGTAACTACCCCACTCCAAACAAATTGCCATGGAAAAACCCAATCCAGGTATTGCTTTCCCCTCAGAAAATCCTCTTGTGTAAGAAGACTCACCCCCTACATATTGCACATCGTGTACATCGGGGTTGTATTTCACTTCTTCGACGGCATCAAAGGGCAAATTTGATCGATAAACCCAAACATAGATAGGCCAAGCGTAGGCAACCGGCAATTGCAAACTGCCATTAAATGAAATACCAATATCAAATCGCGACTTGCGTTCTGAAAGAACCCAATCCTTTCCATAATAGGGTCGCAATACCCAAACCCGATTTATTTTATCCATTACAAAAGGTTCGCTAGCGGGCAAAGCTTGATTTACGACAAATACCTCTTTAGGATGTTGAATACTGCCCAATCTAAGACCGTACGATTCAAAATTAGCATCCGGCTCCCATGATGATTTTAGACCCATTCCAAAATCATATCCAAAATTTCTGACCTGCACATCTGCGGTTACAAAACGACTTCTTTGAGCCTTTCCTATACCACTTTGGATACAAAAACAAAGAATAATCAGTCGATAAATAGTGGATAAGGACATTAATCAAAAATAAGGATAAAATACCAAGTTTTAAAAACTAGGAAATTTTGATAAAAATCACCCACTTTCTCCCACAACACTAAAAATCCTTGAAAATAAAGGAAGTTAGCTTATATTTGCGACCTACACGCTCACCGAAAGAACATAACAAACCGCTTAATATACCCAATTGTGGGACTCTGTGGATAAGTGGTGGTTAATTTTGGGAGAATGTGGGAAATTGTGGGAAATTCTGTAGTTATTTAGCAGATGAAACCAACACACGTATGTCTGGACTGATTGGAGAATATTATTGTAAGCTAGACGCCAAGGGGCGATTGTCCCTTCCATCGCGTCTTCGCACTCAGATTCCTGAGGCAGCTGGCAATATGCTCGTAATTAACCGGGGATTCGAACAGTGTTTGGTGTTGTACACCAAAGAAGACTGGCTAAAAGAAACAGAAAAGCTTAATGCCGTTGATGATTTTACCAGTCCGGAAATTCGTAGGTTCAAACGTATTTTCACCAATGGAGCCAATATTTTGCCCATAGACAACGCACAGCGAATTTTAA
>RGZR01000174.1 GCA_010031465.1 Flavobacteriia bacterium
AACTGGTGAGAACTCATACGAGCACGCACGTAAATAATCCATCAAATATTTAGGGTTAGCCGCTCTTGAAGCAATTTCTTTTTTGCTAATTGGATCCCCAATTGATACGTTCACCACTCCATCAATTCGCGATTTGAATTCACGCATCAATAAGCCCATGCGCAAGTTGTAGTGCAAATGGCTAGCGATCTGGAATAGCCTACTCGTATGTCCATGAAAATAAATCGGGATTACAGTTGCATCGGATTTTGAAATCATCTTTGCCGTGAACGATCGCCATATCGGGTCAATTGGACGTGAAAATAATTTTTCAGATGTGGATACTGTTCCACCTGGAAAAATACCGATAGCACCGCCGCTTGCCAAATAATCGATGGCATCACGACGAGAGCGTGTGTTTGCGTAAACCGCTTCTTTTGTTTCATCGAAAGAGATAGGAATGATGTAATCGCGTAAGTAACTTGTTTGCCCAAAAACTTTATGAGCGATTATTTTGAAATCTCCTCTAACCTCATTCAAAATATGACCAAGTAACAAACCATCCAATATCCCATAAGGATGGTTTGATATCAAAATGACCGGTCCTGAAGATGGAATATTTGTTAATGCGCCATCTACACAATTTAACTTTAACCCATAAATTTCTGTGAGCGCGTGCCATAAGGATCCGCATGTCTCAAATTTCTTGTGATTTTGCTGGGCACGTCTCAAGAGATGTAAACGTCCTGAGATATTTTCTAAACTTTTTATCAAAAATCGTTGATGTTTATTTTGCGCCGCACTTGCGTAACTGATCGAACGCACATCTAATGAATGCATTTTCATTATTCTCTCTAACATTTTTAAACTTCACTATACGTTGTATTGAGATAATCGACTTACAGCACGGAAACGCATCAAAGCTTTTAGCGGATGGTTTTTCGATTTTTGCCCCAATTCAATGACCAAATTGTAGACGTAATTGGTTGCAGTATTATCATCAGATGACAATTCTACGGGTAAAATTTTGGGCCCTATGTTCACCGCAAAGCAATGATTTTTCTTGTTCAATACTTCATTAAACAAGGTGATGTCACGCAATGTCGGATGGAGCATGTCGAATAAATAGTACAAGATGGAATTGCGCGCAGAAATATGTATCGGGATAATTGGCAGATCATATTTTTTTGCTAACGCTACTGCCGATGTTTTCCAATCTCTCTCAACAAGTTTAAAACCCTCGCGTTTAGAAAGCCTTCCAGATGGGAAGATAACACCTAAGCGCTGTTCTAAAATGGCTTGCTTTGTGAATTGCAACGTGCATCTTGACTTCGCTCGCGTTTTTTTCTCTTCGCGCCATTCGACGGGTGCAATGCTGTTTGAAAGCTGAGGAAAAACCCTTAGCACGTCGCTATTAGCAAAAATATAAAGATCAGGTCGTATTTTCACCAGTGCCGCATGCAAAAAAATGGCGTCAGCCATACCAGTTGGATGGTTCGCAACAATCAAGGCCGCGCCTTTGAGCGGTACATTGTGCAACCCTCGCACAACTAGTTTTTTAGCAATATTTTTTTCCGTCCAATTGAATATTTCAACTGCTGACTTGTGAGCCAATTTTTCAGAGATTTCTAGAGTCGCTGCATACCGAAGGACGTACTTGAGGTAGCGGTACAAATATTTAATGTGCGGATTTTTCTGCCGGAGCCATGGCGCACGCTCAAAAATTAGTTCATTTATGATGTCAAACTTTTCAACTTTTTCTTCAATCATGATTAGTAACTCCCAGAACTATGATCAAAGCTGTTTGGTTTGATATTAGAG
>RGZR01000175.1 GCA_010031465.1 Flavobacteriia bacterium
ATCGAGGGCGTTAATGGCACCTACAGTTGTAATTTTCACAAAAAATCTTATAAGTTTTATTTGCAAAATCCGCAAAACAAAAGGGGAAAATTATTAGTGCTTTTGCCGGGTTGGAATTATCCAGTAATGGATTGGAAGTACAAAACCGGGGTGGTAGATTCAGCTTTGCAATGGGGGTTTCAGGTCCTTTTGTGTGATATGGGTAAGAGTGTTTACATGGACTCTATTTATCCCGAAGCTCGTGAAGATTATAAAAGTTTTGCCACTCGTACTTGGCTTTGGGATTCTGTTTTATCTCCGATATCCAAACAAATTCGAATGGGGAATTTGGTTCTGATGGGATTGTCTACGGGAGCCAGGGGTGCTATTTTATTGGGCATGGAACACCAAAATGAAGTAGGAGGTGTAATTGCACTGAGCGGCGATTATGTGCCTGTATTAGACACTACGGATGCTTTAATGCGAAACAGTATGGGTCCGTTTTATCAAAGTCCTAAACGTTGGGAAGAAGGGGCCAATAATATTTATAATATTGATGGCCTGCCTAATTTCGTCTTTATCGCACATGGCAAGAAAGACAAAGTCGTTCCCATTCAACATTCAAGATGTCTAAATGAACATCTGGGCTTTTTGAAAACCACCGAAACGTTAATATTCCGAGAAGAGCAAGGCGCCCATGATTATCAATTTTGGGGCAAATGGGGCTTGGTAGGTCTTCAAAGTGCTATTAGCGGGCAATAACAAATCGCTTGGCTCTTTTTCCAAAGTCATTGCCAACCTCAACAAAATAGATTCCATTGCTAATTTGGTTTAATGGGATTCTAATTTTTTGATTTGATGTTTGATAAGTTTGTAGTGTTCGCCCTTGTAAATCTAGAATGCGAATAAAACTTAAATCATGATCATTCGAGATGTTTATTTCCAAATGCTCTTTGGCTGGGTTCGGGTATAGGTTAAACGCTATTCGCTTTATTTTATCCGCTTTATTTTGTTCTTCTTTGAATTCGAAAGGGGCAATTTCCAGTTTTTTATTTGAATATAAGCGGTATTCACCGGGCTCCATGGTAATGCCAAATGTACTGTTTGAGGTTGTGAAACTATCGCCAGTAAAAAGTTCATACCAGGTGCCAGATTCTTGTAAATAAACAGTCGTACTGGTTTGATCTACATTGGTATTGGATAAGGCATGGATTTTATGATCGTCTTTTTGTAACCATGTTTTCTTAACGACTCCGTTCAATTCGGTATTGAAATCGGTTGTATGAAATACATCGTAGTTATTACGCAAATTCATGAACGTGCTGTATATCCAGCGTAAATGCGCACGATCTTTATCTTGTAAGTATTCCCATCGTAGGGGTTTTTCACCGGTACGACCGTTAAAGTCAATATTTACATCGTAACCTAGCTCACCAAATTGCCATATCATTTTAGGCCCAGGTACGGTAAAGAATACATTACACGCCATTTCCATGCGTTTGAGCGCTGTGGTTTTGTCTCTGGTGCTATAGTTGCCCTTTGAATTTCCAAAATTGACGTTTTTATACATCAATCTCTCCTCATCGTGACTTTCCATATACGAAACGACATTCGCATTACTCCAACCGCGGGTTTTGTAATTACTACCCCATGTTAAATCGGAATTATAGCCCATCGTAGCTTCATTGTAATCGTGGTTGGCATTTCCCCAAAGGAAAAAGCCCATGTTGCTCAATTCCTTTTCTTCATCGTTGTCAGCAAAATGCTCCAAAATAAGCATGGCATCTTGGT
>RGZR01000176.1 GCA_010031465.1 Flavobacteriia bacterium
TTTTTTTTCGTATTCATCTACTAAAATTGCAAGAATATCAGCCTCGTCACTTTCAATAGAGCCTTTTGCTGCATCGAAAATTTCATTTAACCTTTCTAATGCTTTTTGATAATCTTTTTCTGTTTTTATTGGCTTAATTTCCATTTTTTTAACTTTTTAAATTGTATCAGCGTCAATTTTATCGTAATCCTTATGAGTTCCAATAAATCGAATAAAAAGCCACTGTTTTTCAAAATTTATTTTTGCAACTAGCCTGTAAGAGTTTCCTTTAATTTTAAATACAATCCGGCCACTTTTTAAAATTGAAACTGTTGAATATGCTTTTTTAATATCATTTGGACTGTTCCAATTTGAGTTTTTTGCTGTGTCATACCAAGTTTTTAAATACTGTTCAGCATCGGCATGTTTTTTCCAAAATTCTCTTAAGGTACTTTTTGCAAATATTCTTTCCAATGGTAAATACAAAAATAGTTAAAGTTCTGAAAAGTAGAACTTGTTTTAAGTGAATTTTGACCTATTTTAATTGAATGATCACTGTGCAATTTCATTCAAAGCTACTACCAACTTATCTAATTCATCAATCGTTGTATAAATGTGAGGGGTAATTCTAACACCGCTTACATCTATTTCTTGCAGCACTTCAGATGGTAAAATTCCAGCATCATTTGGAGTGGATGGCGGTAAATAACTTATAACATTTCCTGATTCATCTAAAGTTACATTATCATCTGGAGCTGGTTGTAAACTTTCCATTCTCCTTGTTCTTGCCAAGTCAAGACTAGTAGAAAAAGGCATAATCCCACTTTCTGCCATTTCTTGATTTTGCCAAACCATATGGCGCATTCACTTGGAACTGGTGATAGAATTCGATGGTATGATCGCCCCAGTTATGTGGTCAATATTGCGTTTGAATGGGCGCGTGATACGCTATTTCGTCGGTTCATTTATTTCGTTGTGCGTACGCGATATGTCATGTTGGCAGGGGCGCTTGTGCTGTTGGCATCACAAGTCACTTTGGTGATTTCAGGTAAAGTTGCATGGCGGTTTTTTGCAGCGCCAGAGCTGTCCTCTGTGACTGGCAACTTTGCCATGTTAAATACCGCCACGCGTGAAGATACACTTGCGATGACCCGCGAGTTGCAACGCGCGGTTGAAGAGTTGGGCAAATCTTATGAGGAACGCCATGGGCGGAACCCGGTGGAATATGTCCTGGTTGAAATTGGCGGAAATTCTGGTCGCGCGTTGCCGGGGACGGAAAATAAATCCGCCGATTTGTTGGGGGGTATTTCGATTGAAATTATCGAACCGGATTTTCGTCCCTATTCCAGCTTTGCGTTTGTTGGCGAATTGCAAGACGCGGTGCGCGAACATCCGTTGCTTGAAACGCTTTCGTTTCGTGGTTGGCGGTCTGGGCCAGGCGGCGATGCGCTGGATGTGCAGTTTTATGGTGCAGATGCTCAAACGCTCAAGGCTGCGTCAGAGGATCTAAAAACTGCGCTGGCGCGTTTTCCTCAGGTGTCTGCCGTAGAAGATGATCTGTCGTATGACAAAGAAGAACTTATCTTAGAGCTGACACCCCAAGGCCAAGCGCTGGGCTTTACGATTGACGGGCTGGGTAGTGTTTTGCGGAATCGACTAAACGGTGTTGAGGCCGCGACCTATCCATTGGGGTCACGTAGTGCGGCGATCCGTGTTGAATTGCCTCAACAAGAGTTGACTTCGGATTTCCTAGAGCGCATGCAATTGCGTGCACCCAACGGTATTTACGTG
>RGZR01000177.1 GCA_010031465.1 Flavobacteriia bacterium
AAAAATGATGAAGTTATACGGAGGCTTGTTGTTACAAATTGGCCTAGAACCATTTTATGGACGGTTAGGAGTATTTTCTTATTATTTGTATTTTACAACCTACAAGACCGCATTTTTATTTGAACGTAAGAATTTTTTAAAATTTTCTACAGCAGATTGAAAATATCCAAGGCTTTTTAAGCTAAACTATAGGAATGTACATTGAAATATTCTTTCTTATTTTTGTTTTTTTTCATCAATCTAACCCGGATTTCTCATAAAAAACAACCTGTGATTTAAGGAAACCTTTGATATAAAGGTCTTAACAACAAATTTAATCCATAAATCACAGGTTACAAAATGTCTCCATACTCTAATGTAAAAAAACGTAAAGTTGAAGTACATTTTTCTGGCGAGAGCGTAACTTCCGACGCCGGGCTTTTGCTCTTGAAAGAAGTTGATAAAGAGCTGGGCCTAACCTCGAATATAGCAAAAAAATGTATGACCGATCCTCGCGACCAGAGGTTTGTGAAGCATTCTCTGGAGACAATGTTGAAGCAGCGAGTTTATGGGCTTAGCATGGGGTATGAGGATCTTAACGATCACGAAAATTTACGCCATGATCCATGTTGGCAAGCTGCCGCTGGTGAAGTTGAAGCTCTTTCAGGCGATTCTACACTTTGTAGGTTCGAACATTTTGCTGACAGAAAGACAGCTGTAGCGATCCATAAAGAACTTGTCGAGCAGTTTATACGCTCATTCAAAATTCCTCCCAAAGAGCTTATTCTCGATTTTGATGCAACAGATGATACTGTTCACGGTAATCAGATTGGAAAGTTTTTTCATGGGTATTACAGAAGTTACTGTTTTTTACCACTTTATGTTACATGCGGAAAAAAACTTCTCGTTTCTTATCTAAGACCTAGCTCGAAGGATCCTGCACTGCATGCAGGGGCCATCTTAAAACTTTTAGCCACCAGACTGCGAGCAGAGTGGCCGGATGTTTCCATTGTTTTCCGTGCTGATGGAGGTTTTTGCCGGCCTCGAATTTTGTCTTGGTGTGAAAGAAATGATGTCAAATATGTAGTCGGTCTGGGTGGAAATGCGCGCAATAAAGCTCTAGTTGAAGATTTGAGAAAAAACCTTGAGCTTGAATATCAGACCTCTGGTGAAAAACAAAAGGAATTTACTCGTATACGCTATGGAGCAAAATCTTGGGGCTGTGAAAGAGATGTGGTAGTAAAAGTGGAAGTGGGCCCGAAAGGTAGCAACGTTAGATTCGTAGTCACCAACATCAAAGAAGAAGCTGATCACATCTACACAAAAATATACAGCCTACGTGGAGATATGGAAAACCGCATTAAAGAAATGCAACTTGGACTTTTTTCTGACAGAACAAGTGCTCATGAATGGCACCCAAATCAATTCCGGCTTCTACTTTCTGCTCTCGCGTACACTCTTATGAATGCCGTGAGAGAGAAACTCTTACAAGGAACCGAGCTTGCCAAAGCTCAGGTGAATACCATTCGTCTCAAACTGCTTAAAATCGGCGCCACCATCATCCGAAACACTCGTAGAATTAAGTTCATTCTCCCGAAAAGCCACCCTTATCAAGATCTTTTCAATTTGGCAGCAAGCAGACTTAGCTGCACATAAATTCTCCAAAAGTGAATATTTCTTAGCATCCGCAGTCATGGGGGTAAGGGGGAACTATGTTCGAAAAAGCAATTGGCCAACAAAATCGAACCAAAATCATCTGATTGCGGTGGGGTGTAAGCAAAATCTAATTTT
>RGZR01000178.1 GCA_010031465.1 Flavobacteriia bacterium
AACCCTTTGAGGAGGTATCCCCGGGTAGGTGTAAAAGTGAATAGAAGAAAAAGGTAGTGAGATTAAGAGCGGTCTTTATTTTTCATTCCCTTAAGGGCAATATAGAGTAGGCCAATAACTAATGCTATGGCACCATAGACCACTATATTCCTCAAAAAATAACCCATACTAGTTTAGGTAACGCTCTTTAATTTCAATAATTAGAGCCAATACAAGGCATAAAGCTAAACTTCCTAAAACGGTTCCGCCAACTCCCATACGTTTTTCTTTTAAAGGTACATTATTTTTTGAACTCCAGATACCTCTAAAATTCTTTTGAAACGTATCCAAAAAGATTTTTTACATTTAGGTAATCGTTTCAAGATCAACCAAGCCGAATTTAAAAACTTATAAAATCCGAATATGAAATCCATCAATAGACGAAATTTTATTAAAAAAACTTCCCTTTCAGCAGCCTCTATTTACTTAGCGACAAACGCATCGTGTTCGGGGCTTGATGAACGCCCATCTTCTGGCGGATCTTATATGGGAGATTTTGCAGCACCAAAGTTAGAAACTGTTAAAATAGCGATAATCGGAGTGGGCGCACGAGGGTCAGGCCATGCTCGGCAATTGGCTTCTATTGAAGGCACTGAAATTGTTGCCATTTCCGATTTGTATGAAGATTTGGTAGATCGTGCTGTTCAACGATGTAAGGAAGCAGGCAAGGGAAGGCATCAATCCATTGCCCGTTATTTTGGAGAGGAAGACGCGTGGAAAGTAATGTTAAGGGAGAGAAAGCCCGATATGGTGATTGTTGCCACGAATTGGAAAAATCACGCGCCAATGGCTATTGAGGCCATGGAACAAGGGGCGCATGCATTTGTTGAGGTGCCCATAGCGGTTACGGTGGAGGAAATGTGGAATTTAGTAGACACATCTGAACGCACCCAAAGGCATTGTATGATGATGGAAAATGTTAATTATGGGCGTGATGAATTACTGTATTTAAACCTGTGTCGCAAAGGAATTATTGGTGAATTACTTCATGCAGAAGCCGCTTACATTCACGAATTGCGTATTCAAATGGAAGAGCAAGATCGAGGAACAGGTTCATGGCGAACCCACCATTATGCTGAACGCAACGGGAATTTATACCCAACCCACGGGTTAGGGCCTGTGGCTCAATATATGAATATTGGTAGAGGTGAGGATATGTTTAAAACCTTAGTTTCCTTTTCAACCCCTGCGCGTGGAAGAGCACTTTATGCTGAAAAAAACTACCCTGAAAATCACAAATGGAATGAACTTACCTACAAAGGAGGAGATTTGAATACCTCCCTGATTAAAACGCATTTAGGCAGAACGGTGATGGTTCAATGGGACGAAACCAGTCCGCGACCCTATACAAGACACAATCTTATTCAAGGTACTTCAGGCACCTTAGCCGGTTTTCCCACTCGGGTAGCCTTAGAAGAGGGAGTTCCGGGGGCGACTGACAGTCATCATAGTTGGGCACAAGGAGATGCACTGGCCTCGTTTTATGAGGAATTTGAACATCCTTTATTCAAACGAGTAGGTGCATTAGCCGAAAAAATGGGGGGCCATGGTGGAATGGATTTTCTTATGTTGTTCCGAATTGTAGAATGCTTAAGGGAAGGATTACCCCTTGATCAAAATGTGTATGAAGGCTGTTTGTGGAGTGCAGTTGGCCCTTTAAGTGAGGCATCAGTGGCTCAAGAGGGAATGCCTCAAGCGTTTCCCGACTTTACGCGGAATCAATGGAATAC
>RGZR01000179.1 GCA_010031465.1 Flavobacteriia bacterium
TTCTTTCGCTTTTATGATGGCTTCGTTCAGTTCCAATACAGTCGTTTTGATTTTAAACTCGAGATAAAGATAATAAATTGTGTCGCAAGATGCCAAAGTTCAAACAATGGTAACGCTATGATAAGCTTTAATACACTTAGCTTTTTGGCAACGATGCCAAAACTTATATATTGAACTAGAAAGCGTACTGAAATCAATACTGCGGATGCAAATTGAATTTTTGGTGTACCAAAAATCAGTAATATACAGGCTAAAGAGAAAAATGTTAGTCGGCATAAAAACAACACTCCATTGGATAATTGCGCGACAATTTTGCAACGCCTTAAAATCAATTCATTTTTTCTTTGTTCACGAAACCAGGATTTGAAACTTGGATTCTGAACATGTGTTACTTCAGCATTTGGATGTAAACAAAATGTAGTGTTCGATTTTTTGGCAACTTCATTGGCAAACAAACGGGTTTCTCCGAAAGGGATATTCATGTGGTGCACAAAACCGTTGGTGCTGTAAAACAGTGTTTTGGGGTAACTTACATTGGCAGAGCTTCCATTGAAGTGTAGACCCATTTTCCCCAAAGTGTAACTTTTCATGATGTGCATAAAATCAAAAAAGCGATAGAAAAAATTACCTTTTATTTGATTAAAATTCCTAAAACCAATGTATAAATAACCATCAGGGCTTTGGACAATACTTCTGGTTCGACCCACTCCCTCCAATAGTCGGGTTTCATCACCTAAAGACCCTCCCCTCAAGGGCATAACAGATACAAATCCGTACTTCAAAGAGCCAGATAAAAGGTGGTTTTTCCAGTTGGGATACCGCTCACTAGTCACATAAGCCATGCCACTTGGTCCAATAGAAGGCACCCAGTAATGCTTGGGTTGCTCCATTCCTTCCCGCTCCGTTTCCGTGGTAAATACCGTTCCATTATAATTAATCCCGTAAGAAATAACAGGCCATCCGTAATTATTACCCGCAACAATCTCGTTAATTTCATCACCTCCCCTAGGTCCGTGCTCATGAGCCCACATATTACCCGTAGCTGGATCTTTAATCATCCCTTGTGGATTTCGATGCCCATAGGAATAAATAGAAGCAACCGCATCCGGATTCGCAACAAAAGGATTATCTTCCGGAATAGTTCCATCAGACTTGATCCGGTGAACCTTTCCAGGACTTCTGGTCAAATCTTGAGGGTTATCATCTCTTTTTCCTCTATCCCCAACCGTGATGTACAGGTATCCATCGTCGCCAAAAACCAAGCGACTGCCAAAATGGTGATTAGTAGATTCATAAGGAGTAGCCTCAAAAATCTCCACTGCCTCCTCCAATCCATCTTCCGACAATATATATCTACTAACCGCAGTGGTCGTTAATTCAGCATCTTCAGGATGGACCTTAGAATAGGAGACATAGATAAATTGGTTGCTATCAAATGCAGGGTCTAAAACAATATCCAACATGCCACCTTGATTTTTAGAATTGACCTCCGGAACATTCTTTAACTCAATTGCCTCTTGTCCTTCAATTTTAAAAATCTTTCCATTGCGATCAGTAACCAAAAGAGCGCCTGTCGGCAAAAAAGCCATCCCCCAAGGCACTTCCGCAGCTTCAGTAACTAATTCTAAAGTGAAAGTTTGGCCTAAATGACTGTGAATCGTATCGTAGTCAAATTCTTCTTCAAAATCATATTCCCCTACTTGATTGATACCATACTGAATATAGGCTACCAAATTTTCTA
>RGZR01000180.1 GCA_010031465.1 Flavobacteriia bacterium
GCCAAAAGGAGGAACGTCGTTATTTAAAGGTGCGTCAAAGAGCAATCCAACCAAGCGCCCCTTTGGCTTGAGCAAAAAGGCCATATGTGCCGCGTACTGAGGTCTCAAATCCGGAGTTAAGGCGCAAAAAAAGGTTTGCTCTAAAATCAGATCATATTGTTGTTGGTGTTCAAAAAAATCTGAACAAATAAGATGTTCCTTTGGGAAATTCAGGCATTCTTGCTGAATATTTGACAAGGCAGAAGAGGACCAATCTAAAACGTATACTTGGCGGAATCCTTTATTGTGCAAATAGATGGCTTCATGACCATTGCCTGCTCCAGGAATGAGTATTTTTTGGTCGAAATCAGTTAATCCGTCTATGTAGGTTTTTAAGGGCGTAGAGACACGCCCCAGATCCCAACCTGTGTCTTGGGCGCAATATCGCTGTTCCCAATATGACGCATTTAGAGCCACAATTTAATAGTTTGACCACGCCATATATCCGCCGGCTAAGTCATAGACTTTTTCAAAACCTAAAGAAACGAGTTGACGTGCTGCTTTCATGCTTCGATTTCCGGAACGACAATAAAGATAGACAGGCTCTTTTTTATCAAGTGCAGAAATTTGTTTGATGAAGCTTTGTTGATTAAAGTAGTCGATATTAATCGCCCCTTCTATAAAACCTTCAGAATATTCTTCAGGAGTGCGCACATCAACCAAGACCACTTTTTTACCCTGAATTGCTTCGGCAAATTGATTTTTATTAAGTACGGAAATCGCATCTGAACTCTGTGCAGATGTTGTGTAAAAGCTTGAGAAAAAGGACATAATTATAAGAAGTTTTTTCATAGTTATTTTTTGAGGACTTGTCGGTAAGCGCCTTTAAAAGCACCTTGTCATAATAGCCAAGGTGCTTTCGAAGGATTATTTAATTACAAGGTTGAAGGACAAACGTAATCTGTTTTTGGAAGGGTCGTTTCAGAAATCGCTTTAAACCCACCGGTAACATCAATCAAATTGTGAATTCCTCTACTCTTTAGAATTGAGGCAGCAATGACACTGCGATATCCGCCGGCACAATGAATGTAAAACGGTTTGTCTTGAGGAAATTCCGCTAAATGATCATTGAGAAAATCTAACGGGGTGTTGTTGGCTCCTTCGACATGCTCAGAGAGGTATTCTGTAGATTTACGCACATCAAACACCGGGATAGACCCGTTCTCATATTCTTTTGCCAGGGTTTGAGCAGAAACTGAAGAGATACTGTCATATTCTTTTCCTGCATTTTTCCAAGCGTCGAATCCGCCTTTTAAGATACCCAAGGTTTGATCAAATCCAACACGAGATAAACGCGTCACCGCTTCTTCTTCGCGTCCTTCTGGCGCAACTAATAGGATCGGCTGAGCCACATCGGCGATTAAAGCACCAACCCAAGGCGCAAAGGTTCCGTCAAGACCAATAAAGATTGAGCGAGGAATATGTCCTTTTACAAAGTCATCTTGGTGTCTTACGTCCAAAACAATCGCCCCCGTCTCATTTGCAGCAACTTCAAATCCGTCTGGGCTCAAAAGTTGAGTTCCACGGGCCAATACATCTTCGATATCTTCGTAACCTTCTTTGTTCATTTTCACATTGAGTGGGAAATACATTGGAGGTGGCGCTAAACCATCAGTAACCTCTTGAATGAATTCTTCACGAGTCATGTTGGCGCGTAAAGCATAATTCATTTTTTTCTGATTTCCGAGGGTGTCTACAGT
>RGZR01000019.1 GCA_010031465.1 Flavobacteriia bacterium
TGTCCGCCTTCTCCGGGTTTAGCGCCCTGTGCCATTTTAATTTGGATTTCTCTTGCGGAACTCAGGTAATGGCTTGACACTCCGAAACGGCCTGAGGCAACTTGTTTAATGGCAGAGTTTTTCCAATTGCCATCTTTGTCGGGTTGAAAACGTTGAACGTCTTCACCACCTTCACCCGAATTGCTTTTCCCTCCAATTCGATTCATTGCAATAGCTAAATTTTCATGGGCTTCTTGGCTAATGGAGCCCAATGACATTGCCCCAGTTTTGAATCGCTTTACAATAGCTGTCCAAGGTTCAACTTGATCAAGAGGAATGGGGTCAAAACTTGAAAATTCGAATAATCCCCTTAGGGTCATTAGCTTTTCATTTTGTTCGTTAACCATTTTGGAAAAAGCGTCATAGCTTTCGGGTTTATTCAGCCTAACGGCTTGTTGTAAACTGGCTATCGTTTGGGGATTAACGGCATGGGCTTCCCCATCACGTCGCCATCGGTAATCGCCTCCAATTTCTAGAGGTAAACCAATTGCAGATTCGTGTAAATAGGCTTTGCTGTGCCGCAGTTGAATTTCCTTTTCAATTTCGTATAAACCAATTCCCTCAATACGTGTAGGAGTATTGTTGAAATAAGTATCAACAAATTTTTTAGAAAGGCCAAGTGCTTCAAAAATTTGGGCTCCACGGTAAGAATGTAAAGTGGAAATACCGATTTTATTCATCACTTTAATTATGCCTTTGGCAATGGCTTTATTAAAGTTTTCAATTGCTGGAGCCACTTCAAGGTTTATTTTGCCAACGGAAACTTCATGGCCAATGATTTCATTTACCAAGTAAGGGTTTATGGCACTTGCTCCATAACCGAAAAGTAAGGCAAAATGATGGGGTTCTCTGGGTTCAGCCGATTCTACAATAATGCCTAATAGAGATCTTTTTTTGCGTTTTTTTAAGGCGTGATGTGTGTGTGCGGTGGCTAATAACATTGGAATTGGAGCCAAAGCAGGAGACACTCCTCGGTCAGACAAGATTATTATGTTAGCCCCATGGTTAAGCGCTGATTCAACATTTTTAATTATGTCCTCCAAAGCATTTTCTAAACCGTTCAGACCACTATTAATTTCATAAAGAGTAGAAATACTGACCGCTTTAAAATCATCACTTTCTATAAATTTAATTTTATCCAAATCCTCATTTGAAATTACGGGATTTTGAATGTTAAGTTTTTTTGCATGTTGTGCTGATATTTCAAACAAATTGTATTCCTTTCCTATGCTTAAACTGGTATCGGTTACAATTTCTTCCCGTATACCGTCTAAAGGGGGGTTAGTAACTTGAGCAAAAAGTTGCTTGAAATAATTATACAACAGTTGAGGTCGGTTAGATAATACGGCAAGTGGGGTATCGGTCCCCATTGATCCAATGGCTTCCTTACCGCTAACAATCATGGGAGTAAGGATTGTTTTTAAATCTTCTTGAGTATATCCAAAGATTCGAAGTCGTGTCTCAAAACTTTCTTTTTCTGTAGGGGTAATATTTCCTGTGTAGGGCACCTCTTTAAGGTGTAACAGATTTTCATTTAACCATTTATTATAAGGGCGTAGGGTGGTAATTTCTCGTTTAATTTCTTCGTCTTCAATGATCCGTCCCTCATCCATATTCACCAAAAACATTTTTCCCGGTTCAAGACGACCGTGACGTTCGATGTTTTCAGGAGCGATATCTAAAACGCCTGTTTCAGAAGACATTACCACGTAACCGTCTTTAGTAACGGAATAACGAGAAGGGCGAAGTCCGTTCCGATCTAAAAGTGCACCAATGTATTTTCCATCGGTAAAAGGAATAGAGGCAGGACCGTCCCAGGGTTCCATAATACAAGCACTGTACTGATAAAAAGCTTTTTTATCTGCATCCATGCTGCTGTGCTTTTCCCAAGCCTCAGGCACAAGCATCATCATTACTTCAGGTAGTGACCGACCTGTGGCTAAAAGAAGTTCTACCACCATATCCATTGAGGCGGAGTCCGATTTTCCGGGTAGAATAACAGGAAGTATTTTTTGTATGTCGGCGCCAAACATGTCGCTTTTTAAAAGTTCTTCTCGGGCTTGCATACGGCTTACATTTCCTCGATAGGTATTGATTTCACCATTGTGACACATGTATCGGAAGGGTTGTGCTAAATCCCAAGTAGGAAAGGTGTTTGTTGAAAAGCGTTGATGTACTAAAGCCAATCGGGTTACTACATTGGGTTCAGATAAATCTCGGTAATATCCTTTAATGTCTTCAGGAATAAGAAGCCCTTTGTAAATTAAGGTGTGTGTTGACAAACTGGGCAAATAGAAATAACCTGCTTGCGAAAGTTTGGATTGGAGAACGGTTTGTTCCGTAATTTTTCGAGCGCAATAGAGCTTAACATTGAACTCGTGATCCGAAAGTGTGTTGGCCCCTCTGCCAATAAACACTTGCATAATGTAAGGTTCTGTTTGAGCCGCAATACTTCCTACAACATCAGGATTTACGGGCACTTTTCGCCAGCCTAAAACACTAAGCCCCTGCCGGGTAATTTCTGATTCAAATACATTGATGCAGTAGGTGCGTTGGTTTTCTTTTTTGGGAAGAAAGACCATACCCACTGCGTATTGATGGGGAGCAGGGAGTTCAAAACTACATTGTGCGCTAAGAAAATCGTGGGGTATTTCAATAAGAATTCCTGCACCGTCTCCAGTTTTACCATCTGAACTCACAGCCCCACGGTGTTCAAGCTTGTCTAAAATATCAAGCGCTTTGTGAATAATATCGTTTGTCTTCTTACCTTGAAGACTACAGATAAATCCTGCGCCGCAGTTGTCGTGTTCGAAGGCGGGATCATACAATCCTTGTTTAGCTGGCAACATAAATGTAAATTTTTGAGAGGCTATAAAAATAATAATGAATTTTTCATTAAGATCATAAAAACCAGCCTTAATTCTTAGCATTTTTAAATTCGCAATATTTTAAAACACTAGTGGTTAAAAATGTAATATTCGGCTCTTAAAATGAATAATCTATAATTTTACTTTCTTTGTAATTTATAATTGAGCAGTCATGCGATTCTGAATGGAAATAAAAGACTACCATGTCATTGGATTAATGTCAGGAACCTCCTTAGATGGAATGGATTTAGTTTACGTCCATTTTTCCTTCAAAAACGAATGGAATTTTGACATTAAAGCGGCTCAAACCTTTCCCTACAGTAGGGAATGGGTATCTACTTTACAAACTATTATAACCAAATCCCGTCAAGAAATTGAACAGTGTGAAACGGAATTTGTTGCCCTTATTGCAGCTACAGTAAAAACCTTTTGCGCAAAGTATGCCTTAAAAAATATTAATGCCGTTTGTTCGCATGGGCACACACTTTTTCACGAGCCTGAAAAGGGACTTACTTTTCAAATGGGAAATCAACCCCAACTGGCTCAATTGTTGGGATTGCCCGTTGTTTGTGATTTTAGAAAACAAGATGTAAACTACGGTGGACAAGGGGCTCCACTAGTTCCTATAGGAGATGCTTTGCTCTTTAAAAAGTTCAGTTCCTGCCTTAATTTGGGAGGATTTGCTAATGTTTCCTTTTCAAAAAATAAAAAAACTATCGCCTTTGATATAGGGGCTGTAAATACCGTATTAAATCTACTAGCTCAAAAACTCAATAAATCCTTTGATGAAGGTGGAAAATTAGCAAGAAGCGGACAATGCATCACTCCGTTGATGTCTCGGTTAAATGCTATTGATTTTTATCAAAAAAAGCCTCCAAAATCTTTAGGTATTGAATGGGTAAACGCTGTTGTGATGCCTTTATTAGTTGAATTTAACACTTCTAAAACAGAAGACCTTTTAACTACTTACACCTTGCATATCGCAAAACAAATCGGAAAACAATTTAAAAAAGAAGATACGGTATTGGTTACAGGAGGGGGAGCCAAAAACATTTATTTATTAGAGTGTATTAAAAAAAATTCGGAGGCTCAATTTATCCTTCCAGAAGACGAAATCATCGATTTTAAAGAAGCCCTTATTTTTGGATTTTTAGGCGTACTGCGACTTCGAAATGAGATTAATTGTTTGGCCTCAGTTACCGGTGCATCCAAGGATCACAGTAGTGGTACTATTTTTTACCCTTGAAATAGTATAGAGGACTTAGAATTTTATATTTTTAAGCCGAAAACCTTGAATTACTTATGGAAACCCTAGTTATAGTCCTTTTTGTGTTAGGCTATTTAGCAATAGCAATTGAACACAGTTTAAAAATTGACAAATTAATTCCCGCTTTGGCAATGATGGCGCTAATGTGGGCTATTATTGCCTTAGGTCACCTTCCCGTATTTGATGTGAATACAGAATTAAAGCAACTTGAGCCCACTCATTTGGAAGAAATTTTATTACATCATCTCGGAAAAACAGCAGAAATCATCATCTTTCTTTTAGGGGCAATGACCATTGTAGAAATCATTGATTATTTCAATGGTTTTTTATCCATAAAAAAATTTATAAAAACTGAAAGCAAAAAAGGATTGTTGTGGATATTTGGAATTCTTGCTTTTATGCTTTCTGCCATTATTGATAACCTAACGGCTACAATTGTTTTGATTACCATATTACAAAAAGTTATTGCAGACCGTGAAACACGGATTTGGTTTGCAGGTTTAATTATTATATCTGCAAATGCGGGTGGTGCATGGTCGCCCATTGGAGATGTTACTACAACCATGCTGTGGATTGGCAAAAAAGTAACTACAGTACAATTAATAATTCACGTGCTTTTACCTTCGTTAGTTTGCTTAATTCTACCGATACAAATTGCTTCATTTTTACCTGCCTTTAAAGGGAAAATTAACATATCGGAAGATACTGAGGATATCAAAAATCATAAGCGTGGCGGAACCATGTTGTATTTAGGGTTAGCTGCAATAGTATTTGTTCCTATTTTTAAGACAATTACGCATTTACCCCCTTATGTGGGAATGATGTTGTCTCTTGCTGTAGTAGCTACTTTCGCTGAAATTTTTAGTAAATCTAAAATTAATATTACGTCATTAGATGCAGAAATTGATGCACACCAAACTTCAAGCCCAGTACATAAATCGTTATCAAAAATTGAGCTTCCCAGTATTTTATTTTTTCTAGGGATTTTACTTGCCGTTGCCGGGTTGGAGTCATTAGGAATGCTCTTTAATTTTGCCGAAGGCCTAAACAACGCCATACCCAATACTGATGTAGTTGTAGCCCTTTTAGGTGTTGGTTCTGCCGTAATTGACAATGTGCCTTTAGTGGCAGCAAGTATGGGTATGTTTTCTATGCCCATTGACGATCCAGTATGGCATTTAATCGCCTATTCGGCGGGTACAGGAGGAAGCATGCTAATTATTGGCTCTGCAGCAGGAGTTGTAGCTATGGGAATGGAAAAAATAGATTTTTTCTGGTATTTCAAAAAAATTGCTGGATTAGCCTTAATTGGATTTTTAGGTGGATTTATAACCTTTGTTCTCTTACGGGAATATATTTTATAAAACAAAAGAATTTTTTCAATATTCTTGCGTTTATGCATCGTAACTTTGACCATTTATGAGACTACTTTTTCAAGAACCTGCTCCCCTTCAAATGGAAAAAACCCTTTCCTTATTTGAATTAATACAAAGCGGAGGATTAGGGGGCCAGCTTATCATAGGGGTATTGTTCGTTTTGCTATTGGTCGTAGTCTATATTTATTTTGAACGTCTATTTGCAATTCGAGCAGCTGTAAAAATTGCACCTAGTTTTATGCCTCAAATTCGAAGTTTTGTCATAAGTGGAAAACTCGAAGGTGCACAACAATTGTGTTTACAGGAAAATGTACCTGTAGCTCGACTCGTTTCAAAAGGATTATCACGCATTGGCCGCCCCCTTGAAGACATCAATACAGCCATTGAAAATGCTGGTCGTTTAGAAGTGTATCAATTAGAAAAAAACATCAGTATACTGGCTACAATTGCTGGTGCTGCTCCTATGTTAGGATTTTTAGGTACGGTTATCGGAATGATACTTTCCATTTTTGAAATTTCCAATGCGGGGGGAAATATTGATATGCAACTTTTAGCCAATGGTCTCTATACGGCGATGACCACGACTGTAGCTGGGTTAATAGTGGGTATTTTAGGATACATCTGTTACAATCATTTGGTGGTTAAAACCAATAAAGTAGTCTATCAGATGGAGGTTACCAGTCTAGAATTTTTAGACTTACTTAACGAACCGGCATAAAATGAACTTAAGAGGACGCAACCAAATCAAGCCGGAGTTTAACATGTCTTCGATGACCGATGTTGTCTTCTTGTTGCTCATTTTTTTTATGATTGCCTCTACCTTAGCAAAACAACTAAATACTATTGAAGTCAAACTACCCCAAGCCGATGGGAAAAGTGAAAATCGCAATACTGCTGTAATTACCCTTACGAATTCAGGGCAGTATTTCCTGAATGAAAACCCGGTGAGTAAAAATTCATTAGAACGCGAAATGATAGCCGCACTAACAAATACTTCAGCGCCATCTATTGTTTTACGTGCCGAAAAACAAGTGGCCTTAGATGCTGTAGTTTATGCCATGAACATTGCAAATAAAAACGGTATAAAAGTTGTATTGGCAGTAGAAACTCCATCACGTTAGAATGAAACTTTTTGACACTCCACACAAACAAAAATCAGCCGGCTTAACGTTTATTGTAGCGTTACTTCTTCTGTTGTTGTTTTTTCTATTGGGGTTAACTTATTACGATCCTCCTATGCAATACGGAATGGAAGTGAATTTTGGCACCTCTTCTCAAGGGCTAGCGGAAGAACAAACTCAGGTGGCAGATTCTTCACCTCAAAACAACCCAATCACTCCTCCCATAGATGAACAAGAAATTAGCCCCCCTGCCGAAGCTGCAGTTCTTGACACCACAGTTGAGGAAATTATTACAGAAAAAGAATCTCCAATTACAGTTCCAAAAGAAGTGTCAGAAAAGCCAGCCTCCAAAGCAGTACCTCAAGAAACCAAAGCAGTTCCTGAACCCCCAAAAATATCAGATGCTACAAAAAATATGGTTTCCAATTTACTTTCAAACAAAGACACAAAAGCGGAAGAATTACAAGGAGAAGGGAACGATAATGTTTTTGGAGACAAAGGAAAAGTTGAAGGAAACCCTTACGCAAGTACGTACTATTCTACAGCCGGTTTAGGAGGATTGGGTAAAGGGTATGGATTAAACGGAAGAAATTTACTTTCTAGCGGAAAAGTAGTTCAAGATTGTAATCAAGAGGGTATAGTAGTTGTTCGAATCACGGTAAACAATCAAGGTCAAGTCATTGCAGCTGAACCGGGGGTAAGAGGGAGTACCAACATCCACCCTTGTTTATTAAAACCGGCTCAAGAAACCGCGCTTTTGCACCAATGGTATCCAGACAACCAAGCACCAGCAGAACAGATAGGTTTTGTAGTTATACAATTTAAATTAGGGGAATAAGCCTTGACTAGCTACACACATACTTTAGATTGGATGTATGCCCAACTTCCTATGTATCAAAGGAAGGGAGCAGCTGCCTATCGCCCGGGTCTAGACGCTGTTTCGCTTTGGGATGATTATTTGGGAAACCCTCATAAAGCCTATAAGACAATTCATGTGGGGGGTACTAATGGAAAAGGTTCGACTACCCATATCATGGCTTCCATTTTGCAAACAGCGGGTTACAAAACGGGCATATATACTTCTCCTCATTTACTTGATTTTAGAGAACGTATAAAGGTAAATGGGAAGATGATTTCCAAAGCGGAAGTTGTAGATTTTATTGATCAACACAAGCCGTATATTGAAAATCACCAATTGTCATTTTTTGAAATGACGGTAGGGATGGCCTTGTCCTATTTTGCGATGAAAGAGGTTGATTATGCTGTAATTGAAGTGGGGTTAGGGGGGCGTTTAGACGCAACCAATATCATAACCCCAGCTGTATCTGTAATAACAAATATTGCTCTTGATCACACCCAATTTTTAGGCACAACCCGAGTGGCAATTGCTGGAGAAAAAGCAGGTATAATTAAGAAAGGTGTGCCCGTAGTTTTTGGAGAAAACGATGAGGAAACAAAGCCTGTTTTTGAAAAAAAAGCAAAAGAAGAAGAAGCCCCTCATGTGTATGCTCTCCCTTATGATGAGCAATGGAAAACAGATTTACTGGGGACGTATCAACGGCAAAATATTGCAACAGCAGTAACCGCTTTAAGCCAATTACAAGACAATAAAATCTCTCCTTTAATACTTCAAAAAGGACTCACCCAAGTAAAAAAACAAACCCAATTTATGGGGAGATGGCAGGAGGTGGGAAATACCCCAAAAGTTGTTTTAGACGTGGGACACAATCCCGCGGGTATTCGGGTATTGGTGACTCACTTAAAAACACTTTCATATTCTCATTTACATTTGGTAATGGGATTTGTAAAGGAACGTGATGTAAATGCTGTCCTTGATTTGCTTCCCCAAACAGCTAATTTTTATTTTAGCACTCCTCAAATTGACCGAGGGCTTTCCTTGACTGAACTTAAAGCGACTTTAAAAAAGAGTCCCCTTCATTTGTCTTATTTTGAAAGCCTACCTCTTGCTTTTGAGGAGGCAAAACGGAAAGCAGAAAAGAAGGATCTTATTCTGGTTTGCGGGAGCACATTTGTAGTTTCAGAAATATTAGCCCACATAAAAATAATTAAAGATGAATAGTTTGCTTTTTTCGTATAAAGTTTATCTTTGCGCACCAAATGAATCTTATTTAACAAATAAGGGCGCTTAGCTCAGTTGGTTCAGAGCACTTGGTTTACACCCAAGGGGTCGGGGGTTCGAATCCCTCAGCGCCCACCAAGTTAACAAAACCCCTTACTTGGGGTTTTAATTTTTTATCCTATTTCAAACTTTCTTTCCATATTTTTTACTGTTTTCTCTGTAATAAACAAAAAAATGGGGGTTTTGTTCCTGCTTTTATGGATACTAAACCCAATATTATTTTAAGGGCCGGGACAGGTACCGAAAAAAGAGTTTCTGCCCATTTGATTGGAAACATAAGAATGAGTACGTTTAATCCTAGGAGTATAATTTTTATTACTCGTATGAAGGTAATCGATAAAAAATTGGTGCATCTTGTATTAATAACATTTAATGAGAATTTAACCCCTGACACACTAAAATCAATTGAAGATACGGCCTATGAATTACAGCAAAAAACTGGTGTTGAATCTTTGAATTTTGGAACAAATGTATCTCCTGAAGGATTGGGGAGAGGATACACCCATAGTTTAACCATGAAATTTTCTAGTGCAGTAGATCGGGATAGTATTTACCTACCGCATCTGATACATCAAAAGTTTCTGACCCTTTTTGTGCCCCACACAGAATCAGTATTGGTGTGCGATTTTTGAGAATAATTACCCAGCGATAATTTTTTGAATTTTATCTTGCTCTTCTCGTGCAAGATCAGCGTCTACTAGTATGCGTCCACTATACTCATCAGTAATAATTTTATTGCGTGAGGCAATTTCCAATTGTACTTGTGGAGGGATAGAGAAATTCGAACCTCCAGAGGCACCTCTTTCAATGGCAACAATGGCTAAACCATTTTTCACACTAGAACGAATCCGTTTGTAGGCATTAATCAAACGCTCTTCGATTGACTTTTCAAATTCCTGAGATTTTTTTTGTAAAAGATCTTCTTCTTTTTGAGTTTCTTTAAGAATTGTGTCTAATTCTCCTTTTTTAGCCTCTAAGTGTTTGTTGCGCTCCTCAAGAGTGGTGCTAACTTGCTCTAGAATTTCTTGTTTTTGTTCTATACGAGCCTTAAACTCCTTTATTTTTTTCTCTGCTAGTTGAGTTTCTAGTTCTTGAAATTCTTGTTCTTTTACAATAGAGTTGTATTCTCTGTTATTACGAACGTTTTTAAGTTTTTCTTCGTATTTTTTATGTAATTCCTTAGCCGATTCAATCGTATTTTTCTGCTCAGCTATACCGTGCTCACTTTCTTTGATTTCGGCATTTATTTTTTCAATCTTGGTTGTTAACCCTGCAATTTCATTTTCTAAATCTTCAACTTCGAGAGGCAATTCACCTCTTAAGTTTTTAATTTCATCAATTCTAGAATCGATTAATTGCAAGTCGTATAGGGCTCTTAGTTTGTTCTCTACAGTCGTTTCAGTTTTTTTTGCCATGATTAAAAGTAATTAACAGGATTTGTTATCGTCTCTGATAAAACGACTGCAAAATTAGGTAAATTTTTGCTAAGATGTTCAAATATTAATTTTTTGGTAAACTGTTCACTTTCATAATGACCTACATCAACCAATAAGAGGGATTCCTCTCCTTGAAAAAAGTGATGGTATTTTAAATCTGCAGTAATAAAAGCATCGGCCCCTTGCTTTTTAGCTGCCTCAATTGCAAAACTACCCGAACCCCCTAATACCGCTACTTTATGAATGGGTTTTGAGGGGATGGAACTATGCCTAAGCATTCCTGAGGGGACTGATTTTTTCACCTTATTCAAGAAGATTGAACCTTCTAAAGGCGCTTGTAATTCACCAATTCTCCCCATACCTATTTCAGGATTTGGATTGTCTAAAGCCACAATATCAAACGCTACCGTTTCATAGGGATGACTTTCTTTAAGCGCGTTAATGACTTGAGCCGATAAATGAGAAGCAAACACCATTTTAATATTGACTTCTTCAACTTCGTTCCTTTTATTAATTTCTCCTTTAAAAGGATTACTGTGATCATTGCCTTTAAACCGACCAGTGCCTGATACGCTGAAACTGCAATCAGAATAATTTCCAAGGGCACCCGCTCCACTTTTATGAAGGGCTTCAAGCACAGCCTCTACATGGTCATGGGGCACATAGGTGTTCAGCTTTTTTAGGCCACCTGATTTGGGAATAAGGATTCGACTATTCTCAATAGATAGTGCCTGGGCCAAAACACGATTAACACCCTCGGGATGATTGTCTAAGCGAGTGTGGAGCGCAAGAATTGATATTTCATGTTGTATAGCATATTGCACACAACGTTCTACATAGGTTTGCCCTGTTATCTTTTTCAATCCGGTGAACAAAATGGGATGAAAACAGACAACAAGATTGCATTTTTTAGTTTGGGCTTCCTGAAGTAGGGGTAAGGTACAATCCAAAGAAACGATTATTCCCGAGCACTTTTGGTTGAGATCTCCAACCAACAAACCCACGTTGTCAAAGTCTTCAGCATAGGCACTGGGTGCCCATTCTTCTAGTACCTCAACAATCTCTTTAACAATCATGAACCTCAGTTGATTGACAAATATAATATTTATCTTAACAGCCATGAAAAAGCTCAATTTCTTAGGGTTTCCCATCGCCCTCCTTTATGGCCTAGGAATGCAGCTTCGCAATATGCTTTTTAAAAGCGGAATACTTTATTCCAATTCAATTCCTTTGCCGAGTATAGGCGTTGGCAATTTAAGTGTTGGAGGAACAGGAAAATCAGTAGTAATAATGTACCTCCTTGAATTATTGAGTGAAAGGAAAAAAGTGGGTGTTTTAAGTCGAGGCTACAAAAGAATCACAAAAGGAGTGTTACAAGCAGACAAAGACAGTTCTGCGGCTACTATAGGTGACGAACCCTACCAATTTTATAAGGCCTACCCCGGAATTGATGTAGTCGTGGCCGAAAAAAGACAAGAAGGGGTGCGACATTTTCAAGAATCTTTGCCCTCTGTTGAGGTATTGCTTCTTGACGATGTTTATCAGCATCAATATGTAACCCCAAGTTTGATGGTATTAACGACCTCTTTTGATGCACCATTTTATAGAGATTTTTTGCTTCCAGTAGGGAATTTACGCGAACCTAGAAACGGAAAATCAAGGGCAGATATTATTCTTGTGACTAAATGTCCAAGGGGTATTGATGCAAAACAAAAACAAGAGATTTTGAATGCCATAAAGCCTGCCTCACATCAGAAAGTGTATTTTACCACCATTAAATACAGTGAATGGATTCAAAACGAGACAGAGAAAAAGCATTTGAAGTCTTTTCTTACGGCCCCCTTTGTATTAGTGACTGGAATTGCTAATGCAGCTCCCTTGGTTAGCTACTTGCACGAATTAGGATTAGAATTTGAGCATTTAGCTTTTCAAGACCATCATTTATTCTCCAAAAAAGAGGCAGCAGAGATCGCCAAAAA
The DNA here is from genome assembly GCA_010031465.1 of Flavobacteriia bacterium. Lineage (GTDB taxonomy): Bacteria > Bacteroidota > Bacteroidia > Flavobacteriales > Flavobacteriaceae > MS024-2A. Next base: position 12,226 of record RGZR01000019.1, read on the forward strand.
AAGTAAAGAACGTTTTATTTTAACTACCCAAAAGGACTATCACCGTTTACTGTTGAATTGGAAATCAACCCAGATTTATTATTTGCCTATCCAAATGCAATTTCTTTTTGCAGAAGAAGAGCAGCAATTCAAACACCAAATAGCGTCGGTAATGTAATTAGTGGATGTGTTTATGCGCTTTGTAAGAGGAGCGTACTAAGGGGCCGCTTTCCACATGGCGAAACCCTAGATCTAAAGCAAAGGCCTCAAATTTTTTAAATGTTTCGGGCGTAACAAAAGATTGTACCGGCAGGTGTTTTTTGCTGGGTTGTAAATACTGACCTACGGTTACCACATCAACTGCCGCTTTGCGTAAATCGTGTAAGGTTTCAAAAACTTCATCCTCAGTTTCACCTAAACCGAGCATAATACCTGATTTTGTTCGGCGTACTCCTTGTTCTTTCAAATATTGAAGAACGCCTAAACTGGTATCGTATTTCGCTTGTACTCGAACTTTTCGAGTCAATCGTTTTACGGTTTCCACATTATGCGACACTACTTCAGGAGCAACAGCAACTATGCGATCAATATTTCGTCGATTGCCTTGAAAATCCGGTATTAATGTTTCCAAAGTAGTTTCTGGATTCATACGTCGAATAGCGTTTACGGTTTCTGCCCAAAGAATAGATCCCATATCTTTTAAGTCGTCACGATCTACAGAGGTAATTACGGCATGTTTAATGTTCATTATTTTAATGGATTGGGCAACCTTTTCAGGTTCGGTCCAATCAACAGCCCCTGGGCGACCTGTCTGAACACCACAAAATCCGCAAGAGCGTGTACAAATGTTACCTAATATCATAAAGGTGGCGGTACCTTCTGCCCAACACTCGCCCATATTTGGACAACTCCCTGAGGTGCAAATGGTATTAAGTTTGTATTTGTCAACTAAGCCACGTAGTTCGGTATATTTTTTCCCAGTAGGTAATTTTACCCGTATCCACTCTGGTTTTTTTTGATGTTTAACTTCCTTTTCCTTTACGTCCATCGTCACTCTTTTGGGCAAAGATAAGGCAAAGCTTAAAGACTAAAAAGATAAAATAGAGAGAAGCCTGTCAGAAAAAGAATACCTAAAACACTTAATAGGTATAAGGGTTTTTTGGGACGGTGCTGCTCGGGCATCTCTTTACTTGTTACCAATTTAAAATTAAGAATGGCATACAGAGGGGCAGTTATAAAAGAAAGTACAGTAGCAATTTGAACCAATTGACCCATTTCAGACAATAAAAACATAAAAATAGCACAGGTTCCAAAAGCAAGAATCAAGATCCATTGTAAATAGAAGTTACGTTCTTTTTTAAGCAACAACTGAAGGGTTTTTGACATGGCTCTAGGCGAGGCATCAAGGGTGGTAATTGTGGTACTTAGCATAGTAGTAAATGCTGCAATTGCAATAATGATATATGCAGATTCACCCAAACTTGAAGTATATAACTGGATGAGTTGGTCTGCAAAAACACCTCCTTGATTTGAAAAGCTGGTTCCTGTTCCGTACATAACCAAAGCGCCTAAGCCAATAAAACAAAGGGCCAAGAAAACGGTTGCTACATATCCTACATTAAAATCAAATAAACTTTCTTTTAATGTTGTAGTTTTTGTTTTGTTTTTTTCAATACTCCAAATGGAATGCCATATCGATATGTCTAAAGGGGCGGGCATCCATCCGAGAAAAGCAATAAAAAAAAGCAATCCTGTTTCATACGGAAATACTTGAGAAAAAGATAACGTATCATCGTTATTGGAAAAGGCAATACTTACAGCGATAAGACTACTTAAGGCCATAACAATCATGATTACCTTTATGATTTTATCAAGCCATTGGTATTGACCTAAAATGAGTAGAACAGTACATAGGCCCGTAATGAGGATACTCCAGGTAACAATATCATCACTAATCCCAAAAAGTTTAGAGGCTAAGCCTGCAGTAACCACTGTAACTGCACTTTGTATCGTAAACATAGTGCCCAGATTTAATACAAAATAGCCCAACAGGTATCCTTTTCCTAATTTATAATACCCATCCAAAAGAGTTTCTCCAGTAGCCATAGCATAGCGTGGTCCATATTGGAAAAAAGGATATTTAAAAAGGTTGATCAGCAATAAAGCCCACACTAAACCCCACCCGTATTCTGCTCCAGCACGTGTAGATTGGACTAAATGAGAAACACCGATGGCAGCCCCAGCAAAGAGCAATCCAGGGCCTAATTTTGATAGATTAATTTGTTTCACGTTCTAATAAGGTTGCTAACATTTTTTTGGCACGAAAGAGTTTCACCCGAATGCGTGACGCGGGTTCTTGAATTTCTTCCTCAATTTCTTTTAAGGACTTATTTTCAAAATAGCGAAGAATTAAAAGGGAACGGTACTGCTTTTTTAATAATCGTATTTGCCCTAATAAATGGTCTAAGTTTTGATCTGAAATCATGAGTTCCTCAGGGGATAAGGATTCACTTTGAAGGGCATGTGAAAGGTCTATTTCATCTTCAACATAGGAGGTTTTCAAATTTTTTGACTTTCTGTACCGATCTATATGGTGATTTTTTGCTAAGGTTATGATCCAAGAGATAAAGGGTTGATTTGTATCGTATAGGTCTAATCGATCAAATGCTTTTGTAAAGGTTTCAATGGCAATTTCTTCCGCTTCATTTTCGTTTGAAGTTCGTTGAAGTAAATAGGCATAAACCGAATCCCAATAGGAATTGAAAATTGTGTTATAGGCCGTCTGGTCATTTTGACGTGCTTTTAGTATACACTCAGTTACTTCAATCGTATTCATCCTGATACGGACTTAGTTTTTTAAGGGCTCACTATAGTTACAATCTCTGGCTTCAGTGGGCATTTTGCCGCATAAACCACAGGGTTGATTGTCTTTGTTTAGGAAAGGACTCTGACTTGCACAGGTTCCTGAAAATTCACCATCTTTTTTTGCCCAGATTTTAATGGCGATTCCCGCAAAGGCCAAAAACAATAAAATAAAGGTAATGATAAAGAGCGCCATAGCGTTGGATTCAATTACAAAAATAATGATCTTTTTTTAAGCACACTACCCATTCTTAATTTGTAGGTAAAACGGAGTTTCTTTATACTATAATAGAATATCAGCCATACTCTCCCATACCTTAACAACAAAATAATAGGCAAATACCAAACTGACTAAAAATTTTAAAAACACTCCAGACAAAAACCCTAAAAGCGCCCCTGAAGCCGATTTAAAAGCATCTCCCATATCGCTTTTATTGAAAAGTAACTCTCCAAGAAATGCCCCAACAAAGGGACCTAAAAGAATGCCAAGGGGCCCAAAAAAAAGCAGTCCTATAATCAGGCCTATAGTACTACCTATAATACCGGCTCTGCCTCCCCCCATTTTTTTGACACCAAAAACGGAAAGTATCGTATCAATTGAAAAAACTAAAAGCGCAATACCCAACGTCAGGAGTAAAAACGATAGGGAAAGGGTTACTGAGGAAGTAAAATACAGCATTAAAAAACCAACCCAAGTTGTAGGGGGTCCTGGTAATACAGGCAAAAAACTTCCGATGATACCGAGTAATATAAAAAACCCTCCCAATCCAATTAAAAATAGATCCATTGTATATGTTGTATTTAGCATCGTTCCTCCATTCAGAATTCTTAGTAAATGGATAAAAAAGTGTACTTTTAAAGATAGAATATTAGCTGTAATTTCAACTTGACATGAAAAAATATTTTTTTCTAATTCTTCTAAATAGTGGCCTTTTGGGTTGTCAAAACATGAGTACTTTAGAAGTGTCCGCCTCAGAAATTGAAATGGCATCCAATGGTCTGAAAACGACCAACCCCCTACTTATGCAACATGCGAAGATTCTAATTTAATTAATGAAAGGGCTTGTTTTGAGTCGTTTGTGTCAGAGTCTATTGTTTTTTATTTAGCTTCTCAAATGGGTATTTCAACTGCTGAGCTTACTGAAGAAGTAATACTAACCATTCAAATCAATTCAGAGGGGTATTTTTCATTGCTTAATGCCCAAATAGAGGATACCCTACAAAACGCAATTCCCCAATTAGAAAACCTACTAAATGATGCTGTGGAACAAATACCCCAAGCGCAACCGGGAGTTAAAACAAACGTAGGAACTTTTGTGTCTACTAAATTTGAGCTGCCGATTCGAATTCTAGCAAGGAAATAAGTCAATGCAAAAAAGCACGATTATTTTAGGGATTGACCCAGGAACAACAATCATGGGTTTTGGGCTTATTCGCATAGAAAACAATACGATGGAATTATTGCATATGAATGAATTAGTCCTTAAAAAATACGAGGATCACTTTTTGAAATTGCATTACATCTTTAAACGTACAATTGAACTTATTGACAATTATCATCCCGACGAAATTGCTATTGAAGCTCCTTTTTTTGGCAAAAACGTACAGTCCATGCTCAAACTCGGAAGAGCTCAAGGAACGGCTATTGCTGCTGGCCTTTCACGTGAAATAGCGATTACTGAATACTCTCCAAAAAAAATTAAAATGGCAATTACAGGAAATGGAAATGCTTCAAAAGAACAGGTTGCTAAAATGCTGCAGCAACAATTAAAAATAAAAACATTACCCAAAAACCTAGATGCAACTGACGGGTTAGCAGCAGCGGTATGTCACTTTTACAATCGAGGGAAATCAGCCCAACAAAAAGCCTATACGGGCTGGTCAGCTTTTGTAAATCAAAATCCGGATAAAATTAAATCCTAATTTTACTCCACTAGTTTTTAGGAATGGCCAATCTTTATATTCATTTTCCGTTTTGCAAACAGGCCTGTCACTATTGTAATTTTCATTTTTCAACGTCTACTTCAAACCGCCTACCCCTTTGGGAGGCCATAGACAAAGAATATGAAATGCGTAAAAATGAAATCCTTCATCCCTTAGAAAGTATTTATTTTGGTGGGGGCTCACCTTCTTTACTGTCGTCTAATTTGCTTTCCGATTTTATTCAAAAAGTAAAAAAAAACCATTCCTATTCTCCCGATTTAGAAATTACCCTAGAGGTTAATCCTGACGATGTAGAGCATTCCTATTTAGAGGGCCTTTTACAAGCAGGAATCAACCGGTTGAGTGTAGGTATCCAATCCTTTCATCAAAGCGAACTAACTCTTATGAACAGAGCTCATAATGTGGACCAAGCGGAAAGGGCTTTAGATCAGATTTCAAAACTATTTCCAAATTTTTCATTGGATTTAATTTACGGTATACCCAAATCCAACCTAGATTTATGGGAGGAAAATATGCAACGTGCATTAAAGTATAACCCACCCCATATTTCAGCTTATGCTTTGACTGTTGAGCCCAAGACGGTACTCGATCATTTGGTTAACACTAAAAAAATTGAATTGCTTGACGATGCCCTAGTGAAAGAACAATATGATGTATTAGTTACAACTCTAGCGCAAAAAGGATTTGTAAATTATGAGTTTTCAAATTTTGGGATTCCTGGTTTTTTTTCAATTAATAATCAAAATTATTGGACAGCTAAGCCTTATCTCGGACTAGGTCCCTCTGCCCACAGTTATGACGGAAAGAGCACGCGAAGTTGGAATAAAGCCAATAACACCAAGTACTTAAAAGCTATTACTGAGGGGATATTGCCTTTTGATGAAGAGCAACTAAGTCGAAAAGATCGTTTTAATGAGTATGTAATGACCGGGTTAAGAACCCTTAACGGGATTTCTCTAGATGTTGTTCGGCAAAATTTCGGAGAACGTTATGGTGATTATTTAGAGGAACAGATGGATCGCCATATAGGGGAATGCAATTTGTATTGGGATGGAGATAGTATTAAGGTTACTCAAAAGGCAAAATTTTTAACCGATGGTATTGCCGCAGATTTATTTAAACTTTAATTCCTTTCTTTTTCCCAAAGCGAAATGTAATTTTTGTAAAAGAGGGGCAAGGTTTCGATTCCTTTAAAAAAGTTAAATAATCCGAAGTGTTCATTTGGAGAATGTATAGCGTCACTGTCTAATCCGAATCCCATAAGAATAGATTTCACCCCTAATTCACGTTCAAACATTGGAACAATCGGAATACTTCCTCCTCCTCTATGGGGAATTGGAGCTACTTTAAAGGTCTCATAATACGCCTTATGTGCTGCTTGATACCCCATGTGGTCAATGGGTGTAACATAGGCATAGCCCCCATGGTGTGTTTGTACGCTTACTTTTACTCCTTTAGGAGCTAATGAAGTAAAGTGTTTTGTAAATAAAGTACTTATGGTATGCCAATCTTGGTTAGGCACAAGACGCATTGAGATTTTGGCATGAGCCATACTCGGAATTACGGTTTTAGCGCCTTCTCCAATATATCCTCCCCAAATACCATTTACATCCAAAGTGGGGCGAATGGAACGGCGTTCTTCATTAGAATATCCTTTTTCTCCTTGAACATCGACTATCCCGATGGAATTTTTAAAATTATCAAGCGAGAAGGGGGCTTTTCCCATTTCATTTCGTTCGTGTTCAGAAAGTTCTTCAACATCTTCATAAAAGCCCGGAATAGTTATGCGATGATTTTCGTCTGTTAATTTTGAAATCATTTCACACAGCACATTAATGGGATTGGCAACAGCACCTCCATATAAACCAGAATGTAAATCCCGGTTAGGCCCCGTAACGCTAACTTCCATATAACTCAACCCACGAAGTCCTGTGGTTATGGAAGGTTGTGAATTGGAAATCATTCCTGTGTCAGAAATCAAAATGACATCACAACTCAATTTGTATTTATTTGCTTTTACAAAAGATTCTAAGTGAATACTTCCCACTTCTTCTTCACCTTCAATCATAAATTTTATGTTGCAAGGAGCAGAACCGGACTCAAGCATTTTTTCTAGGGCTTTAATGTGCATAAAAACTTGTCCTTTATCATCACAAGCTCCTCGAGCAAATACGGCTCCGTCAGGATGCAAATGCGTTTTTTTAATTACCGGCTCAAAGGGGGGACTTTCCCAAAGCTCAAGTGGATCAGGAGGTTGAACATCATAATGCCCATAAACCAAAACCGTAGGAAGGTTTTCTGACACAAGCAGTTCACCATAGACTATGGGGTGGCCTTGAGTCAGAATAAGTTCAGTGTGCAAACAACCTGCTTTCTGAAGGGCATGCTCAACCCATTTAGCGGTGGCAGCAACCTCATTTTTATAGCTGGGATCAGCACTTATGGAGGGTAACTTTAAAAACTCCATCCATTCTTCAAGAAATTGATTTTGTTGAGCAGTTAAATTCATCACTTTTAGTTAGCAGTGTTTTGCAAATCTAATGATGTATTTTTTTTGGAAGGGGAATTTTTAAAGGAAAACTTATTTATATTTGTCCTCCCTAATGCGGGTGTGGTGAAATTGGTAGACACGCTAGACTTAGGATCTAGTGCTTCACGGCTTGGGGGTTCGAGTCCCTTCACCCGCACAAGAAAACATTCATAGTGATATGGATGTTTTTTTATGTTTAAAATTGAAATTAATTAATTTAAATTTCCAAATTAACGATTGGATAAAACCTTAGTTGCTTTAAATTTATCTTCTGGGGTATTTGCGTTAAAGAGCACCTTTTCATCTTCTAGGGTAAGCATTTCAATGGAACTATTTATCAATACTTTTCTTGGACAAGAATAGCCTCTGGATAGAAAATCCAATAGAACAGGATAAGCTTTAGGTTCCCACAGGGTAATTAAAGGTTCTGGAAATTGAGTTTGTGAATTGTAGAAACAAGTTGCAAGTTTATTTGGATTTCTACCTTCAACCAAAAGTTGTATTGTTTGTGAATTGACCAGAGGCACATCACACGCTATGGTTAGCCAAGCCGCATTTGGTTTTTTTTGAAATGCAGTTAAAATTCCTCCCATCGGACCCAATCCTAAAAACGTGTCTTCAAGGGGAGCCTTAAATTGATTAACTTGATTTGGCCTGCACGACTCAAAAATATCTTCGCAGTAGGGTTGCATGATGTCATTTAAATGCTCGTGTTGAGGTTTAGCATGGTAGATTAATTTTGATTTATCTATCCCCATTCGAGTACTTTGTCCCCCTGCTAAAATTAAACCCATAATAGGGGGGAGTTGATTTTTTAAATGAAGCTTTATCCTATTGGCAATCTCGTGCTTTTCATCCCAGGTAAACAAAGGAATATTAGCGTAATTAGAAATGGAATTTTTTATGTACGCGGGCACTGTTTTTTCTTTAGCCACAAATGCTATAACATGGGTTAAATTCTCTTTTCTTTTTAGTAAAGAGGCTTCTTTATCGGGATTGATGATCACAATTTGGCTTTTTCCTTTGTTGTGATTTCCATTGATTAGGGTTACCGCCCCATGATCGTAAAATGAATTTTTAAAAGGTAAGCTTGGAGCGGTTTGCAGTTGGTATTCGTGGTATTGAATTTTATCCGTGTAAAGTGCAGTAAAGGGAGCTGGCGTTGCGGTAACTTCCTCCTTTGATTTATGATCCGCATCAACAAAAACTAGATCCCAAGAATCTTTTAATTCATGGGCAATCAGCAAGGCTAATTTTTTGATATCCGCACAATGACTCCCCAAAATACTCAGTTCATTTCTTGAAAAGTA
>RGZR01000181.1 GCA_010031465.1 Flavobacteriia bacterium
GGTCATCAGCCCGTTTGAAGCGGCGCAAATCCTGCTTGGGGTGCGAAAAGCGTTGTTGTGATATGAAGACAATAAACCCTTCTGTGTATGCTTCCGTTTTTATATGAATTTCCCACTGGTATCAACCGTTTGTTTTAAAAAAGTACGATGAATACCCAAGTGAGCGTTCATCTCTTATTGGTGCTGTATTCAATTTTCTACGCGCGTGTTTGGAGAAAATGAACATACCAATGAGAAGATTCATGTAATTTTTCTCTTTAAATAGGAAAAAAATAAATTGAAAAGACTTTATATCATATCAGGTTGCAATGGAGCTGGAAAAACAACGGCTTCTACCACAATATTACCAGAAATATTAGGTTGTATTGATTTTGTCAATGCAGATGAAATTGCCAAAGGGCTTTCACCATTTCTCCCTGAATCAGCATCCATTGAAGCGGGTAGATTGATGCTTGATCGGATTCATAAGTTATTCTCAAAAGGCCAAAATTTTGCATTTGAAACAACTTTAGCTTCGAAAAGCTATAGGAATTTTATAATAAGAGCGAAAGAAAATGGGTATTATGTTACATTACTTTTTCTTTGGTTGCAAAGCCCAGATTTGGCTATACGAAGAGTTGAAACTCGTGTGAAGGAGGGTGGGCATTCTATTCCTAAAAACGTTATTATAAGACGATATCATAATGGATTAAAAAATTTCTTTGAAATATTTGAACCTATTGTTGACGAATGGATGTTTATCGATAATTCTGGCAGTCCCTATGAATTAATTGCATCTAAAATAAATGGTACAGAAGTCATTCAAAAAAACGCAAAATTATGGCACTCAATAACAGAGACTTACAAATAAAGAATGATATGGATCAAACCGATAAAATCATGGAGGGGATGGAGATAGCGTACAAGAAACTAATTGAATTTAAGAAGTACAAGAAAACGCCGGTTGTTATTTTCAAAGACGGGAAAGTGGTGGAATTGGATCCCCACAAAATCGACACAAGCAAGAATGTCTACAAAAAATAGACCTGAGAGGTAGATGATCACGTCCTTCCCGGGCGTGTTGATTGCGGATCAACGAAAAAATCCGCGAAAAGTATTCAAATATCTGCGTTTTTTGCATTTCTACGACGTATTCTTTCCCGATATTGATCCCATCACACCAAACAAAAAACAGGTGTATGGAATCAAAAAAAATAAATGTACCTGCCGTACTTATTACAGGTTGCTCATCGGGACACGGAAAAGCATTGGCCAAATTATTTGCAAAAAATGGCTACCCAACATACGCATCCGCAAGATCATTGGAGTCCATTCAAGATCTTAAACCATTGGGTTGTGAAACGCTTCAAATTGATGTAACGGATGATCAGAGTGTTCATGAAGCCGTACGTACCATTGAAAAAACACATTCTGCTGTAGGAATCCTGGTCAATAATGCAGCGATTGGCATGATGGGGGCGATGGAAACCATTCCCATCGAGGATGTAAAAAAATTGTACGAAACCAATGTTTTTGGCTTGCTGGTCATGACTCAGGCTGTTTTGCCAGCAATGCGAAGAGCTGGTACCGGAAGAATTATCAATGTAGGATCCAGTGGTGGTGAATTTACAACGCCGGGTGGTGGTGTGTATCAAGCCACAAAATATGCTCTCACGTCTATGAATGATGCGATGAGAGCGGA
>RGZR01000182.1 GCA_010031465.1 Flavobacteriia bacterium
TTTTCTGTTGATGCGTTGAATTACGCTTTTGGCGACTTGATTGATAGCTCTCTGAGTTTTGTATTACTAATTCTGACAGGAGGTAGAGATGGCTGAGAATGATCAGGCTCAAGAAAGAAATGAAGAGCCAACCCAGCGACGATTAGAGAAAGCAAGAGAAGATGGAGATTTATTGACATCGAAAGAGATGTTGGTTTTTGCTTCTGGCTCTGCAGCATTACTTGTCGTCGGTGTATTAGGGTTTTTTTCAGTGGGGCTGCTTAATCAATGGGCATCTTTATTTATTTTTTCGCACCCTGAAGAGTTATTTTCTGCGCAAGCGGGCAGGGCGTGGGATGGGTTTGTCATTTTACTGGGCGCTGCTGCAATTTTTGGCCTTCCGACAATGATTTTTATCATATTAACACAAGCTGTTGTCGGTAATGGTTTGGCTTTCAACTCTAAAAGTTTTTCCTTTAAAGGAGATAAAATTAATTTATTCAGTGGTTTAAAGCGTATTTTTTCTGTGAAAGGTTTGGCGGAGCTCGTCAAAGCAATAGCTAAAGTTTCGTTCCTGACTTTAGTGGTGGTATCATTTCTTTGGTTTTCACTTAACAAATTGCTTTATCTAAGCGTAGGTAGCATAAGCGATGGTATCCAAATTATTTACCAAATATTGCTTTTGTTTATTTTGTCTATTTTGATTGTGTTGAGTATAATCGCCATCGGTGATTATAATGGAGCCGTCACACTTGGATGCAAAAACTTCGTATGTCACGGCAAGATTTGAAAGAAGAATTCAAGGAAAGTGAAGGTTCTCCGGAGGTGAAATCCCGTATGCGGCGATTACAAATGGAAGCGAGCCAACGGGTATCTCAGCAGGCCCAATCAATCGATCAAGTTAAAGATGCAACGGTAGTGATCACAAACCCGACGCATTTTGCAGTGGCTATAAAATATAACCCCGAAGTTGATACCGTTCCTACTATCTTGGCTATGGGAAAAGGCATTATTGCGTTGAGGCTAATCGAACAAGCAGAATTTCATTCGAAGTCTGTCGTACGATCACCGCTATTGGCGAGGGCGTTATATTTTACTGGTGATATTGGTGCTGCGATTTCAGAACAATTGTATGCAGCAGTGGCATCAATTTTGGCCTATGTATATCAACTGGAAAAAGGTATCGATGCTCAACTAAAAGACGTAGAAGTGCCAAAAGAATTGAGTTTTGATGAAAACGGAAAACTCATATAAGGGGGATTTATGGAAAAAAGAAAACGGTCGATTGGCGAGTTAATTTCTTCTGTCACCTTTTTGGTTTTCGGTATTTGGGTGATCGCCGAAGGAACAAAATTATGGGCTTCGGGAGATATATTAAAAAGCATTGTCGTTATTATTTGTGGTGCACTTTCTTTTGCTGGGGCATTTCGTTTCCAAATTAAGAAGTCTGTAGACAAGTGGCGTCATTAATATGTTTATCGCATGCGGCACATGTAACCATTATTTCGTAACTCATGATCCAAAGCGTCCTTGGGGATGTCATAAATTTGGCTTCAAATCGAATATATTGCCCTCACAAGAAATAAAAAAATCGACTGGCATAGAATGTGCATACTTTTCCTCAAAGGCAGTCAAAGTTAGCTCTGGAAGAGATTTAAATGGCAAATAGCT
>RGZR01000183.1 GCA_010031465.1 Flavobacteriia bacterium
ACTTCTACCGAAAGCGATAACCCAGCAGACGTTTTTTTGATAAACTGCACACAGTGAAAATTTTGATCAACCGCCTGTATTTTAGCACATTGGCGTGAAGCAAATTCATAGCTCATGTTTCCCGTTCCTGAAAATAGATCAAGTATATGAGAGGAGGGAAGTTCCCTTCGGTGTTGCAACATATTAAAAAGTCCTTCTTTAGCTCGATCTGTAGTGGGCCGAACGGGTAGTTTTTTGGGTGCCTGAATGCGTCGTCCTTTATGCGTTCCTGAAATGATTCGCATTAGGAAGTCGGAATAAAAAAGGGCGCGGGGTGCTGGGTTAATTCAAAGCCTTCTGCCAGGGTGGACCCTACATGCTGAAGTGAAGAATGATAAGCAGCGGCGGCCTTATAAAAGGCCGAAAATGGACTGTAGTCTCCTAAAAAAACAAGATCAAATTGTTCTTGTAGCTCAAACTGTTCGGCAATAAAAAACAAATAGTATAAAAACTCATCTGTATTTTTGATATTGAAGCGGTTTGAAAAAAGAAATTTGCTTTTCGAAAATAAAAAAACATCAAGGGTGTTTTTTTGTAAATGAACATAAACTTGATGTTCGTGTGCCGTTGAACATTCTAGTTTGCTAATCCATTCCAATAAGAGGGTGTTGTAATGCACCAGCGAAAACGTCAAAGATGATTTATCGAGAATGGTATGTAGGGCTGAAGAAAAAGGATATACATTGTTTAGGCTCAGCGCATTAAGCGAATCAAATTCAATACGAACTTCATCAGTTAACGATTGATATAAACCGTTGTATTTTTCCTTTTGTTTTTCATCAAACAAGGCATTGGGAACAAAGGTAGAAGGGTATTCAAACTGAATGATCTGGATAGAAGCCTTAGCTTGTTCTTTGTGGTATGCAAAGAACTCATCAAAAGCGGGCTGAAAATCTTGAATCCCTTCAGGGGTGCGTATAAAGTCGATTTGGGAGGGGCTACAAAAAGAAAATCCATCCGCAAAAATGTGGATGGATAATGCTTCTTGTTGTATAATGCTATTCGCGTTTGGCATCAAAAATGGTGGGCCAATTACCGTTTGTACTTACATTGGAAAGCGATCCTAAAATAATCTCTGATCCATTGACACCATCCACAGATACCGTTTCGTTTTCTTGACGAACCAAATCGGCATTTTGATCATACAGGATAACGTTTTTAGCCACTTTAACTTCAAAAACAGGTACGTTGTATCCGTTTTTGTTGATTACTTCAGACTTAATAGAGAAGGTGCTGTCTTTCACTCCTTCGATAGGAACGTAAGCCAAATTTTTGTATCGCATGGAGGTTCCAAATAAAGAATCTTTTACAGGAACGGTACCTAACGTATCGATTACGACTACTTCACGTAACATGTCAATTCGATAAGTTCTGTCGTACTCTAAATAAGAAGAATCTCTTTTTTCGATAAGGGTAAAAATACCTTCATCGATAAACTTTACTAAACTATCAAAATTATTAGCGTAAACTCCTTTGACATCTTTGTGTGCAATTTGCGCAATTCTAATGTCTTTCATTCGATCGATAACCGTAGCGTATCGTTCGTTTTTGACTTGATTAAACTTGATGGGTCCATTAACAGCATCGTAAATTTTATAAGCGAAAAAAATC
>RGZR01000184.1 GCA_010031465.1 Flavobacteriia bacterium
TGGTTTTTGTATTATTCAGGTAGAGGATAAATCCATTCGTTTGATTGAAATGAGTGTTTTGCAATTGAAGGGACTTCCCGATCACCAGCAAAAACTCAAACAAATTTATGAGCGATTACAATCAATTATTGATCGACATCAACCTACCGAAATGGCTATAGAAGCTCCTTTTTACGCAAAGAATCCACAATCATTGTTAAAATTAGGAAGAGCTCAAGGGGTTGCCATTGCAGCAGCAGTAGCTAAAAATTTAAAAGTTTGGGAATATGCCCCAAAAAAAATTAAACAATCTATTACTGGGAATGGAAACGCTACCAAAGAACAAGTAGCTGCCATGCTTCAACAGATTCTTAATATTCCCATCAACCCAAAATTTTACGATGCCACAGATGCGTTAGCAACAGCAGTGTGTCATACTTATCAGCAAGGGACACCACAATTTGGAAACGGCCAAAAATTTACATCTTGGGAAGCATTTTTAAATGCCAATCCATCTAGAAAAAAAGCACTTTAATCGCTTATGCCATATTACTTTGGATATGACGTGCCATCCTTGCCATTTCATCTGTTGTGACATCGACTGGAGGACGAGTAAAATTAATATCCCCTACGGTTTGAAGTGGAACTAAATGAATATGAACATGGGGAACTTCTAACCCGATTACCGCAACCCCAACTCGCTTACATGCAATAGATAACGCCAAAGCTTTGGCCACTTTTTTAGAAAAAATCATCAGACCAGATAGGGCTGAGTCCTCTAAATCGAAAATATAATCAACCTCTTTTTTGGGGATGACTAAAGTATGACCCTTTTGAAGTGGCCTAATATCTAAAAAAGCAAAGTGGTCCTCGTCTTCAGCAATTCTATAAGAGGGTATTTCACCATTAAGTATTTTAGAAAAAATAGTGGGCATCAAAAAAATATTTCAACGATTTCAAATTCAATAGAACCAGCCGGAGTGGATACTAAAGCTATTTCCCCTACTTTCTTTCCCAATAATCCCGACCCCATTGGACTGTTGACTGAAATCTTTTTGGCTTTTAAATCCGCTTCTGATTCACTAACTAATTTGTAGGTAAGCTCCTTTTTAGTTTTTAAGTTCTTTATGGTCACATTAGATAAAACGGTGACCTTTGAGTTGTCTAAATCGCTTGTATCTAAAATTCGTGCATTAGACAAAACCTTTTCAAGCTCATTTATTTTCAATTCCAACATCCCTTGAGCATCCTTTGCGGCATCGTATTCCGCATTTTCGGATAAATCACCTTTTTCCCTGGCTTCCTTTTTCCGTATCCAGAGTCGATTGAAGCCGTCTCAGCAGATCAAACTCGATCTGGGTATTCAGTTGCCTCAGTTGGAAGCAGGGCGCCTCTATTTTCTTTCCTCGAACTTCATCCAGTAAGCATTTTTCAGATACCACTCATGGCCACTAGCAAGCAAAAGAGCCCGGGGACGGGTAAACCCCTGGACCTACTTATTATCGCTGACAGTGAACACAGCGCAGACATGTTATACGCTACCGGCATGTTTGTGCCTGATCCGTTCATCTACCTTCGGGTGCGAGGACGTTCGTTTCTGTGTATGAGCGATTTGGAATTGGACCGTGCAGCCAAGGAAGC
>RGZR01000185.1 GCA_010031465.1 Flavobacteriia bacterium
CAGTAACCTCTTCCGGACGTTCATCAATTAATAAAATCAATTGGTAAACTTCAGGATGGTTAGCAGCGATGGCATTTGCAATGTCTTTTAATAGCATTGTTTTTCCCGTTTTGGGCTGAGACACTATCATACCACGTTGTCCTTTTCCTATGGGTGAAAACAAATCGATAATTCGAGTTGAAATTGTACTTTCTTTGTCCGCTAAATTAAAACGTTCTTGGGGGAATAGCGGGGTAAGGTGCTCAAAGGATACACGATCACGAACCACTTTCGGATCAAGTCCGTTAATCTTATCTACTTTTATTAAAGGAAAGTATTTTTCTCCTTCTTTTGGAGGACGAACCGTTCCTAATACGGTATCACCTGTTTTTAAACCAAACAAACGCACTTGCGATTGCGATACATAAACGTCGTCAGGTGACGATAGGTAGTTATAATCTGATGAACGCAGAAAGCCATAACCCTCAGGCATCATTTCTAAAACGCCTTCTGTAGCAATTATACCTTCAAATTCGAAATCAGGTTCTCTGTAGCGACTACGTTGTTCTTTATTGTGATTAAAATCATTTTTATGCTCCCGCTTATCGTTCTGATTTTTAGAGTTGGGATTTCGATTCTCGTTATTTTGATGGGGTTTTTTAGGATGGTGTTTATGCTGGGGCGTTGAGTTTTCATCGCTTTGAGGCGTGTTGTGCTTATTTTTAGCCCTGGGGTTTGGACCCTTAGGTTTTTCATTTTTAGGTTTGGCAACGATGGGTGCAGCTTCTGCTTTAGGAGCTGGAGCGGCTTCTTCTTCCGGTTTGGAAGCAATAAAATCCACAATTTGATATATAAGGTCTAATTTGTTTAAACCCGTAATTCGTTTAACGCCAATTTTTTTAGCAATTTCCTGTAATTCAGGTAATTTCTTAGTTTTAAGTGTAGCTATTTCGTACATGTAAATAAAATGTGATTAAAGGACTAAAGCGGTTAGATAGGCTTTAGTTAACGTAGTGTTGTAGTGTTGACAATATTACAAATTTTATTTCAAAAACAAGGGGAATAAAAAAAACTTAATTTTGACAAAAAAAAAGATGATTCAACGCATTCAATCAGTTTACCTTCTCTTGGCAAGTTTACTGTCCTTAGGGTTAGCTTTTTATTTTTCAACTGCGGCAATTCAAGGATCCCTTTTCACGCTCCTGGTTGAAAACTATGGTTTTTACAGCTTACCAATTCTCTGTGTCTTTATTTTATTGCGATTTAAGAAGCGAAACTTACAATTGATGTTGACTTCACTGACCTTATTAATACAAGTATTTTTTCTTGTTGTAGTTTTTGTTGATGACCTACCCTTGGGAATGAGTGCCACATATTATCGCGCTGCATTACCTGGATGGATTGCTTTTATTAATGAACCGCTTTTGGGAATTGGCCCAGGAAATTTCCGTTTAATGTGTCCAAGCTTTATCACTCCTGATTTTGCCGGCCTGGGCCTTCGCGATTGTTACAATCACCCTCATCAATTTATTATTCAACTGCTTGCGGAGACTGGTTTATTGGGTACGCTATTCGGTTTACTATTCATGTGGACAATGGTTGGACGAACTT
>RGZR01000186.1 GCA_010031465.1 Flavobacteriia bacterium
TGGAGCTGATCAATGGCGGCCGGACGGTAAACATCACAAGCGACTAAAAGAGGTTTCTTGGATTTCTTTGTTTTGAGATAGTTTGCGAGCTTTCCTGAAAAGGTGGTTTTACCCGAACCTTGAAGCCCCGCCATAAGAACCACGCTAAGCTTTGAACCGATTTGTAGCTCGGAGGCATTAGACCCCATTAAACTGGCCAATTCGTCTCGGACGATCTTGACCATGAGCTGTCCGGGTTGAAGGGACTGCAACACGTGCTGGCCCATGGCCTTTTCTTTCACCGTATTGGTAAAGTCCTTGGCTATTTTATAGTTAACGTCGGCATCGAGAAGGGCCTTTCGGATCTCCTTCATCGATTCGGCAATATTGAGCTCGTTTATTTTACCCTTACCTCTGAGCTTATGAAGAGCTCCTTCAATTTTGGTACTTAACTGATCAAACATAAACGCTGCCTCGGTTGATTTTGAAGAAAAAACAAAAATACTAAGATTCTTTAGCTTTCAAGTGCCTTTTCAACCCTGCTCATAACAATAACATGAGGAAAAGTAATAGCTGCTAGAAAATACACCAAGAGCTCAAGCACATCCAAGGTGTTTAATCCGACAAGAAATAGGACAAGACCAAATCCAATCACTGATATCCCCCAATAAAGCGATGCCGCCTTTGCATAAGACTTTAAACCGCTACTTAAAGAGTTTGGGTAAAGCAGCTCAATCTGATCTTTAATCGAGGGTACCGCATGCCAAAGTGAAAAATAGAGTGCAAACGAGAGTAATAAACTAGTATATCGAAAAACAATAAATAGAAACACCAACACTCCAACTTCGATTAAGAGGAATCGAAAAGGTATTCCAGGTGTTGCGATGAGCGTCAAAACCGTCAGTCCAAAAGCAACTACCGATAACACCATAAAATGGTTCGCGGTTAGGGATACTGAAGTTATGGCTTCGATAACAAGAGACGATTGCTCGGCATGAGTCCAAAATAAGAGTCCAAAAACGAGCAGTCCATAACTTGTATAGAACACATATCGCACCCAATGCTCTCCTTTTATAAGCCTGTGCCAATGCTGTTGGCCAAAATGAAACGAACTGATGAGTACAAAAAACAACAATGCAAATTGCCGCTGGGTTGAGAACAAAATCAATACAATTAAGATCAAACCTATGTACGCTAACAGCGTTTTTAGGCGTGTTAGCCCACTTATTTTTTCATAAGAAGCTAATCTTTGGATCACCATCAAATCATTCGACCCGTGTAAGAGACCCACGGAAAGAATGAGAAAAAGGGCTAAAATACCTTCTAATGCCGCGGAAACACTGATGCTCGCGAAAGCCAGAATAAGCGTTATAAAATACCTGTTTTTGATAATATTCATGAAAAAGTCTAGAATTTCAAAGGTAGTTGATAAAATAATAGTTAAAATATTAAAGGATTGTGTTTAGAATTATTTACATTTGATTAAACAAAAACTAAACTATTGTTCTTATGAAAAGTTTACTACTCCAACTACCGTTGGTAGCAGATGTTTCAAAAATTGCTACTGACGATTACGTAGGCTTCACCTTCTTCGTAGGGTGTATGGCTATG
>RGZR01000187.1 GCA_010031465.1 Flavobacteriia bacterium
AATGGCAACGAGAAACACAAAAACTAAAGGCGTAAAACCATCGCTTGGATTGAAACAAATAGGCATTCAAATTGGCCTGGTTCTTGGCGCCTCTGCACTGGTAATTTGGGGAATCTTTGCCGGATTGGCCGCATATACCCATCACAACGATTACATTTCTGTACCCGATGTTTCAGGCATGTCTTTTGACGAAGCACGCATACGTTTGGAGCAAGCCGGTTTGCGCTCCAATATTATGGACTCCATATATAACGAGAAAGCACTGGCCTACACCATTGTGGAACAAAACCCCAAAGCGAGCGACTTAGTAAAAGAAGACCGCACCATTTATTTGGTAATCAATACCGGAAACAAACCAAAAATAAAAGCACCCAATTTGGTGGATATGAGCTTAACACTGGCAAAAGCCGTGATAAAAAACAGAGGCTTAGAATTGGGAAAAATCGAAATGGCTTACGATCCCATCGGAAACAATCTCGTATTGGCTCAAACTTTCAAAGGTAAAGAATTGATAGAAGGCACCTTAATCCCGAAAGGAAGCAAAGTGGACCTAACCGTTGCTTCAACCGATAAGTCGCAATTTCCTGAAAGCGATTCAACCGATATAAACACGATTGAATTGTTAGATGCAGAAGCCTTGTAATCCTACAGATTGCCTATAAAAACCTTTATTTTTCGGGGTAAATACAATATTTTTGTGGTTCGTTCGTTACACAAGAGCGAAGGCGTAACGTGAAAGGATATTTCAACAGAGAAAAGGCAAACCACTGCGGCACTGAAAAGTCGATTTTTCGCGATTTAGTGTCTTTGTTTTTTGTTGGATTTTTGAGCCTTTTCAATCATGTAAATGCCCAATTTTTAAAAGTTTCCCCTACCCAACATTCTGTAGTTGTTTCGGATTCTTACAAACACCTGCCTTTAACAGAGGTTATTTCTTGGGGAATATTAGATACGCTGAAGCTGCCATTTTTTGAGGATTTTTCTCAGCAATTTGGCTACCCCAATCCGAGTAAATGGGCCGACAAACAAGTTTGGATTAATAATTCGTTTGCCCCCGACGCCCCTAATGCTAATATCGCCACTTTCGATCATTTGGATGAATCCGGGAATCCGTACCAAGCTCTATCTACGCGTGAATCTGTTTATGCAGATAGCTTAACCTCGCAACCTATCAATTTGCAGTTCTACCGTAAAGGAGCCAATACATTTCCTTACAGACTTACAGATGGCATTTACTTGAGCTTTTTTTACAAAAACCAAGGTTTGGGCGATGTTCCGGAGTTAGAAGATTCTCTAATTCTATTCTTCAAAACCCAGTCAGGTAATTGGCGCAAAGTTTGGGGCGTAAGCGGACCACACAATACAAAATTCAAGGAAGTGTTTGTACCCATCGATTCGATGGATTATTTAATTCCAGACTTTCAGTTTCGCTTTGTTAATTATTCCAAAAAAACAGGAAACCTAAATCACTGGCATTTGGATTATATCCGAATGGATCAAGGTCGAATGGGCGGCGGAGTTTCCGATATTGAAGATGTTGGAGTCGTAAATGCCGAAACGGGTCTATTCAGAGATTACACGAACATTCC
>RGZR01000188.1 GCA_010031465.1 Flavobacteriia bacterium
ATATAACAAAAGCGATAGCGAAGGCTTTTGTAAGTGGTCGGTCAGAATACTTTGATATGTCAGATGTTTATTTTGTCATTGGACTACAGGGCGCAGGAAAGTCGATTTTTATTGAAAAATTTGAATATTTATTGAAATCGCAACATGATAAAAGATCTGTTGTTAAGTTTTCGCCTATAAAATTTGCCAAAGATTTTGATAAAATAATTTGGTGGTCTGAAAAAAACAGCCAAAAATCAGAAAATAGGCGTGAAATTGCGCTGGTTGAAATTTGTGCTCCAGAGATCTTTGAGGGGGTTCTAGTTATGATTTCATTAAAAAGAATATTCGACCGCCTGTCTTCGATAATGAATATTTGGTAATTTCAAAACTTGATTTATGTGATATCAGTCTGTCAGAAATAGGTGCATACGTTGAACTGGGTCACAAGTGCAAATTATTTTCTGGGACGACACATGTAAATACTGGTTTGTATTTTGCTAGGGTTGACCAAATCCAGTCCCATATAAATCTATTGTTGCAAACGGGAAATAATTGATATGGTTCGATCTATCGCTATTGCGAGCGGAAAAGGTGGCGTTGGAAAATCTTCAATTGCTGTCAATGTCGCTTTAATGTTGTCAAAGCTTGGTAAACGTGTAGCACTATTTGATGCTGATTTCGGGATGGCGAATGCTCACATTATGTTAGACTGCAAGGTTGAAAAATCTTTACAAGATTTTTTAACTAAAACTGCAAATTTAGAAGAAGTCATTTGTGAAGCCCCAAGTGGATTGAAACTCGTGCCAGGTGGATCGGGTATTATTGAATTACTAAACCTAGACCATACTAAAAGATGGGAAATAATGCGTTCTCTTTCCCCATTGGAAAATGAGTTGGATTATCTCATTGTCGATGCTCCCGCAGGGGGCTCAGATGCTAGCCTTGATTTCGCAGCGGCATGCGATACTGTTGTCGTGGTACTCGTTGGCGAGCCGACGAGTTTTATGGATGCATATTCTTTCATAAAGGCCCTTCATCTTGAAAAAAAATATAACAATGTTTCAATCGTTGTAAATATGGCGGCAACGGCAAAAGATGCGATGGCCAGTTATGAAAGCTTCAAAAAAATAGTTACTAAATTTTTGAGTGTTGAGTTGAATTTCGCAGGCTGGCTACCAAACTCAAATGAAATAAAAAACTCAATTTTATCTCGCAAGCCAATTGCACTTCAAAAAAATCAATTAAATACGACTGCCGTAAAAAATCTATCCTCGATCACAAGGTTTTTGAATGAAATCGAGCCTACGCCTTCGCCCGGCATTAATTTTTTCGAGAAGTAAGTTTTTGAATGGTACATGGATACTCGCAAAATCAACACGATAAAAAGCAACTCATTGAGGAGAACCTTGAGTTGGTCAAAAAGATTGCTTTTTATTATCTCGGTAGGGTTGGAAAAGTTGTTGAGATTGATGACTTGTTACAATTGGGAATGGTTGGATTGGTTGAAGCGGCGCACAATTATACTCCCAAAGAAAATGTCAACTTTGAGGTTTATGCCCGTCTCAGGATCATGATCCTGA
>RGZR01000189.1 GCA_010031465.1 Flavobacteriia bacterium
ATTTTATAATATCAACCGGAGAACAGCACACAGTAAGAGAATTTGTTGAAAAGGCTTTTGAAGTTTTGTCCATTAAAATCACTTGGGAAGGGAAAGGAGCTAACGAAAAAGGAATTGATTCCAAAACAGGAAAAGTAATTGTTGAAATTGATCCAAAATACTACCGACCAACAGAGGTTGAAACATTATTAGGAGATCCTACTAAAGCCAAAACAGTTTTAGGTTGGGATCCAAAAGAAACTTCCTTTGATCAGTTAGTAAAACTGATGGTTGAAAGTGATATCAAACAAGTGGAAAATGAAAACTACTTTAAACAATCTCATGACTAAGATTTCTAAAGATAGTAAAATATATATCGCAGGCCATCGGGGAATGGTAGGCTCTGCATGTTGGAGGTTGCTTGAAAAAAAAGGCTATACCAACCTTATCGGAAGAACTTCTCAAGAATTAGATTTAAGAGATCAAAAGGCCGTAGCCGAATTTTTTCAAAAAGAACAACCTAAGGCAGTAATTGATGCCGCGGCTAAAGTAGGGGGAATTTTGGCTAATGATACTAATCCCTATGAGTTTTTGCTTTATAACATGCAGATTCAAAATAATTTGATTCAGTCGGCACATCTATATGATGTTAAGAAATTTATTTTTTTGGGAAGTACCTGTATCTATCCAAAAGAAACTCCACAACCAATAAA
Source organism: Flavobacteriia bacterium (assembly GCA_010031465.1). GTDB lineage: Bacteria > Bacteroidota > Bacteroidia > Flavobacteriales > Flavobacteriaceae > MS024-2A. The sequence continues at coordinate 693 of RGZR01000189.1, forward strand.
AGAAACTGATCTATTAACTGGTCCACTTGAATCAACCAATCAATGGTATGCCATTGCCAAAATTTCAGGATTAAAACTTTGTCAAGCGATTAACAAACAGTTTGGCAAAAATTTTATATCCCTTATGCCCACCAACCTATATGGCCCAGGAGATAACTACGATTTAGAAACTTCACACGTACTTCCAGCCTTGATCAGAAAATTCCATGAAGCCAAAATTGACAATCATGCACCCGTAAAACTTTGGGGAACCGGAAAACCTTTGAGAGAATTTTTACATGTGGACGATTTGGCTTCCGCAGTATTTTTTGTAATGAACATGCCTCTAAAACACGATCTACTTAATGTAGGTAGCGGAGAGGAAATAAGTATTGCAGATTTGGCGCGATTGATTCAAAAAACAGTTGGTCATCAAGGGGATATTTTATGGGATCAGGCCAAACCTGATGGAACACTAAGAAAGCTATCGGACTCCAAAAAATTAATTAATTCAGGTTGGAAGTCAACCACCCCTTTGAAAACAGGAATCAAAAAAACCTATTATGAGGGATATAAATTAAAAATCGGATAATGTTTGAGCAGATCAAAAAGTTAAATTTTCTAATCACCAAAAGACAACGCAGACTTTTAGTGATTTTGACCGTGCTACTTTTTATTGGAATGTTATTTGAGGTTTTTGGTTTGGGGGTTCTCATTCCAGCGATTTCGGTGGTTTTAGACCCTGATTTTTTCTATAAAACCCCTGAAATAGAACCTATAATTCAATTCTTCGGTGTGAGGTCGCAAACACAATTCACCTTTTTATTTCTTGGCTTAGTAGTTTTAATTTATTTGCTCAAATCCCTCTTTTTGATTGCCCTAACCTATA
>RGZR01000190.1 GCA_010031465.1 Flavobacteriia bacterium
TAAAATTATGGGGCAAGATTTTGGTCGAAAGCCCAACGGCGATGCCTTCGGCACCTTGGGCCAAAAGCAGGGGAAACTTGACCGGCAGATGAATGGGTTCTTTTTTTCGACCATCATAGGACAACTGCCAGGCCGTGACCTTGGGCGAATAGACCACTTCGAGGGCAAATTTGGACAGTCGTGCTTCGATATATCGGGAGGCAGCGGCCCGGTCACCGGTATAGATATTTCCCCAGTTCCCCTGCATATCAATCAGCAGTTCTTTTTGACCGATTTGCACCATCGCATCACTGATACTCGCATCACCGTGGGGATGATATTGCATGGTATGCCCCACGATATTGGCCACTTTGTTATAGCGACCGTCGTCCAATTCTTTCATCGCATGAAGAATCCGACGTTGAACCGGCTTTAACCCGTCTACAATCGAGGGTATCGCACGCTCTAAGATGACGTAGGAGGCGTAATCCAAAAACCAATCCTGGTACATACCCGTGACCTTAACCAGAGCAGTATCTGACTCAGAAGGCCTGTGGTTGTCCGCTAAAGCATCGTGTTCTTCCATGGTATTGAAGTGTTGCTAAATTAAAAACATCCCCAGTTTTTATAAAGGGCTTTGTAGCGAAGAAGTTAACAATTCTTAGCGCCGATTGTTAAGAACTTCGATTAGGACGGCCCTACATGCTTGATCAAAATTTAATCAGCATAAATCCAAGTATGCCCAAAACAATGCTAACTATTAAGCACAAGCGACCAATCTAAACATAGCGTGGAGATTTTATCAAATCAGAAATAGAAGCTTTACCTAAAATTGATAGGTTGTAAAGTCCAATCATTGAAAAAGATTTAAGGCATTAAGCACAAGTTTATTCTTGTTAAGAACCTTTTATTTAACCGTGCCTTTTATTAAACTGTTTACTATGTGTCCCAATAAAGAGTATCGTAAAAAAAATAGAGAAAAAAGAAAAGTGTTTAGGCTTCATACCTTGCTCATAAGTGCTAGTCTAATTCTAAATCTCACTTTGCTAATACTGGATGTTGACCTAGGTTTCGACATGATCTATTTTTTACTTTTTACCTATTTAATTCTTTCATTAATCTTTGACAAAGACTTGCAAATAAAGATTATTGATTTATTTAAAAAAGGTCCAAACAACCTGCAAAATGATAACAGGAGCTAATACTCTCTGGAATTTTAAGTAAGGTAGTCTGCCTGCATCATTCTTTTTTGCATCTACCTGATTTTGAACGAATAAAAAAAGGATTTTTAATCGCGTTTTGCTTTAATTGAACCTGACCACGTTACAAACTGAGGTTGCCGTTCGTCTTATAGATAAACCCCCCCGGTCTAATCAAAAAAAAACCGTCTTATGAATTCCAATGTGTTTCTATTAAAATTTCCGTTAAGCCAGCCCAAAACCACCTATTTTAAACGCTTTTTTAGGCCGTATTTTGCCCACTAAATCCCTTCTCAGCTTGCGCCAGATCGAGTTCGACTTTTAAATTTTCGATGATAAAATTTTGGCGGTCCTGGGTGTTTTTGCCCATATAAAATTCGA
>RGZR01000020.1 GCA_010031465.1 Flavobacteriia bacterium
TGGCTACAGATGACTACGTTGGGTTTACCTTCTTCGTAGGATGTATGGCAATGATGGCAGCCTCTGCCTTCTTCTTCTTATCAATGAACTCGTTTGACAACAAGTGGAGAACTTCTATTTTGGTGTCTGGTTTAATTACGTTCATTGCTGCTGTACACTATTGGTATATGCGTGACTATTGGGCAACAAATGCTACATCACCCACTTTCTTCCGTTATGTAGATTGGGTACTTACTGTGCCGCTAATGTGCGTTGAGTTTTATTTAATTCTTAAAGCTGCAGGAGCAACAAAACAGTTAATGTGGAAAATGATTTTCGCTTCTATGGTAATGCTTGTAACAGGTTACTTTGGAGAAGCTGTTCACACCACAGGAACTGGACCCGCAGTTTGGGGACTTATTTCAGGACTAGCTTATTTCTGGATTGTTTATGAAATTTGGCTTGGTGGTGCATCTAAATTAGCTGCTGCGGCAGGTGGTGATCGCTCCTAGGAGCGATTTTTTTTTACATACGATCTGGAACCGCAATCCCTAACAAGCCACAAGAGCTCGCTATTACCTCAGCTACTTTCTGAGATAGGGCTGCCCTAAAATTCCTTAGTTGGGAATCCTTACTTCCTAGAATTGAAATGTTTTGATAAAATCCATTATACGCCTTTACAAGATCATATATATAGTTGGCTACAACAGCAGGACTATACTGAAGAGCGGCTTGCTGAAGGGTTTCAGGGTATCGTGACAACTGCTTAATTACTTCTCGTTCTCGTGGGTCAAGCTCAAGCTGTGAATCCCATGATATAGTAGCAGCCCCTACACGTTGCAAAAGTGTTTTGATGCGTGCATGTGTATACTGAATAAAAGGTCCGGTATTGCCGTTAAAATCAATTGACGCTTCGGGATCAAATAAAATTCTTTTTTTGGGGTCTACCTTTAAGATAAAATATTTTAATGCCCCCAGCCCTAAAACGGAATAGAGAACTTCTTTTTGGTCTTCCGTCAAAGCCTCTAATTTCCCTGCCGATGTAGCGATTCTTTCGGCTTCCGATTCCATAGCCTTCATAAGGTCGTCCGCATCAACCACAGTTCCCTCCCTACTTTTCATTTTACCACTAGGCAAGTCAACCATTCCGTAACTTAGGTGGTATAGGGAATCTGCCCATGAATAGCCTAATTTTTTGAGGATGAGAAACAATACCTTGAAATGATAATCTTGTTCATTCCCTACAGTATAAACCATTCCTGAAAGCGAAGGAACATCCTCGAAACGTTTTTGGGCAGTTCCTAAATCTTGAGTCATGTAAACTGAAGTACCGTCTGATCGCAAGAGTAATTTTTCATCCAATCCTTCCTCAGTTAAATCAATCCAAACAGAACCGTCCTCTTTAGTATACAATACTCCCCTATCCAATCCTTTGACAATAGTATCTTTTCCTAACAAATAGGTATCGCTTTCGTAATAATAAGAGTCAAAGGTTACCCCAAGATTGCTATAGGTTGAACTAAAACCACTGTATACCCATTCGTTCATAGTACGCCACAAACTTCGAACCTCTTCCTCATTTGATTCCCACTTACGCAGCATTTCTTGAGCTTCAAGAAGTAAGGGGGCATTTTGTTTTGCTTCTTCTTCGGAGTGCCCTTGGGCTACCAAAGCTTTAATTTGTTTTTTGTATTCTGCATCAAAAATCACATAATACTTTCCTACTAAATGATCTCCTTTAAGGCCTGAAGATGCAGGGGTTTCTCCATTTCCATAAGTAAGCCAAGCCACCATTGACTTACATATGTGAATTCCACGATCATTAATTATTTGTGTTTTTACAACGTTATTTCCATTGGCTTCTAAAATATTAGCCACGGCATAGCCTAACACATTATTTCGAATATGACCCAAGTGTAAGGGTTTGTTGGTATTGGGTGAAGAAAACTCAACCATAAGGGTGGGTGAGTTTTGTGTAGGCTTTATGTGCCCGAAATGGGGTATGCTGTAAATTGACTGAAATTGTTCGAGGTAAAACTGATCGGTGAGAACCAAATTTAAAAATCCTTTTACCACATTGAAATCGGCTACATCATTTGAATTCTCTTTTAAATAGGCTCCAATTTCATTCCCTAATGCCTCTGGGTTCATTTTTACCTGAGCCGCCAAAGGAAAAATCAAAACGGTTGTATCGCCCTCAAAATCTTTACGAGTGGACTGAAATTCAAATGATTCCGGTTGAATCGCCTTGTGCGCTTCAAAATAAGATTGAATGACTGGTGAAAGCTGTTGCTGCAAGTATGCACTCATGGAGTAAAAATATGCGCAAAGATAATTATTATGAATCGATTATCCCCAGATGATTATTCACCTTATCTTTAGGGCATGTTGAGTAACCTTTCCTATAATGATCCGAAACTTAAATTAAAAATAGATACCGCCCTTGGCAAACCCTTTACTTTACAACAGCGATGGAAAATGGGAGGCATAGGATCGCCTAAACTGACCATAAGCAGTTGCTCAAAAGAAATTTATTCGCTTTTAATTCTAGATCAGAATAGTAATCAGTGCAATATTGAATTACGCCCAAAAGGAATTATCATTCGCTTTCGAAGTCTTTTAGAAACCTATGGTCTTATTATTCCCTATTACAAACTCAATCTGTATAAAGGGAAAGGAAATGAATATAGTTTATACCAAGATCATCAATTTTTAAAAGTGGTAGCAGACAATCCTTCTATCCATACTTTTTTCAAAAAAATAAGTGCTGAAAAAGCGAGAATGAGCCCCCCTTCTATTGAAGATTTATAATCGTATTTTATAACGAGCGATGGTTTTCTCCTGTATAAATCTGACGTGGGCGGCCAATGGGTTCGTTGTTTTTTCGCATTTCAAGCCACTGAGCAATCCAACCCGGTAAGCGACCGAGGGCAAACATTACGGTAAACATTTCCGTAGGAATACCCAGTGCTCTATAAATAATCCCCGAGTAAAAGTCAACATTAGGATAGAGTTTTCGTTCTACAAAGTAAGGATCACTAAGAGCCTCTTTTTCTAACCCTTTTGCAATTTCTAAAATAGGGTCATTTATACCCAATTCCTGAAGTACTTCGTCGGCTGCCCTTTTTATTATTCTTGCTCTAGGATCAAAGTTTTTATACACCCTATGCCCAAATCCCATAAGTCGGAAAGGGTCATTTTTATCCTTGGCTTTTGCCATATATTTTTTGGTGTCTCCACCATCTTTTTGAATGGCTTCGAGCATTTCCAAAACGGCTTGATTGGCTCCTCCGTGAAGAGGGCCCCAAAGGGCAGAAATACCTGCTGAAACCGAAGCAAATAGTCCGGCGTGCGATGAACCTACTATACGAACCGTTGATGTGGAACAGTTTTGTTCATGGTCTGCATGCAGAATGAGTAGTTTATTTAAGGCATTCACTACTACCTTACTCGGCACATAGTCTTGATGCGGTTGTTTAAACATCATCTGGGCAATATTCTCCACATAACTTAATGTTGGGTTGGAATAGTTTAAAGGCAATCCTTTTACTTTTCGAAGTACCCATGATGCCAGTATTGGAAATTTAGCTATTAACATAATAATGGCTTCCCGCATTTCTTCTTCAGATTCTACATCAACAGAAGAAGGGTTAAAGGCAATTAAGGCTGAAGTTAACGAAGAAAGCACTCCCATGGGGTGTGCTGATTTTGGAAAACTTTTAAGTATCGTTTTTACATCCTCATCAACAATCGATGATTGTGAAATTTCACGATTAAACTTTTCCATTTCCTCGGGTGTTGGTAACGACCCAAAAATCAACAAAAAGGCTACTTCAATAAATGAAGATTTTTCAGACAAATCTTCAATAGAATATCCTCTATACCGTAATACCCCCTCTTCCCCGTCAAGAAAGGTAATGGAACTTTGACACGACCCTGTGTTTTTATATCCCGGATCGTAGGTGATTAATCCCGTTTGAGTTCGAAGGGATTTAATATCAATCCCTTTCTCATTCTCGGAACCTTCAACCAGGGGAAATTCATAAGTTGTATTGTTATAAGTTAGTTTTACAGTTTCACTCATTGGTTTGAGTTTTAATTTTGTCGATTAAACTTCTATTTAAAATCGGTTTATTATTAATGGTTAAACGCCTTTTTTCCTGGAAAATAAGCTTGTGCATCTAACGCTTCTTCAATACGAAGCAACTGGTTGTATTTTGCCATACGGTCACTTCGTGAAGCGGAACCGGTTTTAATTTGACCCGTGTTTAGTGCAACAGCAAGGTCAGCTATGGTGTTGTCTTCAGTTTCTCCAGAGCGATGAGACATCACAGAAGTATACCCTGCGCGATGGGCCATTTCAACCGCAGCAATGGTTTCTGATAGCGTACCAATTTGATTTACTTTGATTAAAATTGAATTTGCAATTCGATTTTCAATACCCTGGCTAAGACGAGTTACATTGGTAACAAATAAATCATCACCAACCAATTGAACTTTATCACCAATCTTTTGAGTAAGGTATTTCCATCCGTCCCAATCGTTTTCGTCCATTCCGTCTTCAATTGAAATAATAGGATATTGCGCACAAAGAGAAGCTAGGTAATCTGCTTGCTCTTCTGAAGAACGTTTAACTCCGCTTTTTCCTTCAAAAAGGGTATAATCATAAACGCCTCCTTTATAAAATTCAGCAGCAGCACAATCTAAGGCTATCATTACTTCTGAACCCGCCTTATAGCCTGCATTTTCAATTGCCTTGATAATTGTTTCTAGGGCGTCTTCGGTCCCCTCTAAAGTGGGTGCAAAACCTCCTTCATCTCCCACGGCTGTACTTAAATTCCGATCGTGTAATACCTTTTTTAAATGGTGAAATATTTCGGAACCCATTTTCATGGCCTGGGAAAACGATGCAGCACCAACGGGCATTACCATAAATTCTTGAAAAGCAATAGGTGCATCTGAGTGCGATCCCCCGTTGATAATATTCATCATGGGTACGGGCAAAGTTTTCGCATGAACCCCGCCGACGTAGCGATACAAAGGTAACCCTAGTTCGTTGGCAGCGGCTTTAGCAACAGCAAGTGAAGCCCCTAAAATGGCATTCGCTCCTAGTTTTGATTTGTTGGGTGTCCCGTCTAAATCAATCATGGTTTTGTCAATCATTTCTTGTTCAAAGACTGACATTCCTATTAATTCTTGAGCGATTATTGTATTAACGTGACCCACTGCTTTTGTTACGGCTTTGCCCATATAGTCTTTTCCGCCATCGCGTAATTCTACCGCTTCATGCTCACCTGTTGAAGCTCCGGAGGGTACAGCAGCTCTTCCTAAAATCCCGTTTTCAGTCAATACATCCACTTCAACGGTTGGGTTTCCGCGTGAATCAAAAATCTGTCTGGCATGTACGTTAATAATAATACTCATGAGTTTAAATTAAATTTTGGTTTTTATTTTTTATGAATTTGTGATATACGATTTAAAAGTGTCAAATAAATACGTAGCGTCATTAGGTCCTGGACCCGCTTCAGGGTGGTATTGTACCGAAAAACATTTTTTGGTTTTCATTCGCATCCCCGCTAAGGTATGGTCATTTAAGTGCACATGAGTTATTTCTATTTCAGGGTGGGCTTTGGCGGCTTCAAACTCTACAGCAAATCCATGGTTTTGAGAAGTAATCTCTCCTTTTCCTGTGAGAAGATTTTTTACGGGATGGTTGATTCCCCGATGCCCATTAAACATTTTAAATGTAGGGATGCCGTTGGCTAAGGCAATAACTTGATGCCCTAAACAAATACCAAACAAGGGTTTATTGTGGGCTAAAATTTGTTTAGCCACCTCTTGGGCTTCTTTTAAGGGTTGAGGATCTCCAGGGCCATTCGATATAAAATAACCGTCCGGATTCCATTCAGCTAAAGTCTCAAAAGGAGTATTGTAAGGAAAGACTTTTACGTGCATATCACGGGCAACCATGTGGTCAAGGATGTTCTTTTTTATTCCTAAGTCTAGTGCTGCAATTTTAATTGATGCTTCAGGATTTCCAAAAGTGTAAGGTTCCGCAGTGGAAACTTTGGAAGCCAATTCAAGGCCTTCCATATCTGGCGCTTGATTCAGTTGTTCGCGAAGTTGGTCCTCTTTTTCAATTTCAGTAGAAATTACCGCATTCATCGCTCCGTGTTTGCGAATGTAATTCACCAATGCACGGGTATCCACATCCGATACGGTGACTACCTTTCTCCGTTCGAGATAGGCATACAATGAATCATCGGCCAGGGGTCTTGAAAAAGGGTAACTGAAATTTTTACAAATAAGGCCGGCTATCGTTACTCCTGAAGATTGAGCTTCATCCTCTACTATTCCATAATTCCCGATATGTGCATTAGTGGTGACCATTATTTGACCATAATAAGAGGGGTCAGTAAATATTTCTTGGTACCCCGTCATTCCGGTGTTAAAACAAATCTCTCCAAATGCACTGCCTTCAATTCCGATGGATTTTCCAAAAAATTTTGTACCATCCGCTAGCAGGACAAAGGCTTTCTTTCTAGTTCTATACATCATGATTTTAGCTACAAAATAAACCAAAAAAAAGGATAAACTGAAACGTTTATCCTTTTATGTTTTTGGGGTTGATTAAGAAATTTCAAATCTTACTCTTCTTTAGGATTTTCCTCTTCGTTTGTTACTTCAGGTGCAGCCGCTTCGTTTTGTGGTGTAACTTCTGCTTTGGGTTCTTCTTTAGCAACAACCGTTTCGCTTTTCGCAGCTTCAGCTTCAGGAGCCGATGATTTTGCCTTAGCGCCACCGCGTCGACGAGTTTTCTTTTTAGCTTTCTCCTCAGAATTGTAGATTTCATTGAAATCTACCAATTCTATCATCGCCATATCTGCGTTATCTCCCAAACGATTTCCAAGTTTGATAATACGGGTATACCACCCAGGTCGATCGCCTACTTTTACGGCTATTTCTCTGAACAGTTCAGAAACGGCTTCTTTACTGCGTAAGGCAGAGAAGGCTAAGCGACGATTATGAGTAGTATCGGATTTTGATTTAGTTACTATTGGCTCTACAAACTGTTTTAATGCTTTGGCTTTAGTGAGCGTAGTGTTAATGCGCTTGTGTTCAATCAAAGAACAAGCCAAATTGGCTAACATTGATTTTCTGTGCGCCGTTTTGCGCCCCAAATGCATTACTTTTTTTCTGTGTCTCATTTTTTTACTTTAAAAATGTTTAGTCCTTATCGAGTTTGTATTTTGATAGATCCATTCCAAAGGAAAGACCTTTTAACACGACCAATTCTTCCAGTTCGGTTAACGATTTTTTACCAAAATTTCTAAATTTCATTAAATCGTTTTTATTGTATGATACCAAGTCACCTAACATATCAACCTCAGCCGCTTTTAAACAGTTTAAGGCACGTACGGATAAGTCCATATCCACTAGCTTCGTTTTTAACAACTGACGCATGTGTAATGACTCTTCATCATAGGTTTCGGTTTGTGCAATTTCATCAGCTTCTAAAGTTATACGCTCATCAGAAAATAATAAGAAATGATGGATTAGCGTTTTAGCGGCTTCCGTAAGCGCATCTTTAGGATGAATAGAACCATCAGAAATGATTTCAAAAATCAGCTTTTCATAGTCTGTTTTTTGTTCTACACGATAGTTTTCAATGCTGTATTTTACATTTTTGATAGGTGTAAAAACCGAATCAATAGCAATCACACCAATTTCTGCATTTGGTTTTTTGTTTTCTTCAGCAGGCACATATCCACGTCCTTTTTCAATGGTGATTTCCATGTTAAACTGTACATTTTTTTCCAGGTTACAGATTACTAAATCTGGGTTTAATACTTGGAATCCTGAAATAAACTTTTGGAAATCAGCCGCTTTTAGCTGTTCTTGCCCACCAATTGATAGGGTTACTTTTTCGTTTTCGATTTCATCTATTTGGCGCTTAAAACGTACTTGCTTTAAGTTTAAAATAATTTCTGTTACATCTTCAACGACACCTGATATGGTAGAAAATTCATGTTCTACTTTATCAAGTTTTACTGAAGTAATTGCAAATCCTTCAAGGGAAGAAAGTAAAACACGTCGCAACGCATTACCTACAGTCAATCCATAGCCGGGTTCTAGAGGACGAAATTCAAATCTGCCTTCGAACTCAGATGAATCGATCATGATTACTTTATCGGGTTTTTGAAAATTCAATATTGCCATAATGTGCTTCCGTTTGCTTATTTAGAGTAAAGTTCTACTATGAGTTGTTCCTTTATGTTTTCAGGAATCTGTATACGCTCAGGAATACTTACAAAAGTTCCTTCTAGCGTTGCGCTGTTCCAACTTAACCATTCGTAAGTTGAATTGTCTTTTGAGTTCGCTTCTATGATGATATTCATCGTTTTCGATTTCTCTCTAACCCCAATTACGTCCCCAACTTTTACTTGATAAGAGGGTATATTTAAAATGGAACCGTTTACCGTAATATGACGGTGGGTTACCAATTGACGGGCACCGCTTCGAGAAGAAGAAAGGCCAAATCGATAAACCACGTTGTCTAAACGAGATTCACACAGTTGAAGTAAAACTTCACCGGTAACTCCTTTGCTACGACTTGCTTTTTCAAAAAGATTTCGGAATTGACGCTCTAAAATTCCATAACTGAATTTTGCCTTTTGCTTTTCCATTAACTGGACTGCGTATTCACTTTTCTTTCCTCTCTTTTTAGCCATTCCGTGCTGACCAGGAGGGTAGTTGCGTTTTTCGAAAGAACGATCTTCTCCGAAAATGGGCTCGCCAAATTTACGAGCGATTTTAGTTTTTGGACCAATATATCTTGCCATATTAGGGTTTTTTACTGTTCGCTTTACTATGAATTAAGGTCACTTCCTTCGATAGTACGTTTTAGCGAACAAAGGATTATACTTATACTCTTCTTCTTTTTGGAGGTCTACATCCATTGTGTGGTAGTGGCGTTACATCAACAATTTCCATCACTTCTATACCGTTGTTATGAAGAGTTCGAATTGCTGATTCGCGTCCATTACCAGGACCTTTAACAAAGACTTTTACTTTTCGCAATCCAGCTTCTTGAGCGACTTTTGCACAATCTTCTGCGGCGGTTTGCGCTGCATAAGGCGTGTTTTTCTTTGATCCTCTAAAGCCCATTTTACCGGCTGAAGACCAGGAAATAACTTCTCCCTTAGTGTTTGTTAATGAAATGATGATGTTATTAAAAGAGGCATTGATATGCGCCTCTCCAATAGATTCAACATTTACTTTTCTCTTTTTGCTCGTTGTTTTTGCCATAATTACGAACTATTATTTAGTTGCTTTCTTTTTGTTTGCTACAGTCTTACGTTTTCCTTTTCGTGTACGTGAGTTGTTTTTTGTTCTCTGGCCACGTAAAGGAAGTCCAGCTCTGTGACGGATACCACGATAGCACCCAATGTCCATCAAGCGTTTGATATTTAACTGGATTTCTGAACGAAGTTCACCTTCAATTTTGAAACTCGCTACCGCTTCACGGATACGCCCGGTTTCATCATCGGTCCAGTCCATTACTTTTTTATTTTCATCCACTTTAGCTGTTTGTAAAATGGTTTGTGCACGGCTTTTACCGACACCGAAAATATAGGTGAGGGCGATAACGCCTCTCTTTTGCTTGGGAATGTCTACTCCTGATATTCTAGCCATAATTAACCTTGTCTTTGTTTGAATCTAGGATTTTTCTTATTGATCACATACAAACGTCCTTTTCGTCGTACGATCTTGCAGTCTGCACTGCGTTTCTTTAATGATGCTCTTACTTTCATGCTTTTATCTTCTGTAATTTAAAACCTAAAGGTTATCCGTGCTTTTGAAAGGTCATAAGGACTCATTTCAAGTTTAACTTTATCACCGGGCAATAATTTGATATAATGCAAACGCATTTTACCCGAAATGTGAGCGGTTACCACATGGCCATTTTCCAACTCAACACGAAACATTGCATTTGATAATGCTTCGATGATGGTACCTTCTTGTTCTATTGCAGCTTGTTTGGCCATATTATATTGAACTGCGTCTTGTTTTACCCGTTTTCATTAATCCATCGTAATGACGGTTTAACAAATAGGAATTAACTTGTTGTATGGTATCTATGGCAACTCCTACTAAAATTAATAGTGAAGTTCCTCCGTAAAATAAAGCCCACCCTTGTTGGATTCCAATTAGCTTTACAACCACTGCTGGAAAAACAGCAATTGCCGCTAGGAAAAGTGATCCAGGGAAGGTAATATGTGACATTACGGTATCTAAATATTCTGAAGTTTCATTTCCAGGACGTATCCCAGGAATAAATCCTCCGCTTCGTTTTAAATCATCTGACATTTTATTTGTCGGTACTGTAATTGCCGTGTAGAAAAAGGTGAAAAGAACAATTAATAAGGCAAATACTAAATTATACCACAATCCAAAAATATCGGAAAAGTTGGTTTGCAACCATTGTCCAGTATCTGAGTCCCCCATAATTCCTCCTACATAAGCAGGAGCAAACATTATGGCTTGAGCAAAGATGATGGGCATTACACCTGATGCATTTAATCGTAAAGGAATGTATTGACGAGATCCGTAAACGGTTCTATCTGCAGTTGCTCCTCCCGCTTGTCGTCTGGCATATTGAACAGGAATACGTCGGATGGCTAAGATCAAGAGTATACAAAAGATGATAATCACAATCCAAAGCACCAATTCAATAAGAACCAGCATTAACCCTCCGTTATTTTCTGTAACTCGAGACACAAATTCTTGTGCAAAAGACAAAGGTAAGTTCGCAATAATACCTACCATTATTAAAAGGGAGATCCCATTTCCTATTCCTTTATCTGTAATTTTTTCACCTAGCCACATGGCAAAGATGGTTCCCGTAACGAGAATAATAACAGAAGAGATAATAAAGAGCGGGCCTCTTCCTAAAACGAATGCGCTATCCGGAACACCTAAGGCACTTAAACCGTATAAATAAGCAGGCGCTTGAACAACACAGATTAAAATGGTTAACCATCGGGTAATCTGATTTATTTTTTTACGTCCACTTTCACCTTCTTTTTGAAGTTTCTGCAGATAAGGCACGGCAATCCCCATTAACTGCACTACAATAGAGGCAGATATGTAAGGCATAATACCCAACGCAAAAACGGAAGCGTTAGCAAATGCCCCTCCTGTAAATGCATTTAAAAGTCCTAGAAGACCGGCACCATCAGCACGACTGCTTAAATCTGCCAGTTGAACAGAATCAATACCAGGCAATACAACCTGTGCGCCAATTCGGTAAACCAATAACATACCCAAAGTAAGAATGATACGTTCACGTAATTCTTCGATTCGGTAGATGTTGTATAAGGTTTCTAAAACTTTTTTCATTGAGGAGAAACGTTAAAGGGTTACGACTTCACCACCGGCAGCTTCTATTGCAGCCTTGGCAGTAGCGGAAAATTTATGAGCTGAAACTTTAATTGGACTCTCAAGTGTTCCACGACCTAGAATTTTTACCAAGTCATTTTTATGAACTAAGCGCAAACTTATCATTTGCTCATGAGAGAGTTCTTTACTAATTTTTTTGTCGTTCACTAACGCTTGAAGATCATCCAAATTGATAGCGCGGTATTCTTTTCGGTTTATGTTCTTAAAACCAAATTTAGGAACACGACGTTGAAGAGGCATCTGACCTCCTTCAAAACCAATCTTTTTTGAATACCCTGAGCGTGACTTAGCTCCCTTATGACCTCGTGCAGCGGTTCCTCCTTTTCCAGAAGCTTGACCTCTTCCTACTCGTTTGCCCGATCTAGTTGTCGATCCTGCTGCAGGTTTTAAATTTTCTAAACTCATGTTCTTTTAATTATACTTCGGTAACCGTTACTAAATGTTTTACTTTTTTAATCATGCCCAATATATTTGGTGTCGCCTCATGAGTCACTTCTTTACCTATTCCGCGTAATCCCAGTGATTCTAGCGTACGCTTTTGTGTCGCTAAACGCTTGATACTACTTTTTACTTGTTTGATTTTAATTTGTGCCATGGTTATCCATTAAATACTTTACCAATTGAAATACCGCGTTGTGCAGCAATTCGTTGAGGGCTTCTCAATTGCAATAATGCATCGAAGGTTGCTTTTACTACGTTGTGTGGGTTTGAAGAACCTTGAGATTTTGATAATACATTGTGAATCCCAACGGCCTCTAGTACCGCACGTACAGCACCTCCTGCTATAACTCCTGTACCTTCTGATGCAGGCTTTAAGAAAACGCGAGCGCCACCGTATTTCCCTTTTTGTTCATGGGGTATGGTACCTTTTTCGATTGGGATACGAACTAAATTCTTTTTAGCGTCTTCAACCGCTTTGGCAATGGCTTCAGAAACCTCTTTTGATTTCCCTAAGCCTTGGCCTACCACACCGTTTTCATCTCCAACAACAACAATTGCGGAAAATCCAAAGGCACGGCCTCCTTTAGTTACTTTGGTCACCCGTTGCACACCCACTAAACGGTCTTTTAATTCTAAACCGGCGGGTTTTACAAGTTCTACGTTTATATAATCTTGATACATATGCTATTAAAATTTTAATCCTCCTTCACGAGCACCATCAGCAAGTGCTTTTACTCTACCGTGGTATAAATATCCTCCTCGGTCAAAATTGATTTCATTAATCCCTGCTTTTGCGGCTAATTCACCAAAGCGTTTTCCGACATGAGCTGCAACCTCAATTTTTGTATTGAGTTTTGCATCTTGAGTTTCCTTATCACGTGAAGAGGCCGCTACCAAGGTTTTTCCAGTCTGATCATCTATAAGTTGAGCATAAATCTCCTTATTACTTCTAAAAACAGACATACGCGGCTTGGTACTTGTTCCGGTAATAATTTTGCGAATTCTTCTGCGAATTCGATCTCTTCGTTCTAATTTTGTTAAACCCATGATTTGTTATTATGCTGATTTACCTGCTTTTCTGCGGATTTGTTCACCCACAAATTTTATTCCTTTTCCTTTGTAAGGCTCTGGCTTTCTGAAAGAACGAATCTTAGCGGCCACAAATCCTAACAATTGCTTGTCATGTGAAGTAAGCTTTACAATCGGGTTTTTTCCTTTTTCAGAAATGGTCTCCAACTTAACTTCAGGAGCAATTTCAAAAAGGATATTGTGTGAATAACCTAAGGCAAGATCAAGTTTTTGACCTTGATTACTGGCTCGGTATCCTACCCCAACAAGTTCTAATTCTTTAATAAAACCTTCGTTTACACCTTCAATCATGTTGGCTATTAAGGCGCGGTACAAACCGTGCTTTGCTTTTACTGATTTCTTTTCAGAAGGACGCACAAGGGTGATTACATTGTCTTCAACCTTGAGTTCAACCTCGCTGTATTCTTGTGTTAACTCTCCCATTTTACCTTTAACAATAATATGAGTAGGCTGAATATCAACGGTCACGCCTTCGGGTATTGTAATCGGATTGTTTCCTATTCTTGACATGGCTAATTCTTTCTTTTAGTATACGTAACAAATTAACTCCCCACCTACGTTTTGCTTTGTAGCTTGCTTTCCAGTCATTACTCCTTTTGAAGTAGATACAATTGAAATCCCTAGTCCATTAAGAACACGGGGTAAATTGTCTGAAGATGCATATTGGCGTAGACCAGGTTTACTGATACGTTGTATTTTTTTGATAACGGGTTCTTTCGTCATCTGATCGTATTTCAAGGCTATTTTAATATTCCCTTGAGGATTTTCTGTTTCTTCGAATTTATAACTCAAAATAAAGCCCTGATCAAAAAGAATTTGCGTAATTGCTTTTTTGATTTTTGATGCAGGGATAGAAACGACGCGGTGCCCCGCACTGTTGGCGTTTCGTAAGCGTGTTAAAAAATCGGCTATTGGATCTGTGATCATATCGTTTAACTATTATTTTACCAACTGGCTTTTGTTACTCCAGGAATTAAACCTTTGTTTGCCATTTCTCGGAAGGTTACACGAGAAATTCCAAATTGACGAATATAGCCTTTGGGTCTTCCAGTGATTTTACAACGGTTATGCATGCGAATTGGAGAGGCGTTTCGAGGCAACTTTTGAAGTGCTTCGTAATCTCCAGCTTCTTTTAATGCTTTGCGTTTTTCAGAGTATTTGGCAACAGTTTTAGCGCGTTTGCGTTCGCGCGCTTTCATGGATTCTTTAGCCATATTAATTCTTTTTAAATGGGATTCCTAGTTCGGTTAACAATGACTTAGCCTCTTGGTCAGTTTCAGCAGAAGTCACAAATGTGATGTCCATTCCATTGATACGGTTTACTTTATCAATATCAATTTCTGGAAAGATTATTTGTTCAGTAATGCCTAGTGTATAATTTCCTCTGCCGTCAAAACCAGTAGCTTTCACACCTTGAAAATCACGAACACGAGGTAAGGCAGTAGTAACTAAGCGGTCTAGAAATTCGTACATACGTTCACCGCGAAGGGTTACTTTAGCGCCGATAGGCATTCCTTTTCTCAATTTAAAGGAGGCGACATCTTTTTTAGAAAGTGTAGAAACCGCCTTTTGTCCTGTGATAAGGGTTAACTCATCAACAGCATGATCGATTAATTTTTTATCCGCAACCGCAGCTCCAACGCCACGACTCAGTACAATTTTTTCTAGTTTAGGTACTTGCATTACACTGCTGTAGCTAAACATTTCTTTTAAAACGGCAACGATCCGATCGTTGTATTCTTTTTTAAGTCTAGGTGTATAGCTCATGATTAAATAACTTCATCCGATTTTTTGGCAACACGTACTTTAGATTCTCCTTCTACACGATATCCTACTCGGGTTGTTTTGCCATCGGCAGTGAGTAACGACAAGTTAGAAATATGAATCGGTGCTTCCTTTTCTGTTATACCTCCTTGAGGATTTTGTGCATTGGGTTTATTGTGTTTTTTTACCACATTAATTCCCTCTACAATTGCTTTATTGACTTGAGGTAAAATACGCAATACAGCTCCTTCTTTACCTTTTTGAGAACCCGTGATTACTCGAACGGTATCTCCTTTTTTGATTTTTATTTTTGTCGCCATTCGTCGTAAATTATAATACCTCGGGGGCTAGTGATACAATTTTCATAAACTGCTTATCTCGAAGTTCACGTGCAACGGGTCCAAATACGCGTGTACCTCTCATTTCTCCGGTAGGATTGAGCAATACACATGCATTTTCATCAAAACGGATATAAGATCCATCGGGTCTACGCACTTCCTTTTTTGTACGAACTACTACTGCAGTTGATACTTGACCTTTTTTAACGGTTCCAGAAGGCGAAGCTTCTTTTACAGTCACTACAATTTTATCCCCAATAGAAGCATAGCGTCTTTTGGTTCCTCCTAAAACACGGATGGTAAGTACCTCCTTGGCACCTGTGTTATCCGCTACTTTAAGTCTTGATTCTTGTTGTATCATCTTACTTCGCTCTTTCTATAATTTCAACCATTCTCCAGCATTTTGATTTGCTCATTGGTCGTGTTTCCATAATCTTTACAGTATCTCCAATGTTACATTCGTTTTTTTCATCGTGTGCTGTATATTTTTTGGTCTTCAAAACAAATTTTCCGTACATGGGATGCTTTACGCGCTTTACTTCAGAAACAACAATGGATTTGTCCATTTTATTACTGGTCACCACACCTATACGTTCTTTTCTTAAATTTCTTGTTTCCATATTCGCTTATGCTTCAATATTTGATAGGGCGGTGTTTAAACGTGCCACAGTTCTTCTCAAATTTTTAATTTGCGTCGGGTTTTCAAGGGGTGAAATTGCATGGGTCATTTTTAACTCTGCTAATTGCTTGCGAAACTCTGACAACTTGTCGAGAATGTCTTCTTTAGAAAGATTTACTATTTCTGATTGTTTCATAGTTCCTAATCTTATGCCTCGTAATCACGAGCGACTACAAATTTTGTTTTTACGGGTAATTTTTGTGCTGCTAAACGCAATGCTTCTTTAGCTACATCGAAGGGTACTCCTGCAACCTCAAACATAATACGACCGGCTTTTGTAACCGCCACAAAATACTCAGGTGCTCCTTTTCCTTTCCCCATACGAACTTCAAGAGGCTTTTTGGTGATCGGTTTATCCGGAAATATTTTAATCCAAAGTTGCCCTTCTCTTTTCATATAACGGGTAGCAGCAATACGAGCAGCTTCAATCTGACGTGAGGTAATAAAGACAGAGTCTAATGCCTTAATCCCAAACATTCCGTTAGATAATTGATGCCCACGTTGAGAAAGACCTTTCATTCGGCCTTTATGCGCTTTTCTAAATTTTGTTTTTTTAGGTTGTAACATGATCTAAACTCCTTTATTATTTATTTACGTCTGCGTTGACGTCCTCCACCATCTGATGGTCCTCCCGGGTTATTTTGGCCTTGCTTTTTGGTCATCCCTACAAGAGGAGACAATTCGCGTTTGCCATAAACTTCGCCTTTCATAATCCATACCTTTACGCCTAAACGGCCGTAAGTAGTATGGGCTTCTACAAGTGCATAATCAATATCTGCACGGAATGTAGACAGGGGAATTCGGCCTTCTTTGTAAGATTCCGAACGCGCCATTTCTGCACCGTTCAATCGACCAGAGATTTGAACCTTAATTCCTTCGGCATTCATTCGTATTGCAGCAGCAATAGCCATTTTAATGGCACGTCTGTACGAAATACGGCTTTCAATTTGACGAGCTATACTAGCACCTACTAATTGTGCATCCAATTCAGGACGTTTTATCTCGTAAATGTTAATTTGTACTTCTTTACCTGTGATTTTACGTAATTCTTCTTTAAGCTTATCTACCTCTTGACCGGCTTTTCCGATAATTATACCGGGACGCGCAGTAGTAATGGTAACTGTGATAATTTTTAAAGTACGTTCAATAATAACATTAGACACACTTGCCTTAGATAAACGGGCGTGTATGTATTTGCGAATTTTATCGTCTTCTGCAATTTTATCGCCATAATTTCTACCTCCGTACCAGTTAGAATCCCATCCTCTGATGATTCCTAATCGATTTCCAATAGGGTTAGTTTTTTGTCCCATTTTATGCTTCTGTATTATTTGATCCCAACACTACGGTAACGTGATTGGAACGTTTTCTAATTCGGTGTGCTCTTCCCTGGGGTGCAGGGCGTAATCTTTTCAACATAGTACCTCCATCAACACGAATTTCAGATACGTATAAATCTGCTTTTTCTATGTCTCCAGTTTCGTTTTTTGCCTGCCAGTTAGAAATGGCAGAAAGAAGTAGCTTTTCAAGACGACGTGAAGCCTCTTTCGGGCTAAATTTTAAAATCGCTAGTGCTTTGTCTATTGATTCCCCTCTAACCTGATCGGCAACTAATCGCATTTTACGTGGCGATGTTGGGCAATTATTTAATTTGGCAAAAGCAAGATTTTTCTTTTCCTCTTTGAGGGCTTGCGCTGATAGTCTTTTACGATTTCCCATGAGTTCTCTTATTTTTTGCCTTTATTTTTAGCACCCGAATGACCTCGGAAATTTCGTGTTGCAGAAAATTCTCCAAGTTTATGTCCTACCATATTTTCAGTAACGTATACGGGTACAAATGTTTTCCCATTGTGAACGCCAATCGTTTGCCCTACAAAATCAGGGGTGATCAGCGACGCGCGTGACCATGTCTTGATCACGGATTTCTTATTTTCTTCTATGTTTTTCATCACTTTCTTTTCAAGACTGTGATGTACAAAAGGTCCTTTTTTTAATGAACGTGCCATAGTCTGTTATTTTTTTCTACGTTCAACAATGAACTTATTACTTGATTTCTTTTTCGAACGTGTTCGATATCCTTTTGCAGGTACTCCTTTACGAGATCTAGGGTGTCCTCCAGAGGCACGTCCTTCACCCCCACCCATTGGATGGTCAACAGGGTTCATGGCAACGGGTCGAGTTCTTGGTCTTCTTCCTAACCAACGTGAACGTCCGGCTTTACCAGAAACAAGCAACTGATGGTCTGAATTTGAAACGGCTCCAATAGTAGCCATACAGGTTACTAAAATAAGACGGGTTTCACCTGAGGGTAATTTAACTGAAGCAAATCTTCCATCGCGAGCCATAAGCTGTGCAAATGAACCTGCGCTACGCGCTATTGCTGCTCCTTTACCCGGGTGCAGTTCGATACACGAAATGATGGTCCCTAATGGGATGTTCGATAACGGTATTGCATTCCCAATTTCGGGAGATGCATTTTCTCCTGAGGTTAATTTTTGTCCGACTTGTAATCCGTTTTGTGCGATGATGTATCGTTTTTCTCCATCGGTATATTCTACCAAGGCGATAAATGCAGAACGGTTTGGATCGTATTCAATTGTTTTTACTTCCGCCTCAACTTCAAACTTGTTGCGTTTAAAGTCGATAATACGGTAGCGTTTTTTATGACCTCCACCAATGTAGCGGGCTGTCATTCGACCTGAGTTATTTCTACCTCCAGATCTTTTTTTGGTTGCCAATAAACTCTTTTCGGGCTTATCAGTAGTAATTGCGTCAAATCCATTTACTACTCTAAAACGCTGCGCAGGAGTTATCGGTTTTAATTTTCTTACTGACATCTGACGCGATTATAAATTACTATAAAAATCAATGGCATCTCCCTCAGCAACCTGCACTATGGCGCGCTTGGTTGCGTTGGTTTTACCACGTTGAATTCCGGTTTTGGTGAAACGCGTTTTGCGTTCTGGACCGTAATTTTGAGTTCTTACTTTTTCCACAGTTACGCCATAGGCAGTTTCCACTGCTTTTTTAATCTCCACTTTATTGGCTCTAGGGTCAACCAAAAACGTATACCGATTCAGGCGTTCACTTCCTAATGAAGCTTTTTCTGTGATGATAGGTTTTATTAATATGTCCATAACTATCGGTTCAAAAGTGATTCAATTCCGGAGACTGCACTCTCAGAAAGTATCACATTATGAGCATTAGAAATGCTGTAAGTGTTTAATTCTGAGTGTATTACGACCTTGGAATTTTTCAAATTACGAGAGGACAAATATACATTTTTATTCAATTCGCCCAAGACCAATATGCTTTTTTTGTCGGCCAACCCTAGGGCGCTAAGCATTTTGATGTAATTTTTAGTTTGTGGTTGCTCCATTTGAATATCTTCAAGTACAACGATTGACTTTTGTTGAGCCTTTATACTAAGGGCTGATTTACGTGCCAAGCGTTTTACCTTTTTGTTGATTTTCTGGCTGTAATCTCTAGGGGTGGGACCAAATACACGTCCCCCTCCTTTAAATAATGGATTCTTAATGCTTCCCGCTCGAGCAGTACCTGTACCTTTTTGTTTTTTAATCTTTCGGGTACTTCCTGTGATTTCAGCGCGTTCTTTGGACTTGTGTGTTCCCTGACGCTTGTTTGCCAAATGCTGTTTTACATCCAAATAAATGGCATGCTGATTTGGTTCAATACCGAAGACATCCTTGTTAAGTTTAACTTTTCTGCCGGTATCTTTTCCTTCTATGTTAAGTACGTTTAATTCCATTATTTCTGAACGATTACATACGAATTATTATGACCGGGTACACATCCCTTTACCACAAGAAGATTTTTCTCGGGTACCACTTTTACCACTTTAAGGTTTTCCACTTTAACAGATTGGTTTCCTGTTTGCCCTGCCATACGCATTCCCTTGAATACACGTGCAGGATAGGAAGCAGCTCCAATAGAACCAGGGGCTCTTAATCGGTTGTGTTGACCGTGAGTGGCTTGTCCTACTCCAGCAAATCCGTGGCGTTTTACAACACCCTGAAAGCCTTTTCCTTTAGAAGTACCTGTGATATCTACAAATTCACCTTCAATAAAGTGTTCTACGGTGACTGTGTCACCTAAATTTAATTCTTGTTCAAAATCCTGGAATTCGAAAAGCTTCTTTTTAGGTGCTGTATTGGCTTTCTTGAAGTGTCCTTCTTCTGCCTTATTCACCTGTTTAGCTGCCTTGTCATCGAAACCCAGTTGAACAGCTTCATACCCGTCAACCGCTTTGGTTCTGACTTGGGTAACCACGCATGGACCTACTTCTAAAACAGTACAAGGAATGTTTTTCCCCATAGCGTCAAAAAGACTGGTCATGCCGATTTTTTTACCTATTAACCCAGACATTGTTATACTTATTTAATTAATTTAATGATCAAACTTTAATTTCTACTTCTACCCCACTTGGCAATTCCAGTTTCATTAATGCATCAATTGTTTTTGATGATGAACTGTATATGTCTAACAAACGCTTGTAAGAAGACAATTGAAACTGCTCTCTTGATTTTTTATTGACGTGTGGAGAACGCAATACGGTAAAAATTTTCTTGTGTGTGGGTAGCGGGATTGGACCCGTTACTACAGCACCTGTTGTTTTTACTGTTTTTACAATTTTATCGGCCGACTTATCTACTAGATTGTGATCGTACGATTTTAACTTAATTCTAATTTTTTGGCTCATGCGAATCCGTATTATGCTTTTTTACCGTTTACATCTGCAATGACGCTCTCCGAAATGTTTGGAGGTGTTTCTGCATAGTGTGAAAATTCCATAGTAGAGGTTGCCCGTCCTGATGAAAGTGTTCGTAACGAGGTTACGTAACCGAACATTTCTGAAAGGGGTACTTCTGCCTTAACTACTTTTGATCCTGCACGGTCATCCATAGAATTTACTTGTCCGCGTCTGCGGTTCAAGTCACCTACAATATCACCAATATTTTCTTCAGGAGTAAGTACTTCTAATTTCATTATAGGTTCTAAAATAACGGCACGTGCTGC
>RGZR01000191.1 GCA_010031465.1 Flavobacteriia bacterium
TTTTATCCTATTGGGGAAAGATTAATTGGCCAATAAAGCTAGTCTTACCTTGGCAAATATTCCACCTGTAATTTTAAGATTTGGTAATATGCGTATAACATACACCGTTACGGTCTTTATCTATTCTTTATCCATAGATTTCCGGACCAGTTTCAAAACCGCAAACAGCAATATAGCAATCACCGGAACCGAGATGGCAAGAATGGTATCCCTATCCAGATGAAGATATTCTGTTTTTACCCCTTTGAGCAGATAGGATAATAAACTGACAAGATAATAGGTAATCGCCGCAATAGACAGCAACTCAACAATTTCTTGAAGCCTTAATTGCTGTTTAGCTCGATTTTCCATTGAGGAAAGAAGGGCGTTATTTTGAATCTGGATTTGCATTTCAATCCGGGTCCTAAGGAGCGTATTGCTGCGCTGAGCGCGAAGCCCAACATCCTCAAGACGGCTTTGAAAAGCAAAACAAGTTCGCACCGCAGGAACCAGCCGCCGTTCTAGGAATTGTGCTATGGTTTGAAAATTGTCTATTCTTGTTTCACGCAATTCTTTTATCCGGCTTCTCACCAAGGCATCATATGCCTTAGTCGCGGCTAAACGGTATGAGGTTAAGGCAGATATTTTTTCTATTTTTGCGGTGACATTAGTAATCTGGATTAACTGATGCTGTAACACCTCTGTTGGTTCGGTGTTGCCAATATGCCCCATTTCTTTGCTGATCTGGGAAAGTAAGTTTTCGGTTTTCGTCAGTTGAGGTTTAATCTCATTGACCATAGGCAGGGAAATCATGGCAAAATGGCGATAGGTTTCAATTTCTAAAAGCCGCTGGATCAAGCGGCCTGTTCTCTGCTCACTAAGACCCAGATTTTGTACAAGCACCCGTGTGAATGCAAACTCGCCCTTTTGATGCGGTTCTAATTTCATAGAACAGTAAACCCTCGCCCCATGATCCGCGACAAAACTCCCTGCAAAATTGTCATGTTGAAAATAGGTTTCTAAATCTGCAGGCAAAAGAGAACGGTGATCAGCAGACATTTCAATCCATGTTGCAACAATTAAATCACCCGGAAAAAGAGCCACCACATCTTTGGGTATTTTGGTAACGCCATCCGCAGGAAAATAATCAGGTTTTCTGCCTTTCTTTTGGACGGCATTAGTAAAAATTATCGCAAGGCTTGCAAATTCAGAATGCCTTTCGTAGCGATAAATAATGCCCTTTTCTTCATACATAAAAAACCGAGGTGGCGAAGTGGGCAGATCAGACGGCATTGATGCCTCTGTCCATCCGTAACTCTGGCGCATTATATCAACCACAAAAGACCATTCATTTTCTGTGGATTGTTCACCCGTTTGAAAAGCAAAATAAAATACCCTCTGATTTACCCCCAGCGTCAGATATGGTCGTGCGTGCAATTCTGCATCGATAACATCTTGTATCGTTTGGTTAGGTAAATTGTTCAATGTATCCCTTTATGCCTCATAAGTTAGGGGTTTGCGCTTTTCGTCATTGTTTCATTGCGTTAATAT
>RGZR01000192.1 GCA_010031465.1 Flavobacteriia bacterium
GGAGAAATTCCTGGCCGATAAACTAAATCTTTGATGGCGATTTCATAATTTTCTTTTGCTTCTGCCATAAAGCGCTCCAGTTTTTTACGGCTTCCATTTTCTTCCTTTTCAAAAACATGGTATATTTTTTCTAAAGAATCGCCAATGGGCATAAAATCATTTTCACCAAAAATCACTTGGTATCCGGGGTCTAAACGCTCAAGTTTGTAGAAATCTGAAGTGGTTTTTCCAAAATCATTGTAGAAAGACTCAAATACATCGGGCATCCAATACCATGAAGGCCCCATATCAAAAGTAAAGCCTTCTTTAGTAAACTGCCTGGCCCGACCTCCCAGGCTTGAATTTTTTTCATAAATATGAACATCATGCCCTTTTTGTGAGAGATAACTGGCTGCAGAAAGTGCTGAAAATCCAGATCCAATAATGATAATTTTTCTTTTCATAACGGCACAAAGATATTATAAAAAGAAAATCGAATCGAGACAGTAAATATTAAGCGCGATTATCGAGCGGCCCATGTTGCTCCACGAGTGATCAGTGTCCAAACTTCGTCAATATCAAAAAGATCTTCAGAGTGCCCTATTGCGGAATAAAACACCTTTCCCTTGCCATATGTTTTTTTCCAAACTACGGGCATAACCACACCCTCAATCCACGAATCGTGTTCTCCAGAAAAAGTGGTGGTTGCCAAAACAGTAACAGAAGGATCAAAATGCATATAATATTGTTCGGTATGCAAATCAAAAGTTGAAATTCCTTCCGTTATCGGGTCGTTTGTATCAAGGATCGTAACTGTATAGTCTACTTGCCCCCCCGGATGTTTTACAAATTGGCCACCAACCATATACTGATATTCCGTATTCTCCCGAAAGGAATCCCCTAATCCACCGTGGCATCCTGCAAGACCTGTACCCGAAGCCACAGCTTGTTGAAGCCCAAGAGAGGCATTACCACTCATACTGCTCATTGTTATGTGGTTTATTACCAAGTCAACGGTTTCCATATAGGCTTTGTTGGTGTAAATTTCAGTGTCTTGTGTGACTTTAACTAAGGCTCCTTTTGACGAAAACCATTTGGCAATTTTTTCACCAAAAATACTGGGTTGATGCCCTTTCCAACCTCCGTAAACAACCAAAATGGTTTTGTCTTTAAGAGGATGAGTTGATGTTTGTGACCATCCCAATACGAAGGTACTTAGGAGTATAAAGAAGAAGATTTTTTTCATTTTTGAAATGTAATAAAAAGAAAGTTAACCTTTTTTTGGCATAGTGTATTTCTTCAACAAAAGAAGCACTATTATTTCTTTTGGTACTAATACCAATAAGTGAAATGATAGTAGCAAAAACATTTCCCCAATCTGTACTGGTAAATACAACGCTGTATCTACCTTGCCAAAAAAAACCTGAACACCAAAGTGAAACGGTTTTGCAGGAATCGATTTCTTGTTGCGCCTTGTTATCCAAAAAACGAAATACATAACGCAACACTCCCTTTCCTTTGTGATTCTAAATATTTTGAATCAAAAAAGCA
>RGZR01000193.1 GCA_010031465.1 Flavobacteriia bacterium
TTTCAAAAGGAATAAATTTCTCAAATGAGGCACTTTCATTTTTTAATAAAGGTGATCATGAAAATGCAGTCAATTTTTTTGAAAAGGCAATAGAGTCAGATCCTATAGAATATTCTTATTATGAAAATGCAGCAACTTCCTATTATTTGATAAATGATTTAAATAAGTCCTTAGAATATATTAATAAAGTTGTTAATGAGATGAATCCATTAAATGGAAAATGTGAATACATTAAAGCATTAATTTTTATCCGTATGGGAGATCCAGTAGGGGCATGTCCACTCTTGCTAACCGCCAAAGACAGCGGCTATGCCCAGGCCGAAGCGACCTATCAGCAGTACTGCCCCCAGTAATTTTACGTTTTTTTTTTGCATTTTAACATAGATTAAGTACTTTTGGTACTTAAAAATAAACACCCATGCTTGGTGAGTTGATTACATCCAAAACCCGCTTACGGCTTTTAATCAAGTTTTTTGTGTCTCAGGCCAACCGGGGGTATTTAAATGGCTTAGCCACCGAAATGGGGGAATCCACCAATGCCATCCGTAAAGAACTCAATCACTTACATGGCGCGGGTTACCTCAAAAAAATCAAAAACCACAACAAGGTCGAATATACCGCTGACACCTCCCATCCTTTGTTTGAAGTATTACAAAAAGTAGTGCTTAAACACCTGGGCTTGGAAGATGTGGTCAATGCGGTTTTGGAACGGATGGGTGCCGTTCAACAAATCATTTTGGTAGGCGATTATGCTCAAGGTATCGATAGCGGTAATCTCGAAGTATTTTTGATTGGGGAGGGTTTGGACACCCAATACATTACCCAATTAGAACCCAAGATTGAAGACCTGATCGGGCGGAAAGTCAGCCTGTATGTGGGCACCAAATTTTCTCAAAATCAAACCCATATCGTACTTTATAAAAGTGAATAAATGGAAAAAGTCATAATTGTATCCGGCTATTTTAACCCCCTACACAAGGGGCATTTAGAATTGTTTGAAAAAGCCAAAGCCCAGGGCGACCAGTTATGGGTGATTGTCAACAGTGATTTGCAACGCGCACTTAAAGGGAGCAAAGCCTTTATGGATGAGCAAGAAAGGCTAACGATTGTTCGGGCGATAAAGTATGTCGATAAGGCGCTTATATCCATCGATCAAGATAAAACCCAGTGTGCAACCTTAGCCTATTTGGCCGATAACCATAAAAATGAGTTTGCACTATTTTTTGCCAATGGGGGTGATCAAAATAATGACTCCATACCTGAAGTTCCTGTTTGTGCAGAAAAAGGAATTGGTTTAATCGAAGGCTTGGGCGATAAGATTCAGTCTTCTTCGTGGCTTTTAAAAAAATAAAATGGAGGTAAAAAACATTTGTTGTATCGGAGCGGGATATGTAGGGGGGCCAACGATGGCGGTTATTGCGCTTAAATGTCCACACATCAATGTTACGGTCGTTGATGCCAATCCAGAGCGCATAAAGGCTTGGAACGGACCTTTAGACACCTTACCAGTTTATGAGCCGGGTCTTGCAG
>RGZR01000194.1 GCA_010031465.1 Flavobacteriia bacterium
TCTATCTATTTGCCCTTCTCCTCTTAACGGGATGTAAAGAGTCTACTGAGATTAAGGAGGATTCTGCACCAACATTTGGAATAGTAATACACGGGGGCGCGGGCACACTTTTGCGTTCAGAAATGACTGCGGAAATGGATGCGGCTTATCGTGAAACCCTTACCCAGGCCATTCAAGTGGGGTATTCAATTCTAAAACAAGGCGGAACAAGTCAAGAAGCTGTAGAAAAAACAATTCATGTAATGGAAGACTCCCCATTGTTTAATGCTGGAAAGGGAGCTGTATTAACAGCAGATGACACCATTGAGCTCGACGCCTCCTTTATGAACGGAGCAACGTTAGATGCCGGAGCTATTGCTGGAGTTCAGCATGTAAAACATCCGATTTCAGCGGCTATAGCCGTAATGGAAAAATCACCTCATGTGATGTTATCAGGTGCAGGAGCAGACCAATTTGCTCAAGAACAAGGATTAGAATGGGTGCCCTCTGAGTATTTTTTTACCGAACGAAGAATCAATTCTCTAAAAAGGGTAAAAGAGGCTGAGCAGCGCCGACAAAGTGCGGTTGAGGTGGCTACAGACCCTTACCTTGTACAACAACGTATGGGAACTGTGGGTTGTGTAGCTCTTGATCAACAAGGTAATTTAGCCGCAGGTACCTCAACAGGCGGGATGACCAACAAAAAGTGGAACCGAATAGGCGACGCTCCAATTATTGGGGCGGGAACGTATGCCAACAACGCAACCTGTGCCATTTCGGCTACCGGTTGGGGCGAATTTTTTATCCGTTCTGTGGTTGCCCATGACATTTCTGCTTTGATGGAGTACAAAGGGTTGAGTATAAAACAAGCAGCCTATCAAGTAATTCATGAAAAAGTAGGGCCTCTTGGAGGTGATGGGGGTATTGTAGGAATTGACTCAAAAGGCAATATTGCTATGGAAATGAATACTACAGGGATGTATCGTGCCCACATCAACGCCAAAGGGGAGCTTACCGTAAAAATTTATAAAGACGAATGAAAGCAAAAGGATATGCAGTACTTTTTACAAATCAGTTAGCTGAAAAAGATTCCTTACCCTATCACGAATTTGCCACCGAATTGCACAAGGAGGTAACCGAACAACCTGGATTTTTAGGAATGGAAAGTTATCGAAATCCAGAGGGTACAGGCTTTACCATTAGCTATTGGGAAAGTAAAGATGCAATTGCCCATTGGGAAAAACACAGTCTTCATCAAGCAGCTCAACACTTTGGAAAAGAAAAAGCCTATGCTTGGTACAAGCTTCGGGTATGTGCTATTGAACGTGAATATCATTTTACAAAATCCGTTTAACCAATGTAATTCGTTTCTACAATGCAGGAACAACTTCCTACACGCAAAATAATTCATATTGATATGGATGCTTTTTTTGCTGCTGTAGAGCAACTTGATCATCCCGCATGGAAAGGTAAAGCGTTGGCTGTTGGGGGAGGCGGAACGAGAGGTGTGGTGGCTGCAGCA
>RGZR01000195.1 GCA_010031465.1 Flavobacteriia bacterium
CAAGGGTAATGCATCTGAATACAGCAGATAAAAAACATCACCACCAGCCATTTGATGCCGAAGTGATTCTAAATCGTACATACGCCCCAGCATGTAATCTACTTGCTCTTGCCCTATTATTTCTAAATAGTGATCGTTCCAAATTCGCTCCGCCAAATGACGAACGATTTTTAATTCTTCTACATTTTCAATTCGTGTAACACGCATATACTCGCACAAATATCCCATTTTTGTAATAATAATGTCGCTGAAAGCTCAAGAACTGCAAACTGGATTTTTCAATACCAAGGTTAAACATGTATTGCATAGCGGTATTTCATTTTCTACCCAACCCGGAGAAATCATCTTACTTGCGGGTCCAAATGGTGTAGGGAAATCCGTATTTCTGAAAACCCTGATGGGTATTTCATCCCCTCTTGGAGGAAATTTAACCTTTGATAATGTTGACTTACTAAATATTCAAGGTTCTGAAAGGCAAGGCATTATTTCATTGATGCTTGCAACCCCTCCACAAATTGAACTGATGTCGCCATTAGAAATCACCCTAACGGCGAGTCCTTTAAGTTCCTTTTTTCAATCCTATTCGAAGGATGAAAAACAACAAGCCCTTAATGAACTGGACTACTGCGGTGTAGGTCATTTAGCCAATGTCACATTCAATAACCTAAGCGATGGCGAAAAACAGAAAGTAATGCTCGCCCGTTGTTTGTTTCAAAACGCTAAGGTAGTTTTATTGGATGAGCCAACGGCGTTTTTAGATTATCCCTCTAAAATAGATTTTTGGACACGCATCCAAAACCGAGCAAAAGAAAAAGGCACTACTTTTATTGTCTGCACGCACGACTTACATATTGCGAAAGACCGTGTAAATAGCGTGTGGCTGATGAATAAAAATTCATTTAAGATTTTCTCCAATCCAAATGAATTTCAAATTGACTTCGTGAAAGCATAAAGATTCCGATGAAAAAAAGGCGCCCTTTTGAATTGAAAAACTTCATAATCACTCAGGAAAACGTCAGTTTACCGGTGACCACCGACGCCTGTATTTTTGGAGCCTTAAGTCAATTCCATGAACCCAAAAACATCCTAGATGTTGGCTGTGGTAGCGGTCTTTTGATGTTTATGATGCATCAAAAGTACCCAATGGCTCAAATACTAGGATTGGAACGACATCCTGAATCGGTTCAAACGGTGAGACAAAACATCCAATTGAACGATACTCATAACCAATTGTCGGTAATACAAAGCGACTGGTGGCAATTTGAGCCTGAGCAAAGCTTCGATGCAATTATTTGCAATCCTCCGTTTTTCTCAAACCAACTTCCCTCACAAGAAACGGTAAAAAGAAACGCACGACATACTGAGAATTATTTGCTCTCCGAGCTATTTGTACATCTATCAAAATGGTTAAATCCTAAGGGTAGCATTTCAATGCTCATTCCCTATGAAAAAGCAGATACCATTCAGCAAAATTGGTTAGAGCCTAGCCAAAATGATCTA
>RGZR01000196.1 GCA_010031465.1 Flavobacteriia bacterium
TCCAGTTTCGGGAACTTTTACCCCTGAGCAACGTGCCTTGTATCAAATTGTTTATGACGCGCAAACTGCAGGTATCCAAGCTTCAATTGTAGGGGCATCCTTTAGTGATATCAGTAGGGCAACCAATGAAGTTGTTCAAAAGGGATTACTTGATTTGGGATTAATTAAATCGCCTGAAGAATACCGACGGTATTTGCCTCACGGAATATCACATCACATCGGATTGGATGTTCATGACCCAGGACTTTATGGCGCCCTTGAACCTGATATGGTGATTACCGTTGAACCAGGTATTTATGTTCCCGAAGGAAGTCCGTGTGATCCAAAATGGTGGAACATTGGTATCCGCATCGAAGATGACATTTTAATTACAGCAGAAGGACCTGTTAATTTATCCGTTGACGCTCCACGTGCTTGGGATGCCATTGAGGATATGATGCGCCAAAAAAGTGCTTTGGATGATTTTGTTTTACCTGAGTTAGCGATTGAATAAACTAACGTTTAAGTAAATACGATTTTAATTCCTTGTAGTCTTTTACAGGGAGGCTTGTTTTTTCCCGTTCTAAAAGTGCTTTTAGCTTTTCGGGGACTTTCAATTGGGTTTTAATGGCTGATTCAACACTTTTTGAAAATTTTATGGGATGCGCTGTTTCTAAAAACAGCCCACTATACTCCTCGGGATTGTTTTCTAAAAACTCGTTTAGTCCCAAATAGCCTACAGCACCGTGAGGATCAGCGATATAACCGGTGTTTTTATAAATTGATTTTAAGGCATTTAGTGTATCTGCATCAGTGTAAGAATAAGCGCTTACTGCCTTTCTAAGTTTAAAAAAGTCGTTATTATGTAATTTTTGGATACGAATAAAATTACTCGGATCACCAACATCCATAGCATTTGAAAGGGTAGCTTTAGAGGGTTTGGGTTGGTATTCTCCCGTTGTCAAAAATTTAGGTACCGTATCATTAATGTTGGTTGCTGCAATGAAATGGTCGATGGGAAGACCCATTTGTTTAGCCATTAGCCCAGCACAAAGGTTTCCAAAATTTCCACTTGGGACAGAAACCACTAACTTTTTGTCAGGATGTGGCCTATTTTTAAACCCGATAAAATAATAAAACATTTGTGCTAACCAACGCGCAATATTGATTGAGTTTGCAGATGTTAAATTCACTTCACTGTTGATTTCAGGATCAATAAAAGCGGATTTAACCATGTCTTGACAATCATCAAATACCCCTTCAACCTCAAGGGCTGTAATGTTTTTGCCAAGGGTAGTTAATTGTTTTTCTTGAAGTGAACTAACTTTTCCTTTGGGGTATAAAATCACGACTTTTTAATACCCTCAACACCATAAAAACCATCCGCCACAGCACCTCCAGTATCTCCAGAAGTAGCTACTAAAATGGTCAGTTCTTTTTTTGATTTTTGAGCGTTTGCATAGGCTAAACAGCGCGCCATAAAGCGTGCCCCAACATCTTTAAATGCCAGTGTTGGACCAT
>RGZR01000197.1 GCA_010031465.1 Flavobacteriia bacterium
GATACGCTCCCGAATTCTTCGGCAAGTGCCTTAGCTTTGGCGAGGTTGAGAGGAGCCGCAGAGCGAATCGCCGCGACCATTTTATCAGTGTAGTTAGACATAAGATGCTACCTTTGAAAAAGGGACAGGGCCAATCCCCATCCGATGAAAAGATTATAACCGAACCCGTGCCCAAAAGTACAGCTTTTTTTATGTGAATATTTCACAAAAAAATTGCTTGACGCCGGGCCGGGTCTGTGCTATAGGCCAGGCCATATAGCCCGGTTTGTAGACGAGAATGATTCTCATTTGCGCGCGCTACCCAGCACGTAAACCTTGGGTATTTTTGAATGACATAAAAAAGCCTGCGTTATAGCAGGCCGTATTCAATTAATAGAGGTTTCCACCTATTCTTTCGAAATACTATATTTCTTGCAACATCAGCACTAACTCCTAGCTTCTCTGCCCATTTTTGAGCAAATGTAGCTTTGCTTCCATAAGGCCAGTCGTCCATAGAAAGGTAGTCTTCAATAATTGCTCTAGCATCTTCTTCTGTAATTTTTCTCGCTTTAGTATTAGAACGTAATGCATTTTCTGATCTCGAAATCAGTTGAATATGTTCAGGATTTACACAATTTGGTTCATTGCAAATATGGTCTGCAACTTTAAATCCCTTACCTTTAGCATTCCATTCATCATTAGGATCTTCGCCGTATGGAAGCCCCTTAAACATACAATGAATATACCGATGAACTTCTACCTTTTTCTTTATGCCTGTAGTTATAGTAATATTATGTCTTGCATAGCCTTTTTCATTTTGCTGCCCCGTCCAGCGCATGCACCCATTTTCATCAGTCCATGTTTTATTATCTAAAAGCCATTGAGCTTTTTCTTTATGAGTTAGTCCTGTTGGCATAATTGCCTTATTTTCTTTTCGTAGATTTATTTGATATTCAGACTGAGATTTTTTGTAAACATCTACACCTCTTCGCTCAAGTTTTCTTTTTTCATTTGTAGAAGGATCTTCTGGAACAATATGTAAAGGATTTACGCATTCTTCATTATCACAGGTATGAGACGCGTGAAGTTTTTGTGAAAAAGGATTTTCTTCTATTTCATACCAAGCCATGTACGTAAGCTGATACATAGCTAAATTTTTACCTTCCCAGTAAGCAATAGCTCGGCCCCTAACTCTTCCTCTACTTTTGCGAGGAACCCAGCAATCTTTTTCAAGATCATTTGGCTCACCTTCTAGCTCATTATTTATGACCCATTCGATATAATCACAAAGACTCATGTTTTGCGGACGTTTCATAGCTTTCTCCAAAAAAATTTTATTTTGTAATTTTGAATACATATTATATCATCAAATGCAGCGGTGTGTCAAGATTTTAAAAATAGTTAACCAAAAATAAGCCTTGACATTTGGTGCTCTTTCGGGATACAATATAGCATAATCTCATAGAGGTAGACATGGTAAAAGTAATTTACA
>RGZR01000198.1 GCA_010031465.1 Flavobacteriia bacterium
TTAGATTTAATATACTCTTTTATAACGTATTCTGAGGTTTAATAAAAGTAACAATGAAAACTAAATTCCAAAAACTTCTATTTATCTTTTTTGGTGCGACTTTAGGTGCACTTATATCTATTAATTTTCAGGCCTTAGCTGAAAAAACAACATCTCCGAATTTACCGATTGAGGATCTTAGGACGTTTGCTGAAGTGTTTGGAAAAATTAAAACAGACTATGTTGAAGATATTGAAGATAAAAAATTAATTACTGAGGCGCTCACTGGAATGTTAGCAGGGCTCGACCCGCACTCAACCTTCTTGGACCTGGATAATTTTAAAGAAATGCAACAAGGAACTACAGGTGAATTTGGTGGCCTTGGCATTGAAGTTGGTATGGAAGATGGTTTTGTTAAAGTGATATCACCCATCGAGGATACTCCGGCTTATGAGGCAGGTTTAAAGTCAGGTGATTTAATTATGAAGCTTGATCAAACCCAAGTTAAAGGACTTACCCTCAATGAAGCTGTCAAACTCATGCGTGGTAAGCCAGGATCATCCATTAAAATACAAGTGCTTCGTAAGGGTGTTGATGCGCCCTTTGATATCACGATCGTTAGAGCGCAAATTAAAACTAAAAGCGTAAAAGCAAAAATTGTTGAGCCCAATTATGGTTATGTCAGAATTACTCAATTCCAAGAGAGAACCACACAAGACCTAGCGGAAGCACTTAAGAAAATTCGTCGCGAAAATAAATATGCCTTTAACGGTATTGTGCTTGATCTTAGAAACAATCCAGGTGGACTTTTAAATGCAGCTGTTGGTGTTTCTGCAGCTTTCTTAGATGAAGGTGATTTGGTGGTTTACACCGAAGGCAGAGCTCCTGACTCTAAAATGCACTTAACTGCCATTCCTGAAAATTACGTGAGAAACTACCCTGCTAGTAAAAATTATTTTGACAAAGTTCCTGACGATGTTAAACATACGCCGCTTGTTGTGTTAGTTAACAATGGATCTGCTTCTGCCTCTGAAATTGTAGCCGGTGCTTTACAAGACCATGGACGTGGCACCATATTGGGTACACGTAGTTTTGGTAAAGGTTCTGTACAAAGTATTCTTCCTATGAACAATGGTACCGCCATTAAACTGACTACCGCCTTGTACTTTACCCCAAATGGACGTTCCATTCAGTCTAAAGGCATTGAACCAGACGTGGTTGTCGATGATGGCTTTGAACAATTTGCCGTGAGAGAAGAGGATGTGACCAATCATATTGTTAACCCTCAAGGCGAAGATGCCCCTGCAAAAACCGACAAACCTGCCAATGCACCTACTACTGGGTCTGAAGCATTAAAAAACTTTAAGCCTATCGAGCTTGGTGGAAAAGATGATAAGCAATTTCAACAGGCTTTACTTTTTTTAAAAGGTATAGACAAGGGTATCGATTATTCTAAACCTAAAAAATAAGGTCGGATGCTAGATAAATTA
>RGZR01000199.1 GCA_010031465.1 Flavobacteriia bacterium
ACGCCTTTACGATGCGCACATTCGGAGCGCAAAGAGATAAAAAGAGAGCGATTTGAGAAAATTGCCATTGCGGCATTAAAACAATCCCAACAGTTTTTTTTACCGCTAATTCATCCTATGGTCTCCTTTGATAAGTTTTTAACTAAATGTTCCCTTCCCCTCTTTATGGCCCATTGTCAAGCGGGCAAAAAATCTTCACTCTTTCAGCAAGCTTTAGCGCACAACCAGGTTACCGTTCTTATTGGCCCTGAGGGTGATTTTAGTCCTAAAGAAATTGAAGTGGCCCTTTCAAAAGGAGCCCTCTCGGTGTCCTTTGGTACACAACGGTTTCGGACCGAAACGGCGGGTTTTATTGCCTGCCATACTGCTTTTCTTGCTCATCAACAAATGACTCATTTCTAACTTCCCTATCTTTAACCTATGAATGCAAAAGAAATTTCTAAAGGAATTGTATTGGCCGTACTTCAATTGGCAGGTATTTGCCTTCTTTTTTGGTTCATACTGCAACTTAAAACGCTTTTACTCTATGCTTTAATCGCCGGTATAGCCAGTCTTATTGGGCGTCCAATCAATCAATTTTTAATGTTTCGCTTGCGATTAAATTCGATTCTGGCAACATCATTGACCCTTTTGTTCTTGCTAGGAGTCTTAAGTAGTTTAATATCACTCTTTGTTCCCTTATTAATCCGTCAGGGGGAAAATCTTTCTCTCCTTGATGTTGATCAACTAAAACAAAATGTTGCTACCCTGCTGAATGAAATTAGTCTCTATTTTCAGCTAGACAATAGCTTTTGGCAACAACAACTTGCCATAGACAATCTGTTCCATTCAATTAATTTGGGGGCACTACCCGAATTACTCAATCAAGTATTGGAACTCTTAGGCGGTTTTACCATTGGTTTGTTTTCCGTTGTTTTTATTTTATTCTTTTTTTTAAAAGACAGCTTTCTTCAAAAGAACATCATCTTGGCGCTTGTCAATGATCGTATTTCAAATCGTGTTGAAAAGTCAATTGAAAAAACAAAAGGATTACTTTCGCGATACTTTTTAGGCCTTCTACTACAGATTACCATTTTATTACTCATTTACAGTAGTGTACTCGCTATTTTTAAAGTTGAAAACGCTTTTATCATTGCTTTTCTTTGTGCACTATTAAACTTAATCCCGTATTTAGGTCCGATAATAGGTGGAATATTAATGATGCTACTTACGATGAGTAGTTTTATTGGCGAAGAATTTAGCAGTGTCATTTTACCCAAAACCATCTATATTTTACTCGGATTTGTTTTTGGCCAATTGGTCGATAATTTTTTCAGTCAGCCTTTTATCTTTTCCAACAGTGTCAAATCACATCCCCTTGAAATTTTTATTGTAATACTGGCCTCAGGAACATTAATGGGGCCCATGGGAATGATTATTGCCATTCCCCTTTACACTACA
>RGZR01000200.1 GCA_010031465.1 Flavobacteriia bacterium
ACCCAAGGCCCTTTTTCGGGGGTTTCGGGAAAAGTAGTCGAAACAAATAACACAAAAGTTAAATTGGAGCTCGCCTCATTAGGGATGCGTATTACCCTGAAAAAAAAGGCGGCTTAAAACGTAACTTTTTTTGATTTTTAATGAAAAATTTAACTTTTCCCAAGTGGGACAGATGCGGCGGAGCCGTGAAAAAAACTAACTATTTTAATTATGCTAGGTGAGCTGATTACTTCAAAAACCCGCCTTCGATTACTCATTAAATTTTTTGTCTCCCAGGCCAATAGGGGATACTTAAACGGACTTGCCACCGAAATGGGCGAGTCTACCAACGCTATCCGTAAAGAGCTCAATCACCTGCAAGGGGCGGGCTATTTAGAAAAAGTTAAAGTGGATAATAAAGTAGAGTATAAGGCCAATATCAAACATCCTCTTTTTGAAGTGATGCAAAAAGTGGTTTTTAAGCACCTTGGACTCGAGGATGTAGTAGAGACTGTACTGGAGCGCATGGGAGATGTAGATCAGATTATCTTAATTGGAGATTATGCCAAAGGAAACGACTCTGGTCTTATTGAAGTGTTTTTAATCGGCCAAGGTCTTAATATGGAATACATCGCTCAATTAGAAGATAAAATAGAAGATCTAATTGGCAGAAAGGTGAGTTTTTATCTCGCTTCTAAGTTTATAGCAGACAGAGAGCATATCGTACTTTTTAGCGCAAAAGAAAGCAAGTAAAAATGAAACCAAAAGCAATAATAGTTTCCGGATATTTTAACCCCTTACACAAAGGACACCTCGAGCTATTTGAAAAAGCAAAAGCGGCTGGAGATCAGCTTTGGGTGATAGTAAATAGTGATCTTCAAAGAGAGCTTAAGGGAAGTAAGGAGTTTATGGATGAAAATGAACGCCTTATCATTGTAAGTGCCATAGGAATAGTAGACAAAGCCCTAATCTCGATTGATAAGGATAAAACCCAATGTGCTACACTCGCTGATTTAGCAGATAAGTATTCTAATCAGTATGAGCTTTATTTTGCAAATGGGGGTGATCAAAATAATGATTCCATACCAGAGGTTCCTGTTTGCAGAGAAAAAGGAATTGGATTAATCGAGGGCTTAGGCGATAAGATTCAGTCCTCATCTTGGCTATTAAAAAAATAAAATGCAGATAAAAAATATTTGTTGTATTGGTGCAGGTTATGTTGGAGGGCCGACTATGGCGGTTATAGCTCTTAAATGCCCCCATATAAACGTGACTGTTGTTGATGCCAATCCAGAAAAAATTAAAGCATGGAATGGTCTCCTAGATGAATTACCTGTTTATGAGAAGGGACTTGCTGAAGTGGTTAAAGAGACTCGAGGAAGAAATCTTTTCTTCTCTAATGATATCGCAGCCAATATCGAAAAAGCTGAGATGATTTTTATGGCGGTCAATACCCCAACC